>CADEER010000200.1:3275-8387 GCA_902826395.1 uncultured bacterium
AATCAGTCTTTGTCTGCGACCAGATTGAGAAGGGCGCGGAGAGATTCGGGTTGCGGGGGCTTGGTGAGATGGCGATCGAAGCCGGCTCGCGCCGCTTCGGCGCGATCGGCGTCGCTACCCCAGCCGCTGACGGCGGCTAGAACCATGCCCTCGCCCCACGGCTCGGAGCGAATGCGCCGCGCGACATCGTAGCCGGTCATCTTCGGCAGGCCGATGTCGAGCAGGACGAGCTGGGGGCGAAAGCGCGACGCCTCGATCAGCGCCTCGTCGCCATCGTAGGCGCAGCGCGATTCGTGCCCCTGCAGCTCCATCCACTCGGCGAGGGCCTGTGCGGCATCCCGGTTGTCGTCGACGACCAGCACGCGGCGGCGTTCGACGGCGCGCGAACGCTCCAGCGGTGCGCCGCCGTTCGCGCTTTCTCCAACGTTGTCGGCGACAGGCAGCCAGACATCGAAACGGCTACCTCTGTCCGCGCCGTCGCTGTGCACCTCGATCGTGCCGCCGTGCATTTCGATCAGGGACTTCGCCAGGCTGAGACCGATGCCGAGACCCTTCTGCCCGCGCTCCAGCGTGCCGTGCGCCTGGCCGAACATCTCGAAGATCGTGTCGCGTTGATCGGCGGAGATACCGTAGCCGTCGTCACTCACCGAAATCCGCACGCGATCGGCCTGGCGCTCGACGGTGAGCCCAATGCGACCGCCGCGCGGGGTGTACTTGGTCGCGTTGCTCAGCAGATTCGCCAGCACCTGGGCGAGGCGCACCGGATCGGCATCGACCTCGATCGGCGTTCGGGGAATCGAAACGGACAGCGTATGGCCGGCCTCGTCGATGGACGCGGCGGAATCCTCGAGAGCACGCTCGACCACGGAGTTGAGATGCACGCGCGTCCGTCGGAGCTGCAGCTTGTCCTGGATGATGCGCGAGACGTCGACCAGATCGTCGACCAGCCGGACGAGTGTCTCGATCTGTCGCTCCATGATCTGGCAGCTCTTCGCCGCGTTGGCCCCGAGCCCCTCGTTCATCGCCAGGACATCGAGGCTGATGCGCAGTGCCGCCATCGGGTTGCGCAACTCGTGGGCGAGCGTGGCGAGGAATCTGTCCTTGCGGCGGTCCGCCTCCTTCAACTGTTCCTCGGCTCGCTTGCGTTTGGTGATGTCGATCATCGTGCCGGTCGAGCGCACGGCGCGCACGCCGCCCGCGCCGAAGGTCGTGCGGCCGCGCACCATGATCCAGCGCACCGTGCCGTCGGGCAGGACGACCCGGTGCTCTTCGTCGACAACTCCCTTGCCATGTGGATCAAACGACGCGAGCATCGCGTCGAATACCGTCTGGCGATCCTCGGGATGAATCTGTTCGACCAGCAGCTCGGCGGGCAGCGGATCCAGCGCCTCGTCGGCGCCGAGGATGCGCCGCGTCTCGAGCGTCGTCGCGACGTTGCCGCTGATCAAGTCTACGTCGTAGGTGCCGAACCGCGCAGCCTCCGCCGCCAGCCGCAGGCGCTCTTCACTGGCGCGCAACGCGCTCTCGGCGCGGCGTCGCAGCTCGAGCTCGTCGCGCACCTGATACTGGCGCTCGCGCGAGCGGATCGCGGCCTGGGCCGCTGCCTGCAGCGTGCTCGATCGGATGGGTCGCTCGAGGACGCTGATGTGGCGGCGCGCCGTCCGACACAAGCGCTCTAGCAGCGGACCGACGTCGTGACCGGCGGCGGCGAGCAGGAGTACGGGGATGTCCGACCATTCAGGTTGCGCCGCGAGCAGGGCGCTGATGACCTCGATGTCGTCCGGTCCGATCGCCTCCTCGGCGACGACCGCCGCGCCGGCACCTGCCCGGATTCGCGCGCCGAGCGACGCGGTCGTGGGGCAGACGCGCGTCGCCAGGCCTATGCGTTCGAGAACTTCACTTACCACCTCGGCGTCAGCGCCGGACGGTGTCATCACGAGGATGCAGTGCTCCGCGTCACGCTTCGTCGTCGAGTCCACGAACACCTTCCGAGATTCCGAGGGCCATGCCTTCGACGTCCATCTGCCCGATCGTCACGATCTCACCCATCGACAATCCACCGTGGGTGAAGCAGATCTCGCGTGTGCCAGTTTGATGATTGCCGGCGCGGCGCTTGTGCACGGTGACGGTCTTGGCGTGCTCGCCCCCCACCCGAATCGTGCGGAAGAGCAGCACCGTGTCGGCAAGGTAGCTCACGTCGAGACGCCCCGCTTGTTTGCTGTCGTTCAGCAACCGCTGTGCGCCGATCAGGATCGACGTCACGCTCTGTTGCGACAGATGAGCGAGCAGCTCGTGCAGATGGACAGTCAGGAAGCGCTCGCTCGGCATCGCGTAGAGGTAGGCATTGAGGCTGTCGAGTACGACCAACCCGACCCCATCGCCGCGCGCCTCGCGGCTCACCTGCTCCGCGAACTCGCCCGGCGTCAGCTCGGCCGGGTCGATCTGCCGCACCGACACGAGGCCGGCGTCGACGTACTTTGCGAGCGGGATTCCCAATCCCGCGGCGCGCTGGAACACTGTCTGCGTCCGCTCGTCGAAGATGTACACCAGGGAGCGTTCGCCCCGCGCCGCGGCCGCAGAAACACACTGCAGCGCCGTCGTCGACTTGCCGGTGCCGGTGGGTCCGAGAAACAGGACCGCGGTTCCGACATCGAGCCCGCTGCCGCCGAGCATGTCGTCGAGCTGGACCATGCCGGTCGACAGTGTACGCGGTTCGAAGTGGCGGCGCTGCTCCGCGGCTACCAGCCGCCGATATACCTCGATGCCGCCCGTCTTGATGCGCATGTCGTGATAGCCGGTCGCGAAGTCATGGCCGCGCATCTTGATGATCTGCATGCGACGGCGCGTCGGCCCGTAGTCCGGCGTCTTGGAGTCGAGTCGAATGACGCTGCCCAGGTAACTCTCCGCCTCCTGCGACGTGTCGTTGGTATCGACGAGCAGAGCCGTACAGCCCAACGCCTCGAGACCGGCGCGCAGGCGCATCAAGCCGCGGCGGTACCACCTCGATTCGCCGGCCAGCATTTGAAGTTCGGAGAGCGAATCGATCACCAGGCGGGTGGGGCGATTCGATTCGACCTTGTCGAGCACAGCGCTGATCGCCGCTGGCAACTCGAACTCGGCCGCCGGCAGCACCGTCTGCATGGCGCGCTGGTCGTCAGCCCCCTGCTCGTAGTGCCAGATGGAGATCGGGTCGAGCGACCATCCGTGGCTGCGCGCGATACCGCGGATCTCGTTCTGAGTTTCGGCCAGGCTGACGTAGAGGGTCGCCTCGCCGCGGCGCGCTCCCGCCAGAGCAAACTGCAACGCCAGCGTCGTCTTGCCAGCGCCGATCTCACCCTGCAACAGATGCAGCCGGCCGCGCGGCAGACCTCCGTTCAACACCGCGTCGAACCCTTCGATGTCGGTCGGCGTCACCTCCGCGGCCGCCGCGGTCATACTCGAAGCGCCGCCGCCAGCGGCTTCCTGCGTCCGATGCGTCATCCCATATCCCCCGAGGCAAGAGTGATCGGACGTGCAAAACCCGAGCCCAGCACCGCCCGGTCGGTGGGGTCGACGCCGAAAGCGTCGAAAATGCCGCCGTTTGCAATCTTTACCAGTGCCGATGCAATCCGCGCAGGCGGCGGGGGTGTCCGTCGACGCGATAGGCGGCGCGCACGGCGTACGGCTCTCGCTTGTCGGCAACCGACGGCGCACCGTGGCCAACAGTGCCGCATCCGTCAGGCTCGTTCCGAGCTGCCGGTTAACCGCCGCGCCAGTAGATACAGCGCCGCCGCAACCGCGCGCACCGGTCCGGTGGCGGCGGCTAGCTTGCTCGTAGCAGCTCTTCGCGCATGTCGGCCGCGAAACGCGCGACCTCTTCCTGCGCGAGCGCGCTGCGCTGGTACACGTGGGTCAGGTTCAGTCGCCCGCCGTAGATGCTCATCGCTGCGCAGCTTCCCGGCGACGGCGGCACCGCGGGTACGTGAAAGCCGTTGCGCACGGCGGCACCCGCAAAATGGTCGACGCCGGCAGCGAAGTCGCCCGTGAAAGCGAAGAAGAACGAGCACAGCTCTCCGGCAAGCGTGCGCCGCACCATGCGGCCGAACAGATCCGCCGGCAGATGGCGCGCGAAGTCGATGGCGTGCGCGCCGTTCTCGACCATGCCGGCGCGGATCGCCTCATGGCGCTGGCGCTTCAGCTCGGCGATCAAGCCGTCGAAGTCGTCTACCTGTTCCGGCCGCACCTGAAACCAGATCATCGACACGTGCGTGCGAAAGATCGCGCCCTCTTCGCCTTTTGGGCGCATGTTGACCGGAAGTGGCACCACGTAGCTCTCGGGCACGGCGCCGCGCCGCGCCAAGAGCCGGTCATGAGCGCGGATCGCGGCCGCCATGTAGAAGATCACCGGTGTCATGAAGCCCGCCTTGTGGCGCGCCAGATCGATCGCGCTCGCCGTCTCGCGCTCGTCGAGCGTGGTGACGCGGTAGTCCAGATCCTGGCGAACGCGGTGCAGCGGCCCGGCCGGCGAGCGAGGCAGATGACGCGCAAACGACTGCAGGAAAGCCTGCCACTGGCGCGCACGCTGGCCCTTCTCGGCGAACCGCGGCCCGACGGACATCGAACCAATCGATTGTTCGACCGCGGCGCGCCGACCGTCGGCCACCTCGGCGAGAGCGCGCACAAAGATCTCGCTACCGCTGCCGTCGAGCAGCATGTGTAGCCAGGTCAGGGCCAGATCCGCCGCGCCGTCCGCATGGCGCACCAGATCGAAGCGCAGCAGCTCGCCGCGAGCAGCATCGAACGGTTCGTTGAGCGCCGCGCTGAATGGAGCGGGCGGGAACACACCGTTGGGTTCGGCAGCTTCGTGAACCCGCAGCGGCGGCACCGCGCACTGGGCGGCGCGCCGCAGATCGTACACCGGCGCACCGAGCAGCCACGGGCGCCGGATTGGTGCTCGCACGATCGGCGCCGCCCGCGCCGTGGCGGCGATCAGGTCGCGCA
This sequence comes from uncultured bacterium, assembly GCA_902826395.1. Taxonomy (GTDB): domain Bacteria; phylum Desulfobacterota; class Binatia; order HRBIN30; family CADEER01; genus CADEER01. The sequence goes on from CADEER010000200.1 coordinate 8,256, forward strand.
GCGCCGCGACGTCCAGCCCGGGACCGAGCCGCAGCACGAGCTGCGAAGCGTGGCTCGCCGTGTGGTACCGCCGCGTCTCGCGATCAAAGGCGCGCAGCATGCAGTCCGCGCCGGTGAGCGGAACGCTATCGG
>CADEER010000201.1 GCA_902826395.1 uncultured bacterium
CCGCGTCGGTCATGCGCCCTCCTCACCGGTCAGCCCGCCGCCCCGTGAATCGCGGCCGCAGGCCGCGATTCACCCGGCCCTGCGCAATGCAAAGAACAGAATCCCCAGCACCGCGGCGGCGATGATCGCAACCCACAGCCAACTCGACGACGACGCCGGCTCCTGCGGCTCGGGCGACGGCTGCTGGAAGTCGACCTCGACAGCCTCCGCCTTGCCCTCGCCGAGCAGGCAGACGCGATCTTCCTTGACCGTGGCGTCGAGCGCGACACCCTGCGGATCGCTGATGCCGACCCGCGTCATCTCGACCTGGCAGCACCCGTCGCCCTCGCCTTTGATGGTGAAGTCGCAGCAGTAGACCTCGCCGTCGGTCATCGGGTCGACGTTGTCGAGGGCGAATACCAGGGAGCGGAATGTCGACGGCTCGTTGGTCGGCAGGCTGCCGTGCAACGGCTTGCCGTGCTGCTTGGCGGCGACACAGTTGGCCTGCTCGAGCCCGGCGCAGGTCGAATCGAAGCGCAAGTCGTTCTGCGTGCCGGCGATGTCGACGCCGCCGGAATCCATGACCACGCAGACACGGCCCTTGCCGGCCTCGGCATCGCGGCGCTGCAACTTGAGCTCGACCGCCGTCGCGATCGATGCGGAGAAGAGGACCAGGCAGACAGCGGCGGTCGCCGCGCGGAGCTCGAACCTGGAGGCAGTGTTCAACATGAATTCTCCTTGCGAGTGCGGTTTGGGAGTCGAGCCGGCATCGAAGTCTGACCAGCGGCGGCCGCAGCAGATGCTCAGATACGACGCCGGCGCCGCGCGAGCAACAACAGCAGCGGCGCCAGGGCCGGCCACGCCGGTGCGCCGCTGGAAGTGGTCTGGCAGCCGAACCAACTCTCGTCCTCGTCGAGCGGCATGCGCCGCGGTCGCGCCGCGGCGCCCTGACCGGCGGCCGGTGCGACGTCGCGCGGACTCGGCTTCTCGGCCTCGGGAGCGGCTTCGTCACCGACGGCGGGTGCCGCCGGTTCGTTGGTCGGCTCCTCGGCAGCGGCGGTCGCCGCGGCCGGGGTCGGTTCGCTCGGCGGTGTCGCCGCCGGCGTCGGAGCAACGCCCTGCGCCACCCGAGGAGTCGCGACGCCACCCGGCGCAGCAGCAGCCGGGGCCTGTACCTGCGATGCGGCGTTCGGCCCTGGCGCAGCGGGCGGCACCGCGCCCTGCCCGGGAGCGACCTGGCCTTGCCCGGGGCCCTGCCCGGCCATCTCGCCGGCCGCGTTGACGCCGCCTTGCGGCGCGCTCTCTGCCGGCGCGGCTGCCGGTGCACCACCGGCAGCGGCACTTCCGCCGGCCTCGGATCCGCCCGCCGCACCGCCGCTGGCTTGCGCACCGCCGCCCGGGAGGACCGTGTTGCCACCGCCGCCGGGGAGCACGGTGTTGCCACCCCCGCTGGCAGGAGCCTCGCCGCCGACATCGCCGGAGCCACCGCCACCTGGATTCCCGGTGCCGCCGCCCAGGTTGCCGGTGTCGCCACCGAAATCAGAGCCGCCGCCGCCGATACTTCCGGTGCCACCGCCCAGACTGCCGCCGCCGAGGCTGCCGCCGCCCAGGCCGCCGCTGCCTCCGACGCCCCTGCCGTCCGAGGCGACGCAGAGCTGGCCGGGCGGGCCGGCCTGGACGGGCATCGAGTTGCCCTCGGGGTCACTGCCGCCGGGATTGGTGACCCGCACCCGACAGCAGCTACCGGGTTCGGCATGCACCAGGAAGTTGCAGCAGTAGAGCGGCCCAGCCGGCATCGGATCGGTGTCACTGAAGCTGAGGAGCAGCGCCTTGTACGCACCGCGCTGCTTTTGCAGGGTGCCGCTGAGTTGCTTGCCGTGACCGGAGTCTTCCGCGCAACTCTGATCGAGCAGCGTCGCGCAATCTTCGTCCCACACCAGCTCGTTCTCGGTACCCGCGATCTTCTCGTTGCTGCGCAGCACCAGGCCGACGCAGAGCTGCGCCTCCTCCTGGTGCTGCCGCTGCACCGTAGCCGAGGAGACCGTGATCGCCGCGCCGTGAGCGGTCGCCGCAAAAAGCGGCAGGCACAATGAGATCGCTGCGGCACGGCGCGTGAATCGATTCGACATATCGCGGCAGAATACACGCGCGCCGAAACGGTTGCCAATCACGCCGGCCACTTCTTCGCTCACGCCCACCAGGGACTGCCGATTTTCTCCCGTACACGTACACGTACCCGTACACGTACACGATCAATGCCGGGCTCATGCAGGAAATCCGTGTACGAGTACGCGTACGAGTACGTGTACGGGCGCGAATCCTTCGTTTTCCCGCCAGAGGGTACAAATCGATCGCGCGATTCGATCGCGGCCGGCTCGGCCGCGATCAGGCGTCGACGCCGAGCTGTCGCAGCACCGCGACCCGCAGCTCCTGTGCCTCCGGGCTCGTCAATCTCCGCGGATGCGCGAACGGGACGTCGAAGACCGCCTGGACACGCGTTGGTCGAGGCGACAACACCAGGATCCGGTCGGCCAGGTGAATCGCCTCCTCGACGTCGTGCGTGATCATCAGGACGGTGTGCCTCTCCTCGGCGAGGATGCGCAGCAGCTCGTTGCGAATGCGCAGCCCCATCAACGCGTCGAGCGCCGAGAACGGCTCGTCCATGTAGAGAATCTCCGGCTTGACCACCAGAGCCCGCGCCAGCTCGGCGCGCTTGAGCATGCCGCCCGAGAGCTGGTGCGGATAACTCGTCTCGAAGCCTTTGAGCCCGACGATCGACGCGTAGTGATCGGCGATGCCGGTCTTGTCGGTGTGGGCGTGGCCGTTGAGGCCGAACATCAGATTTTCCTGCACGGTGAGCCAGGGGAAGATCGATCCCTGTTGGGAGATCAGGATCCCCTGCGAGCTCGGCTTGCGGCGCTCGATGCCGTCGATGAAAACCGCGCCGTCATCGGGCTGGAGGAATCCGGCGATCAGGTTCATCAGAGTCGTCTTGCCGCAGCCCGAAGGACCGATCAGCGCGACGAACTCGCCGTCGGCAACCTGCAGGTCGACGCCGTCGACGACCGGCAGCGAGACCTTCTCCGAGGCAAACGCCTTGCGCACGTTGCGGACGTCGATCTTGGCCCGCGCCGATCCGTTAGTGTGCATAGCGCCACCGCACGAGTCTGTGGCCTTCCAGGAGCCGCATGCCGCCGTCGAGCAAAAGTCCGATCAAGCCGATGATGATCATGCCGGCGATCACCAGGTCGTAGCGATTGCCGGCGTTGCGTGAGTCCATGATCAGGTAACCGAGGCCGCTACGCAGAGCAATCATCTCGGCGGCCACGACGACCAGCCAGGCGACGCCGAGGCCGATCCGCATGCCGACGACGATCTGCGGCAGGACGGCCGGGATCACGACCTGGCGAAACAACGTGTAGCGCGAGACGCCGAAATTCTCGGCCGCCCGCAGATAGCGCTTCTCGATCGTATGTACGCCGGCGACCGTCTGCACGATCATCGGAAAGACCGACGAGATGAAGATCAGGAAGACCGGCGACGCGTTGCCGACGCCGAACCAGAGAATCGCGATCGGGATCCAGGCGATCGGCGAGATCGGCCGCAGAATCTGGAACAGCGGGTTCAGCGTGAGGTACGCGCCGTTCACCCAACCCATCCACAGGCCGAGCGGCAGGGCGAGCGCCACCGCCAGGCCGAACCCGGCCGCGACCCGCAGCAGCGACGAGCTGATGTGGAGCCACAGCGTGCCGTTTCTGATCAGCTCGGCAGTGCCGGTGACGACTTGCCAGGGCGTCGGGAAGATCACGCTGCCGCTCCAGGCGACGGCGATCCACCAGGCGGCCAGCAGCAGCGAGAGGACGCCGATCGAGGGCAGTGATTGCGTCAGCTTGTTCATGTCGACGGTTCCGCTCGAGGGACGGGTTCGACAGTTTCGGAGTCAGGCCTGGACTTGAAGAGCTCACGCGCGCGCCAGCGCAAACGCGCCCAAGGTGTTTCGGGAAACGGCTCGACGATGATCGTCATCTGACCGCTGGCGTGCGCCGAGCAGGCGAACTGGTACTCCGAGGCCATGACGAAAGGGAGCCGGAAGCTCTGACCGGGCATCATCAAGGTCGGTCCGAAGATCTGCGGCACCGAGTCCGAGTTCTTGAGCAGGAGGATGTCCCGGACGCCGAGGACGAGACGGATCTCTTCCGGCAGAATCTCGACCGGATCGCCCGCCATGCGCCGCGCCCAGGTGCCGTTCGGAATTTCGAATATCTCTTCATTGGAACCTTTGCTCACGGGCGCGATCGCAGCCCAGGCGACGAAAACCGCGGCGCCCCCTACTAGCAGTGCGCCTACCCATCGTCGCTGGCGCACCGTCACGGCGTTGCTTCGGAAGGTCGCTCCTGCAGGAGGATCCGCACGTCGTGCACGTAGTCGGCGGCCGGATTTCCATACGGCATCAGCGCTCGCAGCACACCGGCGCGGTCGATCAGGTAGGTGTACGACGAATGGGCGAACGAGTACCCGCCGGCACCGGTGTCCTCCCGTTTCGAAGCGATGCCGAACTTCTCTCGCACCGCCGCCAACTGCTCCTCGCTGCCGGTGCCGCCGATGAATGTCGGGTCGAAGAACGCGAGATACTTGCGCATCGTCGCGGCGTCGTCGCGCGCCGGATCGACCGTCACGTAGACGACCTGAAGCTCGTCGCCCTGATCCCCCAGCTCCTTTCGCGCCTGCGCCAGCACCGACATCGTCACCGGGCACACATTGGTGCAGGAGGTGAATCCGAAGGCCAAGACCACCACCTTGCCGCGAAAACGCGCGAGCGTCAGCTCACCGCCATCCGAAGCGGCGAGAGAAAAGTCCGGGGCCATGCGAGCCGGCTCGAAGACGCCCGCCTTGAGCGTCGGCCGGTCTGTCGCTGACACGCTCGTCGCCAGCAGCACGCAAGCGACCAGTGCGGCGCGCCGGCTCGCGGCACGAGCAGCGTCAGATCGCGATCGACGCGGCGCGCGCATTGCCGATGAAGCTCTCGTCAACATACTTTTCATAGGCAATCGGGCGCTTGATCGTCCCGGCCTCGATCGAAAGTTGCATCAGGTCGTCGAACTCCTGGCGAATCATCCGCATGTCGCCGTACGTCACCCGGTCTGCCGGGTTCTGCATGACGAACTTGATGATCTCCGGGTCCTGATTGAAGAACGTCATCCCTGCCGCGAGCTCCGCCGCCTTGTCGCGGTTCTCGGGTCGCGCGTCGAGCCAGCGCCCGGCGCCGAGAACGTAGTTGACCAGCTCTTGCACCATCGGGCGATTCTCTTCGATCAATCGCGCGCGCACGGTCAGTACGCAGCAGATGTACGTCGGCCATTCGTCGCGCGTCATGCGCAACGGCTTCGCGTAGCCGGCGCGCTGCGCCGCGGCACCAAACGGCTCGCCGGTGCAGTACGCGTCGACGGCGTTGGCATATAACGCCGCCGGCATGTCGGGCGGTGGCATCTCGACGATCTTGATCTCGTCGTGACTCATCCCCTCTTCGGCGAGCATCTTTCTCAGGAAGAGAAAGTCGACCGCGAACCGGCTCGGGATGGCGATCGTCTTGCCGGCGAGCTTGCGAAACGAGTCGTATGGCGAGTCGGTGCGCACCATGATGACGGCGCCCGAGCGGTGTCCGAGCGAGACGATCTTGACCGGAATGCTGTTGTCGGCGAGGTCCATGACCAGCGGCGCCAGCATGTACGCGGCCTCGATCCGCCCTGCCATCAGCGATTCCTTGATCTCGGGCCAGCCGCTGTACTTGCTGTACTCGAACTCAAACCGCGGCGCGTCGGCGGGCGCACCGCTCATCGCGGCCGCGTAGCCGACACAAGCGACCGGCAGCGTCAGATTGCAGGTGACCGGCAGACCGCCGACCTGCAGGTAGTTGTCCCGCCGATCCTCGGTGCAACCGAGCATCCCGAGAGGCACCGCGGCCGCGGCGGCCTTGAGAACCTGGCGCCGCGTCAACCTGTAGGGCTGCAGTTCGCCTCTCATCGAAAGGCGAGCCTTCCGGAAGTTCACGGCGAACGCAACAAAGCCCCGCCAGTCATTTGGCTGCGCGAGTTGGCGCACCACACCCATCCATGTAGGGTCGCGCGCTGCACGATGAGTCGGAGATACACGCATGCGTAACGTGGGGTCGGAGCGTCGCCGATGGAAGCGCGTCGCTCGCCGGCGCCGCTCGCCGGCGAGCGCCATCGCCAAACCGAGAGCCGTAGGCATTGCACTCGCGCTCGGCGCGCTGCTGGTGGCCGTTATCACGGCGAACGAAGTCGCCGCGACGACTGCATTCACGGCGCCGCTGCGGAACGCCGAGAGCCATTCGGTCTCCTGCGCGGTACACAATCTCAGTACCGCGAGCGTCGCGGTCTCGGCGGTACTGCGCGACGGCAGCGGCGCCGACCTCGAGGGCAATGCGATGATGGTCGCCCCCGGCGACTTCGCACCCTTATTCTTCAACGTGGACTCGGTGGGCGCCGCCTACTGCCGCTTCATCTTCGACGGCGACGACGCCGCGGTGCGCGGCTACCTGTCGTTCTACGATCCCGCCACCGGCAGCACGAGCCTGCTCGCCGCGGCAGTCGAGGTACGCGGCCTGGCGCTGCCCGCCGTCACCCTCTACTCGCCGCCGGTAATCAGTGCCGCCGACGAGCTGGTGAGCTGCTATGCGCAGAACGTCGGCGACGGTCCGGTCGAGGTGACGGCTCGCTTGCGCAACATGAACGGCATCGTGCTCGACGAGGAGACGGAGCAGTTCGATGCCGGCGCCGCGAGAAGCCTCATCGGGGTATTGGATCCCCCAGGCGCGCCTTATTGCGAGTTCAGCTTCGCCGGCAATCCGAGCGCGGTGCGCGGCTTCATCACGATGGGCGACGGCATGGGCGGCAACGTTCGCTTCAACGCCGCCGCGACCCAGGTCGTGACTCCATCCGGAACACTGTACACGCCGCCGCTGCGCCCGCTCGACGGCGTCGTGCACTGCGTCGCCCACAATCTCGACGATGCCGTGGTGCAGGTCGGCGCCGATCTCCTCGATGCCGACGGTGCCGTGCTGTCCAGCGTTTCGAACATGCCGCTGCAGCCGGGCGAGTTGGGGTTTCTCACCAACACCGCCGTCGAGTCGACCGAGCCGGTGTCGTGCCGCTTCGACTTCGACGCACCGGTGCGCGGCTACGTCGCATTCCTCGAACCGATGGGCGCCGGCATGCGGCTGATCTACCCAGCCACTGCCAGCGGCGGCAATCCCGGCGTCGACGCGACGAGCTATACACCACCTCTGCGCGGCTTCGTCCCCGACGAGCTGGAGTGTTGGGCACAGAACGTCGGCGCCGCCGACGTGTCGGTCAGCGCCGCGCTGGTCGATGCCACCGGCGCGGTCGTCGACTCTGATACCGAGACCGTCAACGCCGGTCAGTCGCTGCGCATCGTGAACGGCACCAACCTCACCGACACACATTGTCGATTTGTCTTCGACGGCAGCCCAGGCCACATCCGCGGCCACATCGTGTCGGACGACGGCTCACCGCGATCGCTGCACCCAGCCTCGATCGCCGCTCCCCTGACACCGCCGCCGACAGCCACACGCACCAGTACTCCAACACGCACGCCGACCGCGACACCGACACGTACCGCGACCAACACGCCCGTCCCACCGACCACCACACCCACCCGGACGCCGACTCGCACGCCGACGACGACACACACTTCTTCGCCGACCGCGACCGTCACGCCCAGCCCTACCGGTTCGGCGACCGCGACCCTCACTTCGTCACCCACCCGGACCTCGACTCGCACGCCGACCTCGACCCACACTTCATCGCCGACCACGACCGTCACGCCGAGCCCCACTGGATCAGCGACCGCGGCGAACACGTCATCACCGACCGCAACCGTCACGCACAGCCCCATCGGGTCGCCGAGCGCGACGGCGACCGGCGACCCGCAGCCGAGCTCCACCGCTACGCCCCCACCAGTCGAGACCGCCACCGCGGCCACGGCGACCGCCACATCGGCCTCCGATCTTCCAGGCGACGCCAACTGCGACGGGGTACTGAGCGCCGCGGATCTGGTCGCGGCGAGCATCGCGATTGCCAACCGCGAGGGCCGCGGGTGCGGCGAGGACGCCAATCAGGACGGCGAGCTCGACGCCGACGATCTGGCGCGCATCATCGAGCTGCTGTTCGGCGCCACGGAATAAAATTCACCACAGTCCCCGTGGCGCTTCGCGCCATACGAAGACGCCACCGCCGGAACGGATAGGTACGTTGCCGCAAAGGACAGCGCTAAATTGCGATCCCAGATCCATCTCACTGGTTCATTCAGGGAATTTTCGAAGCAGAGGCACAGAG
>CADEER010000202.1 GCA_902826395.1 uncultured bacterium
AACACCGGCCACGACTAGACCGCCGAGCGCGATCCCCCCGAGCGCGACGTTGCGCGCGAGTCTGAGGTTCGCGGCCGGCATCGCGGCGGGGGCGGCGCATCAAGAGGCGGCTCGCGCCCTGATTGCGTTTCTCGCGTCGCCGACGGCCTCCGGCACGGTCGCAAAGACCGGCCTGGAACCTGTCGCGACGAGATGAAGGGCCGGCGTCCGAGCATGACGTCGGTCGGTCGCCGCCTGGCACGTCCGGCGTCTCGCAGCGTTGCCCTCGCGCTTGCCGCCCTGCTGGTGTCGGGCTGCGCGACGACGAAGGTCGACCGATCGTCCGACGCCGCCATCGTCGAGCGCGTCTTGACACTCATCAAGCAGCGGCTCGACGTCGCGCCAGCCGTGGCGCGCGCCAAGTGGAACAGCAGGGCATCCATCGAGGATCCGGCGCGCGAACAAGCGTGCGAGGAGGCCGACGACGATACGATCCTGCGCAAGGATGCGAACGGGCGTGTGATCGGCTTCGAGAAGTTGAACGTCGACCTCGATGCCGGAGTCCGCGGAGTGACCGTGGAGGTCGTCACGTCGCCGTGACGACCTGCGCGCGTCGGGGCGGACTCGCACGATCCGAAGACTGCGCGGCCCCCGCACTTCGGCGCTCTCGCCGCCTGGCCATTCGCGGACGTGCTGGCGGTCCGAAGCACCTGTGACCAGCCCGCTACGAGCACGAGTGCGAAGAGGAGCTGACGGTTTCCCGCCAACGTTGCGGGCTCTGGCCGCCCCGTGGCATGTGCGCGCTGTCATGCTGCGAGTCGTCGTCGCGTCGATGCTTCTTCTGCTCGGTGCGAGCGGTGCCACGGCGGCACTGCTCAGTGGCAACGTGGTCGGGCCGGACGGTCGTCCCTTCCGGAGCGCGATCGTCGAGGTCGTTACTCCGAACGGCGAGCGCCGTTGCGCCACCGTCAGCGCGCCGGACGGACGCTTCGCGCTGCCCTGCGACGCAGTCGGGCCCCACACGGTGCGAGCGTCGTCGGGAACCCTGCAGCCGTGGGAGATCGCCGACGTCGAGCTGGCGCCCGACCGCACACTGGAGCTCAACTTCCTGCTGCGGAGCGCCGACGTCGACTCAGGCACTTCGATACCAATGAGTGCCGACCCCGAACCGGGTGGCTTCTGGACGCGGCGTCTGCCGAATCCGGTGGTTGGGCACTGGGGTGCGACGCCGGTGACGCTGCGCGCCGTCGCCGTCGCGGTTGCCGTGATCGCTTTCGTGCTCGGTGCCCTGACGATGGTTGCGCTCGGGCGCCGAATCGGCGTCGAGTATCGCCGCCTCTCTCCCGACGAGGTCGGCGACATGGTGTTGAACCCGCAACGGCCCGCGGTAGGCGAGCGCCTGACACCGATTGCGGTCGTGGGCGGGCATGGCGCGGAAGCCAGGATCAGTTACGGGGCCGACGAGATCGCCGCGGCGCTCGCTGCGGGATGGTATGGCGTGGTGTTCGTCGCGCTGGTGATCGCGCCCGGGCTGTTTGCGCTCTGCGCGCTGGCCTTCGCCTTTGCGCTGCTCGCCGGCCAGGAAGCATACCTCTTCTACGCCATGCTCATGGTCCCAGCCGGCTTCGTGCTCACGGCGCTGATCATCGGCGTGCAGGCCGCGCTGCTTGCACGCCGCACTCGATGAGTGGGGAGACCCTCAGCGCCCCATGATTTGGCTGCCGGCCCTCTGATCAGGGGGTCACCGCGCTTCAAGCGCCTGGGCAACACTGCGGTATCCGGATGGATGAAGTATCGCCATCGATTTCGATTTCAGCCTTCGCATCTCGCTACCTAGGGAGAATCCCCAATAGACTGCCTATGTGCTAGCGCGATAGCTCATGCCGCCAAGCGTCGCGGCGACGAGACACAGGGCTCGAATCCCAACCCAAGAAGGACTTGCTGCCGTTCGAGCTGACGCACGGAAGGACTGCGCCAACGCCAGTGTCTCAAGGAGGGAAGGATGGACCCCGTCGATAAGGCCATGTTGGCGCTTGCGGCATTGACCTACCGCGGGATCGGTAGCCATTCCGTGGCGGAGATCAAAGCGAAGCTCGAGCCTTGGCTGAACGAGCTACCAGAGGCTGGTGCCGGGATGTGGGAGCTCGCTTGGGGCCCTGCCGTATTCCGCGCACCTGTTTCCTTGGTCGACGATGCGATGGCGTTCGTCGTAAAGCGCGGACGCCAAGCACCTGACAGCATGCCGCACTGGGCCATCGCGATCCGCGGCACAAACCCGGTTTCGTGGTTTGACTGGGTGTTCGGGGATTTCTGGGTGCGTTATATGACGCCCTGGTCAGCGGCCACACCGAACGCGCTGATATCCGCCAGCACTGCACTTGGTGATCTGATCATCCGAAATCTGACCGACACCGGTGCGACCGATCAACTGACCTCTCAACCGAGCGCTCAACAGAGGATTGCTGGGGTGCTCGACAAACTAAAGGAGCCTTTGGAGTCGATTGCGCCCACGATTGAACTGCCCCAGCTACTTCAAAACGCTGACGTAGTTGACCAAGCCCTCATCGCACGGATTGATCTGATGGTCGATGCACCGCGCGGCCGTCTCGAGGCCGGCACCATCGCCGCAATGAGCAAAGCGGCCACTCACATCAATCAAGGGTTGCAAGCGACCGCGGAGTTTCTCGGCAAGTTGGTACTCGATCATCTTCGCGAAGAGGTGCAGGCTGCTCGAAAGGTCAGCGGCGGTGAGACGATTGATCAGTTCCTCTCTCGCGCGGTTGCACCTGGGGAACGCGTCGCCGTCACCGGCCACAGCAAGGGGGGCGCTGCGGTGCATGCAACGGCGCTTTGGCTCACGGAAGAGTGGGCGCCGGACACGAAGGCGATCATGGAATGCTTCTCATTTGCCGGACCGACGTGCGGCAACGCCGATTTCGCCGCCCACTACAACTCCAGATTGGGCGCGCGCACGAGGCGAGTGGTCAATCGGCGGGACTTGGTTCCCCGAGCATGGGACCCCAAGACTTTGGAGCAAGTCGCTGCCGTCTATCCTCAACTCGGTCGGGCAATCGCAGCACTAGCGAAATCGATCAAGGCTCTTGGGTATCGTCACCTGGGCGATCATCCAGACTTCGAGTTCGACAGGGGACGCCAGCACGAACTGGACGGAGCGGAACTGATCTACCAGCACCTCGATGCCTACCTCGAGGAAGCAGCGTTTCCGGACCGGTGGAACGCGCGCACGATCATGCTGACGTAGGCACAACGACTCCCGGATCGCCGTCCAAATCTATGTCGCGTCATCGTCCGACCTTTGTGTGTCGTCACCAGCACCCCCTGAACCGTCGAGCGTCAGCCCATCTCGTTGCTGTTGCGCTTGCCACACATTGACTTCCTTGAGGAGACCGCTGTGTCCAGAAACAAACGCACGTTAGCCGCAGCCAACCGTGTGCTGGTCAAGCTTCGTCCGTCGAACGCGTTGCGGGCGGCGGAGTCTCGCGCGAACTTACGGCCCCTCTACGAGACGTCACCCGCGAAGGCGACGACCTTCGGTGCCATGAGCGAGCCGCAGTGGTACTTGGCCGAGCTGCCGGACGGAGGCGCAACGCCATGGGACCTGGCGCACGCACGAGTGGCGGATCAGTTAGGTGTTTCCGAATCGGACGTGGTGTTCGCCGAGCCCGACATCATTCACGACATCTTCGTGGACGGGAGCGAAGCCGGAAGTGGCCGTGGCCTTGGGGCGGCGGGCGAGGACTGCCGCGACATCTGTCAGGACTCGAAGAACGGTAAGGCTCCCGGCCCTAACAAGTTCGCTTGGCACCTGGACGACGACTATACGCAGCTCGCGACGGCACGCGATGAAGTCAACTTCACCGATCCGCTGACGCGCATCGCGCACGTCGATACCGGTTACTATCGGCGACATGAAACGGTACCTCTGAAGATCCGCCCCACACTCGGTAGGGATTTCGTCGACAGCGACGATGATCCCAGCGTCGATGCCGACAGTCTCGGGCTGCTGCCTGACAACACCAGCCACGGCACCGGTACAATCAGCATCCTTGCCGGCGGCCCGGTCGCGGCCGCCGGTGGAGTCCGCCTGGGTGGAGCTCCGGATGCCGAAGTCGTTCCGTTGCGCGTCGCAAAGAGTGTGGTGCTGTTGCGTACGAGCGCGTTGGCGCAGGCACTCGACTACGCCGTCGAGACGCTCTGCGACGTGCTCACGATGAGCATGGGAGGCCTGCCCTCGCAGGCGTGGGCCGAGGCCGTCGACAAAGCGTACGAGGCGGGGCTGTGTATCTGCGCTGCCGCAGGGAACCACGTCGGCCCTACGCCGCCGAGGGTCGTTGTGTATCCCGCCCGCTATCCTCGCGTCATTGCGGTGTGTGGGGTGATGGCGAACCACAAGCCCTACGCCGACCTCGACGGGTTCACACTCGAAGGGAGTTTCGGCCCGAAGTCGGCGATGAGGAAAGCGATCGCTGCGTATACGCCCAACATCCCGTGGGCCGTCTTCGGTTGCCCGACTTCGGTGCGGCGAAACGGCGAAGGCACATCCTCTGCGACGCCCCAAGTGGCCGCGGCCGCGGCGCTGTGGTTCGAGAAATACAAAATGGAGCTACCGCGCGATTGGCGCCGCGTTGAGGCGGTACGATTCGCCTTGTTCAGCTCCGCCAAACTGAAGTCCGACGATGAGCATTTTGGCAACGGTGTGCTCCAGGCCCACTCCGCTCTCGGGGTGAAACCCTTTCTCGATCGCAAGAAGAGCGACAAGTCCAGCCATGCGCTCGCCTTCCTGCGGATGTTCACCGGTCTCGGCATAGTCGAGATTCCGCCGCGCGAGAAGATGTTCAATCTCGAGCTTGCGCAACGCTGGCTGCTCAATGAGGAGCTGCAGAAGATCGTTCCAGATCCTACCGACGAGACCAAGCTCGAGGGACGGCCACTACGCCAGTTCATGCAGGCGGTGATCGAGGACGAAGGTGCGTCGTTGGCACTGCGCAAGCAGGTGGCGGCACGCTACCCGGTCATTGCTGGTGAGGCAGCTCCGCACACAAAGCGGTCGGAACGTGTTGTCCCGGATGTGCTGAAGGCGTGCGACGCGCAGCCGGCGCTCGCCGACCCGCCGCACCGCCGAATCCGCGTGTATGCTGTGGATCCCAGCCTGTCGGGACGACTCGATACGGCCGGCATGAACGAGGTCACGCTCAAGATTCGCTGGGAAGAACTCGAGAAGGGACCGGTCGGTGAATATCTCGCGGTCGAAGACGTGGATGCCGCCAAAGAGCCGCACAAGCCTGTCGACCTCGACGACCCGCGCTTGTTGGCGCGCGACGGTTGGGCACCGTCAGAGGGAAACCCGCAGTTTCATCAGCAGATGGTCTACGCCGTTGCCATGAAGACCATCGAGCACTTCGAGCGCGCGTTGGGACGGCCTGTTCTGTGGCGCCCCCAACCGAACAAGCGGAACGATGACAAGAAGTTCGTCCGGCGTCTGCTAGTCCGCCCGCATGCGCTGCGGCAAGCCAACGCGTTCTATAGTCCGCAGGAGGTCGCGCTTCTCTTTGGCTACTTCGAAGCTGGCGCCGACGATCCCGCCACGCACATGCCCGGCAGTCGCGTATACTCGTGTCTCTCGCACGACATCATCGCGCACGAAACCACCCACGCCATCCTCGACGGCATGTACCGGCGCTTCAATGAGCCCACCAATCTCGACGTGCTCGCATTGCACGAGGGGTTCGCCGACATCGTGGCGCTGATGCAGCACTTCACCATCCCCGAATTGCTGGAGCAGGAAATTGCCCGAACCCGCGGCAACATCGAGGGGGCCGAGTCGATGCTGGGCAGCCTCGCCGTACAGTTCGGGCAGGCGACCGGCGGGCGCGGCGCCTTGCGCAACGCCATCGGCCGCCTTGAAGACGGTGTCTGGAAGCGCTTCGAGCCGGACCCTGCCGACTTGCAGAATCGCGTTACCCCGCATGCGCGCGGCGCGGTGCTGGTGGCCGCGGTCTTCGATGCCTTCATCGCGATCTACAATACACGCGTCGCCGATCTGCTGCGGATCTATACCGGGGGAACGGGCGTGCTCCCCAGCGGGGCCATCCATCCGGATCTGGTCAAACGCCTTGCCGACGAGGCCGCCAAATCCGCCAGTCACGTCCTCAATATGTGTATTCGTGCGGTCGACTATCTGCCGCCGGTCGACGTGACGTTCTTTGAGTATCTGCGTGCGCTAATCACCGCTGACTTCGATCTCGTCGCCGACGACCGCTATCGATATCGCGTTGCCTTCGTAGAGGCCTTCCGCCGCCGCGGCATCTATCCGCTCACGCTCGACGCGGGGAATCCCGACACCCCGCGTACGCTGTCGTCTGATACGCTCCGCTGGCGGGGGATCGACCTGTCGGAACTTTCCAAGGCGAAGCAGAAGGCGCTCGTGGAGCAGTACGATGGCGTCATCGAAGGGCTGAAGCGCTACGCCGACGACTGCCTGTATCTGGATGACCGAAAGGCGCTATTCGATAAGACACGAGCACAGCGAATCGAGTTGCATCATCAACTCGAGGCCGCTTTCAAGGCCGTGCCGGATTTCGCAAAGGAGCTGGGGCTCGACCTCGATGCAAAGCTTGGCTTCGAGGTGCACGAGCTGCGGGCCGCGATGCGAGTCAACCCCGACGGCAGGCATATTCCGCAGGTAGTGGTCGCACTGACGCAATCGCGACAGGTGCCGGAGAATAAGTCGAGCGGCACCCCGAGCCATCGGTTCCGCGGTGGGTCGACACTCGTCGTGGATCTGTCGCGCTCAGAGGTCAAGTATTGCATCGTCAAGAACATCAAGAGTGTAACCCGCCAGGCGCGCACCTCCGCCTTTGTGCGCGAGGCGACAGCCGACCCCTTGCGAGCGCTGTTCTTCGCACCTGAGCGTCGTGAACCTTTTGCTGCGCTGCATACGTTGGCTGACGATGGATTCTAGAAAGCGTCCACTTCCGCAGTGACGAGTGGCCTGCGCGGTTCGCAGAACTGATTTGTGAGAAGAGCCCAGTGTGATGAACTGGTGGATTGTCGCTCTCCTGTCCAGGCCACACGGCTTGCGCGGCACGCTCAGTGAGTCTGGCGCAGCCGCGTCAACGTCGGCCGCCGGATCAGGGAAGATCCCGACTTGGCGTGGAGGGCTCACTCGACTACCGGTCGACGTGCGCCTTCGGCGTAAGGGAGACCGCATCGGTCAAAGGAAGAAAGCCCCGCTAAGCAGTGCGTGGGGGAGGGCAAGTAATGGGTGATCTGACAGCCTGGGTCGACGTCGCGCTGGGTTTGAGCATCGTCTTTCTCGGATCGAGCCTCTTCGTCACGATCGTCAACGAGTTCATCGCGCAGACCTTTACACTGCGCGGGCGGCAATTGGCCAAGCACCTGAACGAGCTTTTCGACGAACCTGCAATCACCAGTGCGCTCAGCAAAAGCCCAGCGCTGGCATCCTTCTTCAACGGCAAGGTGAAGCACTCATACGCGGATCCCAACCTGGTCGCACGGATCTTGATGCAGGGATTGAGCCTGCCCCCGATCGTTCCGTCGATGACAGACGTGGTAGCGGCCGTCGAAGCGCTGCCGGGTACGACGAGCGTAAAGACGCAGCTCCTCGGTCTGGCGAAGAGTGGAGCCACGGACGTCGCGGCATTCACAAGGGACGTCAGCGCGTGGGTCGATCAGTCCCTGAAAGCCATGGGGGAGGCCTACAAGAAGCAGACGCAGTGGACCAGTCTGTTGATCGGGCTTCTGATCGCAGTGGCTTTCAACGTCAATACGATTGCGCTCACGGGCCATCTCTATCGCGACAAGGGCGCGCGCTCTGCCCTCGCCGACATGGCAGAGCAGTTCGTCGCCAAGATGCCCCAAGATGTCTTCGACCAATGTCTCGCGATGGTTGATGACGCGCGCCGCAAGGAGCAGAAGTGCGCACCTCTGACTGCCGTCGTTGACGGTGTGACGGAGGGACCGGACGGCTCACTCGGCAACCTGCCCATCGGCTGGTTGTCCGCTCCAACTTTCGACGACGTCACCCTGACGGCAGTTGTCGGCTGGCTGCTTACGGCACTTGCCATCTCGCTCGGAGCCTCGTTCTGGTTCGATGCGCTCAACCGCATGGTCAACATGCGTCACGGTATGCAACGCCCCGAAGTCGAGGACGCTGATAAAAGGTGACAGGGCGCTACCCAGGCCTCTAAC
>CADEER010000203.1:0-4620 GCA_902826395.1 uncultured bacterium
TGAACCGTGAACCGGAGAGCGCCTCACGGTTCACGGTTCACGGTTCACGATCCGCCCGCGGGGGGACGGTGGCCGACTCAATACCGGCTATCGGGCTCGGGACCGGCTTGACGCGCACCGGATCCGGCGACCACGATTGCCGGCCATGGCATCAGGTCGGAACTGGTTCGTCGCCTCGATCTTCACCATCGCGCCGGTGCTGGCGCTGGTGGTGCTTGGGATCCTGGTCCTGGCCTTCCGCCGCGAGGCGGTCGACACGACCCTGGGCATTCTCATCTTGTCGTTCTGCGTGGCGATGTTCGCCGGCGCCTTCACGGTCCTGCGCTGGCTGAAGCGCGCCTCTGACTTGTCGCAGTTGCAGCTCGACTTCCTCTCCAAGGTGTCGCACGAGTTCAAGACGCCGCTGACCAGCATCCGCATGTTCACCGAGACGCTGTCCGGCGGTCGCGTGCTCACCGACGAACAGCGGCGCCACTGCCTGCAGATGCTGCAGAACGAGACGGCGCGGCTCGATACGATGATCGGCCGGCTCCTCGACTTCGGGCGCATGGAAGCGGGGCGCATGTCGTACGATCGCCAGCCGGAATCGGTTGAGGCGGCGGTGCGGGCGGCGATCGAGGCGTTCGAGCCGATCCGCCTGCGCGACGGCATCGAGCTGGAGACGGAGATCGCAAGCAATCTGCCGCAGGTCTTGGCCGACCGCACCATGCTGTCGCAGGCCATCCTCAACCTGCTGCAGAACGCCGCGAAGTACGGCGGCGACGACCGGCGCGTCCGCCTCGAATGCGGCGCCACCAACGGCAGCGTGCGGATCTCCGTGTCGGACAGCGGGCCGGGGATTCCCCGCCGCGAGCGGCGCCGCATCTTCGAGCGCTTCTACCGCATCGACGATCGCCTGAGCCGCCGTCAGGAGGGCAGCGGCCTCGGCCTCGCCATCGTGCGCCACGTCGCGCAAGCGCACGGCGGCCGGGTGACGGTGCGCGATCGCGCCGGCGGCGGCTCCGAATTCTCCATCCGTTTGCCGGCCTGCTAAGAACCTTCACCACAGAGACACAGAGAACACGGAGATCACGGGAACGTAGGAGCCCTCGATTCGCTCGCGCAGTTCTTCAATGCATGGCCCGCAGTGTTGATTCTCTTGCGCGAGCGATCCGAAAAGGCTGAACGATGGCAGGCTATCTCTGTGTTCTCTGTGTCTCTGTGGTGAATGTTTTTTAGGCGAGATCGCACGCATGGCTCATGAGACCGTACTGTTGATCGAGGACGATCCGGCGATCGTGTCGGGGCTGGCGCTCAACCTGTCGCTCGAGGGGTACGAGGTGCTTTCCGCCGGCGATGGCGAGACCGGGTTTCGCGTCGCCTGCGAGCGCGATCCCGACATGGTCGTGCTCGACATCATGTTGCCGGGGATGAACGGCCTCGAGGTCCTGCGCCGCTTGCGCGAGCGCAGTCCCGACACGCCGGTGCTGATCCTGTCGGCGCGCAGCGAGGAGGCCGACAAAGTGCTCGGCCTGCAACTCGGCGCCGACGACTACATGAGCAAGCCCTTCTCGCTCAGCGAGCTGTTGGCGCGAATCAACGCCGCTCTGCGCCGCCAGCGCCTCGAGGCGCTGCAGCCCGCGAAGCTGTCGGTCGGCGACGTGCAGATCGACCTCGATCGACGCGTGGTCAGCCGCAACGGCGACGAGATCGTCATGACGGCGCGCGAGTTCGAGCTGCTGACCTACTTCGTCACTCATCCCGGCGTCGCGCTGTCGCGCGAGCGCCTCCTCGACGCCGTGTGGCGCATGGACTACCTGACCCACCGGACGATCGACAACTTCGTCGGCCGCCTGCGCTCGAAGCTGGAACCCGATCCTGACAACCCGCGCCATTTTTTGACTGTGCGCGGCGTCGGGTATCGGTTTGAACCGTGACGTCTCCCTAGAGCCGTAGAAGCCCCGCCGAGCAGCAATCGCCGCAGTCGATCCAGCTTCTTCTCGAAATCGAAATCGAAATCGAAATCGAAATCGAAATCGAAATCGACGAGCGTGCCCCTCAGGGCGATTTCGATTTCGATTTGGATTTCGATTTCGAGGTGCTCAATACACCACGACGCTGCGGATACTTTTCCCCTCGTGCATGAGATCGAAGGCGTCGTTGATCTTCTCCAGCGGCATGGTGTGGGTGACGTACTCGTCGACCTTCATGCGGCCGTTCATGTACCAGTCGACATAGGTCGGAAGCTGGGTGCGGCCGCGCGTGCCGCCGAAGGCGGTGCCGCGCCACGAGCGGCCGGTGACGAGCAGGAAGGGGCGGTTGTGGATCTCCTGACCGGCGCCGGCGACGCCGATGATGATCGACTGTCCCCAGCCTTTGTGGGCCGCTTGTAGCGCGACGGTCATGACCTCGACGTTGCCGATGCACTCGAACGTGTAATCGGCGCCGCCGCCGGTCATCTCGACGATCGCCTCGGCGAGCTTGCCGAGCTCGATCTTGCTCGCGTCGACGCAGTCGGTGGCGCCGAACTGTTTCGCCATCGCGAACTTGGCAGGGTTGAGGTCGATGCCGATGATGCGGCCCGCGCCGGCCATCGCGGCGCCCTGCACTACCGAGATGCCGATGCCGCCGAGGCCGAAGACGGCGACGGTCGACCCCGGCTCGACTTTGGCGGTGTTGAGCACGGCGCCGATGCCGGTGGTGATGCCGCAGCCGAGCAGGCACACCTTGTCGAGCGGTGCGTCGGCGCGAATCTTCGCGAGGGCGATCTCGGGCACGACCGTGTATTCGGCGAAGGTCGACGTGCCCATGTAGTGCAGCAGCTTCTTTCCCTTGTGTGACAAGCGGCTGGTGCCGTCCGGCATCAGGCCCTGGCCCTGCGTGGCGAGCAGTGCGCCGCACAGGTTGGTCTTGTGGCTGTTGCAGAACTTGCAGTTGCGGCACTCGGGTATGTACAGCGGGATGACGTGGTCACCGACCGCGAGACTGGTGACGCCCGGTCCGACTTCCTCGACGACGCCTGCTCCCTCGTGGCCGAGCACGGTGGGAAACAACCCGGACGGATCGGCGCCGCTCATCGTATACGCGTCGGTGTGACACACGCCGCTGGCGGTGAGGCGGACGAGACATTCGCCGGCTTTGGGTCCCTCCAGGTCGATCTCTTCGATCTCGAGCGGCTTTTTCGGTTCCCAGCAGATTGCGGCGTTTACTTTCATGATGACCTCGGGAGTTGAGTTGTTCGGGAGGACATGAAGGACTGCAGGGACAGCAAGGACAACGTCCTTTATGTCCCTGCAGTCCTTTATGTCCTTTAGTCCTTCTTCAAGATGGCTTTCGCGTCGTTGCGCGCAGCCCTGTAGATGCCCTGGCCCATCAGCGACGGCTCTTCGCGCAGGCGGCGATCGTAGACGTCGCGTTTGAGCTCTTGCGCGGCGCGGTCCGTCGGATCGGCGCGGGCTGCCCATTCGGCGAGGTGGGCTGCCATGACACTGTCGCCTTCTTCGAGGCGGTGGCGACCTGCGTCGACCAGGACCGCGACGCCGCCGGCGAGCGCGGCGATCTCCTCGGCCTGGCGCTGCCAGGTCGCCGGCAGCAGATCGGCGGCGTTGCCGTTCCACCAGCCGCCGTACAGGCGCAGGAGATTGCGGACGATGAACTTTGGATGGTCGTAACGCGCCGCCAGGTACGGCAGCGCGGCGAGCTCCGGGTCGGGCTCGACGGCGTGGAAGATCTGCTCCGGCGTTTCGCCGCGGTTCATCCGTTCGAGCACCTGGTCGATGATGACGCGCAGGTAGCGGGCGCTGTTCTCGAGCATCTCGCGGATCGCCGCCGCACCGTGCACGACCAGGCCGTGGCCGGGGAACAGCCACTCGGCGCCGAGGCCGGCCATGGTTTCGAGTGCCTCGGCCCACTCGACGGGATAGCGTTGCACCTTCTGCGGATTGCCGCAGTTCGGCGCCTGCCAGATGACGAGGTCGCCGGTGAAGAGATAGCGGTGCTGCGGAATCCAGACGAAGCAGGCGTCGTCGGTCTCTCCCTTGGCGGCGCGGTAGCAGACCTCTGTACCGCCGATGCGCTGTGACAGGGCGTCGCGGAAGGTCAGGGTCGGCTCGATGAAGTCGGTGGGAAAGAAGGGCTCGGGCAGCGAGAACTGGCGCTGGTTGATGCGGGCGTTGAAGCCGTGCGTCATCTGGTAGCGACGAAAGCGGGCGGTGCAGTTCTCCTGCGCGACGATCGCCGGTCGCTCGCCGGCGTCGAGGAAGGCGCGCAGCCCGAAGGCGTGATCGGCGTGGCCGTGCGTGTACACGGCGGTAGTCAGCGGCGCATCGCTCCAGGCGCGTACGGCGCGCCGCACGGCGGAGCCGAGATGGGCGAAGCCGGGATCGACCAGCAGCAGCTCGCCGCCCAGCCGCACCGCGTAGGTATTGACGAAGTCGGCGTGGATGAGGACATCGGGCGCCACCTCGTGCGGCTCGCACTTGATGCCCAGGCCGGCAGTCGACGGTTCGCTGGTCAGCATTGGTGATTGGGTCATGTGTTCTCCCGGTCCGACAGCCGTCTCAGCACAATCGGCGCCGTGGGTCGAGAGTGAGGGGCCACGAACGGTGAACCGTGGCCACGAGCAGTGAACCGTGGCCACGA
>CADEER010000203.1:4720-8108 GCA_902826395.1 uncultured bacterium
AGTGAGGGGCCACGAACGGTGAACCGTGGCCACGAGCAGTGAACCGTGGCCACGAAAAGTGAACCGTGAACCGTGGCCACGAAAAGTGAACCGTGAACCGTGAACCGTGGACTGAGATTTCACTGCACGGTTCACTGTTCACGGTTCACGATCTTCGGTTCACGATCGTAGGTTCACGCGGTTCCTCTCGATTCCCGACTCTCGACTCCCGACTCCCTCATAGATACGTCTGCACCATGCCGTCCCCGCCGCTGCCGATCGATGCGGTGCTGCCGGAGATCGCCGAGAAGCTTTCGTCAGCGGGCGCGCTCGTGTTGCAGGCGGAGCCCGGCGCCGGGAAGACGACGCGGGTCCCGGCCGCGCTGCTCGACGCCGGCCTGGCGGCGGGCGGATCGATTCTGGTTCTCGAGCCGCGGCGGGTGGCGGCGCGCTCGGCAGCCGACTTCGTAGCGGCTGAGCGCGATCAGCGGCTCGGCGACACGATCGGCTACCAGGTTCGCTTCGATCGCTGTGGCTCCGACCGCACGCGGCTGTGGTTCGTTACGGAAGGGATCGCGGCGCGCCGTCTGATCGGCGACCCGTACCTCGAGGATGTCGGCATCCTCGTCCTCGACGAGTTCCACGAGCGCCACCTCGCCGCGGATGTCGTGCTCGGCGTGGCCCGCCAGTTGCGCCGCACGGTGCGACCGGAGCTGAAGATCGTCGTCATGTCCGCGACTCTCGAAGTGGAGCGGGTGGCGCGCTTTCTCGACGACTGTCCGGTGCTGCGCTGCCCTGGGCGCGTCTACCCGGTCGACATCGAGTACCGGGCGATCGACGCCGCCGATCCGGCGGGCCGCGCTCGGCGACTCGGCGACGCGGCGGCAGCCGCGGTGCGCTCGCTCGTCGCGGCCGGTGAGCCGGGCGACGTGTTGGTATTCCTGCCCGGCGTGGCCGAGATTCGCCGCGTCGAGGAGGCGCTTGCGGCGAGCGCTGCGTCCGCCGACATCGACGTGCTGCCGCTGCACGGCGATTTGCCGCTCGATGCGCAGCGACGCGTGCTGCGGCGCGGCGCCGGTGAGCGGCGGCGTGTGATCCTGTCGACCAACGTCGCGGAGTCGTCGGTCACGGTCGACGGCGTCACGGCGGTGATCGATTCGGGCTTGGCGCGAGTGCCGGAGCTCGACGCCGGACGCGGCATCGAGCGGCTGCGCACGGTGCCGATCTCGCTCGCAGCCGCCGACCAGCGCGCCGGCCGCGCTGGCCGGCAGGCACCCGGCCGCTGCATCCGCCTGTGGTCGAAGAGCGAACACGCGGCGCGGCGCGAGCGCGAGGTTCCCGAGATCCGCCGCCTCGATCTGACCAGCACGGTGCTCGAGCTGCGCGCCTGGGGCCTCATCGGCCGCGGCGATCTGACGGCGCTCGGTTGGCTCGACGCGCCGCCGCCCGGTGCGCTCGAAGCGGCGGAGCGCTTGTTGCGGTATCTCGGTGCGCTCGATGACGAGCGAGCGGTGACGCCGCTCGGCGAGCGGATGTTGCGACTGACGGCGCCGCCGCGCGCCGCGCGGCTGCTGCTGGAGGCGAGCCGCTGCGGCGACGGCGAAGGCGGCGCCCTGCTCGCGGCGTTGCTCGGCGAGCGTGAGATCGCGACTGCGGCGCGCGCCTTCGGCGGTGGGAGCATCGCGCCGAGCGGCGACTCGGACTTGTTGCGCCGTGCGGCGATGTTCGAGGAAGCCGCCACCGTCCGCTTCGATGCGGCCCATTGTCGCCGCATCGGTGTCGACGCCGGCGCAGCGCGCGCGGTCGAGCGGGCGCGCCGACACCTGCTCCAATCGGCGGGGGGCGACCCGTCGAGCTCACAGGACGACGAGGTGCTGATGCGCGCGATCTTCGTAGCATTCGCGGATCGGCTGGCGCGGCGGCGCGGCGCCGGCGACGTCCGCGCTCTCATGGTGGGCGGCGGCGGCGTGCGGCTGGCGCCGGAGAGCTGTGTGCGCGATGCCGAGCTGTTCGTCGCCGTCGAGGTGCGCGGCGGCGAACGCCGCCAGCACGCCGAGGGTGTGGTGACGATGGCCAGCGCGGTGCGGCGCGAGTGGGTCGACCAGTACTTTGGCGGCGAGATCGAAAGCCGGCGTGCGATCGAGTTCGACGAAGCCGGCGAGCGAGCCGTCGAGGTCGAACGCGAATCCTTTCGCGACCTGGTCCTGCGCGAGACGCGGCGCCCGACCAGCGGCGGTGCGGGATCCGAGCTGGTGCGGCAGCGCGCGCTCGCCGATCCCGAGCGCGTCGTCGCCCTGACGGCGCGCGATGCGATGTGTGTGCAACGCATCGATTTCGCCGTCGCGCACGGCGCAACGATCGACGGTGGTGGCGCGGTGCTGCTGAGGCGCGCTGTCGAGGCGCTGTGTGTCGGTGTCGACGGCTTTGCCGAACTGCGCCGGCGCGCGGTCGAGGGCTTCATCGAGAACGCGCTGACCTGGGAGCAGCGGCGCGAGCTCGAGCGTCTGGCGCCGGAATCGTTCGCGCTGCCGAGCGGTCGCCGCGTCCGCATCGACTACGGCCGCGCCGGTGGGCCGGTCATCGCGGCGCGCGTGCAGGAGCTGTTCGGCGTCGCGGAGAGCCCGCGCATCGCCGGTGGCGCGGTGACGGTGGCGGTCGAGATCCTCGGGCCGAACTACCGCCCGGTGCAGCTCACGAACGATCTGGCGGGTTTCTGGGAGAGGACGTATCCGCAAGTCCGCAAGGAGCTGCGCGGCAGATATCCGAAGCACAAGTGGCCGGAGAAGCCGTGAACCGTGAACCAGTGAACCGTGAACGATGGACGGGAGACCCGTTCACGGTTCACGGTTCACGGCCCATCCCGAGTTGCGCCGGCCTTCGCAGCGTGGAAGCGTGCGCTGCGATTGTAGCCTGGGATTGTTGATGAACACGGTCTTCTTCGCTCTGATCGTCGCCTCGGTGGTCTACGGCGCCTTTGCCGGCACGATGGACGCGGTCAGCCAGGCGTCGATCGAGTCAGCGAAGTCGGCGGTGACGCTCGCCATCGGTTTGATCGGTGTCATGGCGTTCTGGCTCGGCATGATGCGCATCGTCCGCGACGGAGGGTTCTTGCACACGGTGGCGCGATGGGTGCGACCGGTGATGACGCGGTTGTTTCCCGACGTGCCGGCCGATCACCCGGCGATGAGCGCGATGATCCTCAACATCGCCGCCAACATGCTCGGGCTCGCCAACGCGGCGACGCCGTTCGGCATCAAGGCGATGATGGAGCTCAACCGTCTCAATCCGGTGCCCGGCGTCGCCACCAATGCGATGGTACTGTTCCTGGCCATCAACACCTCGAACGTCGCCCTGGCGCCGCTCGGTGTCATCGGCCTGCGCGCCGCGATGGGATCGAGCAATCCGGCCG
>CADEER010000204.1 GCA_902826395.1 uncultured bacterium
CGAACTCTACGACGACGAACCCTCTCCTTTAATCCTCTCCCGCGCGCCATGCGGGAGAGGTGTTCTGTGCGGGCTTCGCCCGCCTCATTTCATGAACCCTCACCCGCGCTCCGCGCGGCCTCTCCCGATGGAGAGGCGATCACCGGACGCCTATCACTGTTCGATACTGCGGCGCCCCGGAGTGAATCGCACCGGCAGACTCTCGAAGCCGACGACGAAGTTCGCGGGGCGCAGGGGCGGCACGTCGCTGCCGGCGAGCTCGAGGTCGGGAAGGCTTCGCAGCAGTTCCTCGAACATCACGCGCAGCTCGAGGCGGGCCAGCGAGGCGCCGAGACAGAAATGGGCGCCGCTGCCGCCGAACGCGACGTGCGGGTTCGGATCGCGGCGTACGTCGAACTCGAATGGGTTGGCGAAGACCGCGTCGTCGCGGTTGCCCGACGGGTACATCAACAGAATGCGATCGCCGGCGCGGAAATGATGGCCGTTGACCTCTGTGTCGGCTGCCGCGGTGCGCATCATGTTCTGGATTGGAGTCACCCAGCGGAGCATCTCCTCGATCGCGCGCGGAATGGCGGTCGGGTCGGCGCGCAGCATGCGGAGCTGGTCCGGGTGCCGCAGGAGTTGATACAGGCCGCCGCTGATGACGTGGCGCGTGGTCTCGTCGCCGCCGATCAGGATCAGCAGCGACTCCATGAAAAGCGACTCGTCGTCGAGACGCGCGCCATCGATGCTGGCGTGGACGAGGATGCTCATCAGATCGTCGGAGACCGGCCGGGCGCGGCGGTCCGCGACGACTTCGAGGCAGTACTCGCGATACTCGAGCGCGGCGGTCGCCTGCGCTCCCAGCAGTGTTGCATCCTGCGTGCCGAGTCCGCGCATCAGATCGTCCGACCAGCGCAGCAGCCGGTCGTGATCCTCGTGGCTGACGCCGAGCAGGTCGCCGATGACGATGAGCGGCAGCCGCGCGGCGACGTCGAAGACGAATTCGCACTCGCCACGTTCGACCACCGCGTCGATGATCTCCGTACAGATCTCGCGCACGCGGCTCTCGTACGCCGCGACGCGGCGCGGCGTGAAGCCGCTGTTCACCAGGTTGCGGCGCACGATGTGCTCGGGTCGGTCCATGGCGATCATGTGCGGCACCGGCGGCGCGTCGGGACGGTAGCCCTGGCCGTTGCGGAATACGTCCGAGCGCTTCGACACCGCCATGATGTCTGCGTGGCGGGTGACCGCCCAGAGGTCGTTGGCGTCGTCGCGATAGACGGGTTCGTGCAGCCGCATCCAGTGCAGCGCCGCGTGCAGGTCGGCGGCCGCGTAGGTGCGACCGTGGACGAGGTCGACCAGTGGACGTGTGGCGCCGTCGGTGGGGTCGATGGAGATCGAGGTGGCGGCGCTCATCGGTGCGTCCTTCCTTTCGAGCTCGAATACAGGTTTGAAAAACCACGAAGGCACGAAGGGCACGAAGTTGCCGATCAGCTCTTCGTGTCCTTCGTGCCTTCGTGGTTCATTTCTTTGGTCACGCGCCGCGGATGACGTGGCCGGGTAGGGCGCCGGTGTGGACGCCGTTTTCGAGCAGCACTTCGCCGTTGACGACGACGGCTCGGTAGCCGGTGGCGTCGACGACGTAGCGCTCGGTGCCGGCGGGAAAGTCGCGGGCGAGATACGCCTCGCCGCAGGACAGAGTGGCGGGGTCGTAGACCACTACGTCGGCCCAGGCGCCGGGTCGCAGGAAGCCGCGGTCGCGCAGGCCGTGCACGGTGGCCGGCATGCCGGCGAGCCGCCACACCGCCTGCTCGAGCGAGATGACGCCGGCCGGCACCCATTCGGCGAGCAGGCGCGTCGAGTAGTCGGCACCCGTAAACGATGCGAGATGCGCGCCGCCGTCGCTCGAGCCGGCCATAACGATGGGGTCGGCGAGACCGGCTTTGACGATATGGCCGATGAACTCGATCGCGATGTCGCTCATGCGGGTGCGAAAGCTCATCTCGAGCTTCTCGCTGAGCGCCAGATCGAGGAAGGTGTCGAGCTTGCTCTGGCCGCGCTCTTCGCACAGCTCGCGCACGGTGCGCCCCAGCAGAGCCGAGTGCGCCGGATCGCGCACCGCCTCGACCTCGAGGTCGCCGAGGTCGAAGGCGACGGCGCGCGACTCGTCGTCGTCCCATTCGGCTTGCAGCCTGGCGCGCCAGGTGGGGTCGGCGAGTCGCTTCGAGCGCTCGGGCTCGGCGCTGGTCAGGACCTCGCGCCACACCGGCATCTCGTCGAAGACGAACGTGTCGGCGAGCTTCAGGTGCAGCTCGAGCTTGTTGGTGGTGAACTGAGGGTGAACGCGCACCCCTTGGCGGAACGATTCGCGGCAGAACTCGAGCGCCGTCTGCCAGCCCATCGGGTTCTGCGGCGTCGGCGTCAGGATGTTGAGCTCGATTGGCTTGCCCGAAGCGCGGTACATCGCGTGCAGCAGCTCGCGATCCTTGTCGTCGTAGCCGGCGGCAAACGAGCGCGGGATCGCTTCGATGGCGCCGTGATCGAACTCCGCCAACACCGAGCAGAGCGCGATGACCTCCTCAGGCGACGCGTGATTCGACGGAACTTCGCGACCGTCGTCGCCGACGTGGATGTCGATCTGCGACGTCGAGAAGCCGAGCGCTCCCTCGCGCATCGCCTGGCGCACCAGCTCCTGCATCGCCGCGATCTCGGCCTCCGTTGCGCGCCGCTCCGACGCGTCGTCGCCCATTGCGTAGCGGCGCACCGCGGAGTGGCCGACGTAGCCGCCGGCATTCACGCCGAGCACGCCGTCGTGGCGCCGCCAGAAGTCGGCGAACGACCCGCCGCCGAAGCGGAAGCCGGCGGCCAGCGCCTCTTTCGACATTCCCTCGACGCGCGACAGCATCGCCGCGAGCCACGGCACATCTTCTGGCTTGGCGGGGGCGAGGGTGAAGCCGCAGTTGCCGGTGAGCACGGTGGTGACGCCGTGCGAGCAAGACGGCGAGGCGAGAGGATCCCAGTCGAGCTGCACGTCGTAGTGCGTGTGTACGTCGATGAAACCGGGCGTCACGATCGCGCCATCGGCGTCGATCACCCGGCGCGCCGGCTCGTCGACGCGGCCGATACGCGCGATGCGCCCGTCTTTGATCGCGACATCCGCCAGAAATCCCGGCATGCCGCTGCCGTCAACCACCGTGCCGCCGCGGATGACCAGGTCGAACACCATCAGCCAATCCCTCCCCGAAACTTTGGCGGCAGCGTAGGTGCATTTTGCGGCGTTCTTCAATCCCGCTGCCGGCTGTTGCGCTCGGACACCTGGCGGTGGCGCAGTGCGGCTGCCCGTCGTAGATGTCGGGAAAAGGGGAGGTCGTTCGACGATGCGGATCGCGATGATTGTTCTGCTCTGCCTGGCAACGGTCGCGCACGGGCAAACTCCCGCCGAGCGGATCGTGCCGCGTGAGTTCGCCTTGCCCGCCGTCACCGAATGGCGGCCTAGCGGTTGCCGCGACGTTCCGTTCGAGCACCCCGCGCTATTGCCGCGCACCGGATTCCGGCGCGCCCACGGCGATCTCGACAGCAGCGACGAGGTGGATCTCGCCTACGCGCCGGTGTTCCAGCGTCTGTGGACGGCCGAGCCGTCGCTGTACCAGGTGACGACTCCGTCGTTCGACGGCGCCGGCAACATCTATATGACGCCGCTGCTGCCGCACGAGCCGATTCTGATGCTTTCCCTCGATGCGGAAACGGGGGCGCGACGTTTCGTGGTGCCGCTCGAGTCCGGGCAGCGAGGCGGCGGAGTCGTGCCGCTGGTGCTGCGCGACCCGGAGAACGGCGGCGACGTCGTGTACATCAACAGCTATTCGCGGGTGCTGGCGGTTCGCGCCGGCGACGGCTCGATCGTATGGGACGTCGAGACCGGGCTCGGCGGCGCGACCACCGCGGCGCAGTCGCCGATCGGTTTGGCTTGGGTGCCGAACGCCGACGCGATCGTCGGCCAGACGCGCGACGGTTTCGTGTTCCTCTATGACCGGCGGACCGGCGCCACCGTCGTCGCGCCGCGGCAACTTCCCGGCGAGGCGACGCCGCCGCTGCCGTCGACCATCCCCGCAGCGCTCGCCGCCGAGGTCGACGAGCTGCTCGATCCGCTCGTCGCATTCAGCAGCGGCGGCGGCATTCTCGACCTCATCGCCGTCTTGCTCGGCGGCAGCAGCGAGATCGCCAACAATTTATCGGTCGACGCGCGCAACAATCGCCTCTGGATCGCCGCCACCGCTCGCGACGGCGACGACGGTTCGATCGACGGCCTGTCGGAGCTCGGCGCTCTGTATCGCTTCGACGTGGTGGCCGCCGGCGACGGTTGGGATCTCGTCGAGCGATGTAGCCGCAATTTTTCCGGCGGTTCGGCGTCGACGCCGACGCTGAGCCGAGACGGTGCGCGTGTCTATGTCGGAGACAATGCCGGCGCGTTGATCGCGATCGACGCCGACGATTGCGGCGACGCTTGGGAGGTGCCGCTCGCCTCGCAGATCTTCGGCTCCGTTGCCGTTGCCTCGGATGGCAAGGAGATCTACGCCGCGTCGGCGGAAGGCATCTTCCAACTGTTCGACGACGGCGCGAGCGGCCGCCGCGGCTGGACCGCGGCGCTCGACCTCTACGAAGTTCCGGACGACCTCGCGAACTTCGAAGGCATCAATCTGCTGCTCACCGGCGTCGGTGCCAACGGCCTGCTGATCCAGGCCGGCGTCGGCCTCGACACTGGTGCACAGCGGTTGCCGGTCCGCACCGGCATTGCCCACGTCGATCGACTCACCGGCGAGCCGCGCTGGTTTGCCGACGGTCTCGAGGAATCACTGGCGGCGATGAGCACCGGTCCGGACGGCGCCCTCTATCTCTCACACTCGCCGCTGCGCCGCGCCTTCGCGTTCGCCCTCGGCTTCACCGACGAGCCGCTGCTCGGCGGTATCAGCAAGTGGGCGGCGACGCGCCACGACCTGCTGATGCGCGACGCCGCGTGCGCCGCGTCCGACCGCGGAGCAAACGCCTCCGACAACGCGGAACTGTGTCCCGGTGCCGCGCGTGCCGATGCGTCGCAGATGACCGAGCTGATCGGTCAGACGCGCGCCGCCGCGCGCCCGGCTCTCGATAGCGGTGAGCTTGCGCCAGCGGCGTGGGATCACATCGACGACTGGCTCGGCGACGCCGAAGTGGCGCTGGCGAGTTATCTCGAAGATGGCGATGCGGATGACCTGACGACCGCTGCCGGGAGGCTCGCCGAAGCCTGCGCGCTCCTCGTCGATCCGAGCGTGCTGCCCGCTCCGGAAACCGAGGACGACGGCTGCAGCATCCGGCCGGCCGCACGCCCGGCCTGGCCGATTCTGTTGGCGCTGCTCGTTGCATCGCCGCTCGCGGCGCGGCGTTCGCGGCGGCGGTAGTCATTGGCGATGAGACTGCCTGCAAAGCCTGTGTCCCCGCCGTACCCGTACGCGTACACGTACACGTACACGGATTCTGGAACGGCGGAGAGCGGAGGGCCGTCGTGTACGTGTACGGGTACGCGTACGGGTACGGGTACGTGTGCGGGTACGGGTGGCGGGGAGAATCTGCTGGCTCGAACGGCAGTGTCCACATGTTGGCTCGCCTCGGCATTGTCGTTCTAGCGGCTGCCGCGATCGCCGGTTGCACACCAGCGCGCCCGCCGTCCGTTCCCGCCGTCGAGCCCGAGGCCGAGCCGACCATCGCCGACCGCGTGGGGCAGTACGGCCCGGCGGCGCGAGCGCGGCTGCTGCCGTATTTCACGGCGGCCGGTGTTCCGTATCCACCGGAGCGCTTCCTGCTGCTCGGGCTGAAGCGCGAGCGCGAGCTGCAGATCTATGCTGCCGGTCCGGGCCAATCGCTCGTCTTCATCCGTGCGTTCCCCGTTTTCGGCGCCAGCGGCGGTCTCGGACCGAAGCTGCGCGAAGGCGATCGACAGGTGCCGGAGGGCGTCTATCGGATCTGGTATCTGAACCCGAACAGCGTCGCCCACTTGTCACTGGCGCTCGACTACCCGAACGAGTTCGACCGCATCCACGCCGAGGACGACGGCCGCGAATACGAATCGCTCGGCGGCGAGATCATGATCCACGGCGGCGCCGGCTCGATCGGCTGCCTGGCGATCGGCAATCAGGCTGCCGAAGACGTCTTCGTCCTCGCCGCCGACTCCGACTGGGAGAGCGCCCGCGTCATCGTCAGCCCCGTCGACTTCCGCATCAATGCGCTACCCGCGGATTTCGAAGAGACACCCGAATGGGTGGCGCGCTTGCACGAGTGGTTGCGCAGCGAGCTGCACCGCCTACCACCCCCATCCGGCCCTCGACCCACTCAGCTCCGCCGGTGAAACCACGAAGGCACGAAGGTCACGAAGGGCTGATCCGCAACTTCGTGACCTTCGTG
This sequence comes from uncultured bacterium, assembly GCA_902826395.1. Classification (GTDB taxonomy): domain Bacteria; phylum Desulfobacterota; class Binatia; order HRBIN30; family CADEER01; genus CADEER01. The sequence goes on from CADEER010000204.1 coordinate 6,415, forward strand.
ACTTCGTGGTGAAACTCGCGCTTGCACGCTACGCGACCGTTGCCGACGCACTCTCCGACGATTACGGCTGCAAGTCGACGGCGCGCAGGGCACCGTCTTCGCCGAGCGTCAGGATCGGCGTGTACGGTCCCAATCGGCGGCGTTGCCACCACGCCTCGCCGCGGTCGCCGCGCGTAGTGAAGTTGTAATCGTAGAGCTCGGAGCGCAGGTAGCGCGGCGGCGCGTCGGGAAACGGATTGTCCGCCAGCAGGTCGAGGACCGACTGCGAGCCGCCGAGCAGGCGCGCGCAGAAGGGATAGAACCAACCCTCGCGGCCGGCGTTGCCGAGCGCGGCGAACCACATCCGCCAGTCGAGCCGCGGCATGTGCGGCGCGACGAAGCGCGGCCGCTCGAGCGGATCGCCGGGCTTCCACCTGAAGTCGTAGGCGCGCCAGGTGACGCCGTCGTCGGAGCCCTCGACGATGATCTCTGGCCGCTCGGTCGTCATGTTGGCGAACAACCCGTAGCCGTTGACGATATGGAACGGCTGCTGCCACTGGTACGCGGCGAGCAGCGGCGCCGGCCACGCCGGTGCGACGCGGAAGGCGCTTGCGATCGGCACCACGGTCAACGCGCCGATCGCCGCGGCGAGCGGCCAGGTCACCGCCGCGGGCCAGTCCCATCCGTCTGCGGTTGCGGCGTTGCCGCGGTCATCGTCGAGCAGCGGCAGGCAGAGGACCAGGGCCTGCAGATTGAAGAAGCCGTAGTTGCCGGTCGCGGCGATGAAGATCATCAGACCGGCGAAGCCGAGCGCGGCGATGAGGCGCAGCGGCCGCGGGCCGAACACGAAGAACGGCAGCACCAGCTCTACGGCGAACATGCCCGCGGTCGACAGGCGGTGAAACCACATCGGCAGTTGGTGCATGTACCAGCCCGTCCACGTCGGCAGACAGGTCGTCTCGTAGTGCACGGCGAGGGCGGTCAGATCCCACCACGTCGGATCGCCGCTGCTCAGCTTCACGACTCCCGACGAGAACATGAGCTTGAAGATCAGCAGCCGCAGCACCCACGTCACCGGCCGCGGCGCCGGCCGTTGCCACGCTGGCGAGCGCGGCGACCACGCCGCGAGCGGCGCGTAGAAGATCGCCGCGAACCCCATCTCGAGCAGCAGGATGTCCCACTGAAAACCGAGAAAGGTGCCGGCCACGGAGTATAGCGACAGATAGGCGATCCACAGGAGTACGGAGATCGGCACCGGCGCGACGCCGATGATCAACAGGGCGGACAACAGGACTCCGCCACCGCAGAGAATTTGCAGGGTCGAATCGCTGGCCGGCAGCCACCAGAGGATGGTCGGCATCGCGTGATAGCGACCGGATCCGAGCTGTGCGGCCGCGGCATTCAGCAGGCGGTCGGCGGGCAGAATCCCGTCGCTACCGATCAGGCCCGCGACCTGCGCCCACAGAGAAGCGAACGCGCAGAGATAGACGATGCCGAGTCCGGTAATGAAGGCGCGCCGCATCGAGGTGCATCGAACAGCGCCGCGCGGCGGCCGTCAAACGGACGCCAGCACACGGCTCAGGCGCGCCGTAAACCAGACGACGCCTCTCCCTCCGAGACTGTCGCAAAAGCAGATGCGAACAGTTTCTCGAGCCCGAACCGCAAAGATCCCCTCTCCCTC
>CADEER010000205.1:0-5947 GCA_902826395.1 uncultured bacterium
GAGGCGCCGAGACCACGACCGCGGCGCAGCCGTTGCTCTCGCCCCAAGCCGCCATGTCGAGCGCCGCCGCGTAGAGGTCGGCGGCCGGAGCGCCGAAGTCCGGCGCTCGCATGTCGAAGCGCATCAGAAACATCGCGCTCCTCTAGCAACATCAGCCGCGCAAGACGAGCGACGGTTCGCCGGCGCGATCCTTACGCGGCGCAGCCTGACAGAGCGTTGCTCACGCCGCGAATCAGCTCGCCAATACTCACCCTGCCGTCGCCGTCGGCATCGAAGATCGGGCAGCGAGACAGCGGCACGAAACCGAGCGCGATATTCACCCCTCTGATCAACTCGTTGATCGAGACGAAGCCCGAGCCATCGCAGTCACCAACGCACACCTGCAAGACGGTCGGAGTGACGCGCGCGGTGGCAGTGGGGGTCGGCGAAGGGATGCCGTTGCCGGGACAGGTTGCCGCGGTGGCTTCGACGTCGAAGGGGCACGTGGCGGTGGTCGCATCGCTGACCTGTCCGACGGGCTCGACCGTGGAGCCGTCCGGGCAGGTGAAAGTGGCTGACTCGCAAACGTGACTCTGCCAATCGCACAACGAGCTCAATTGCGCGCGCCAGTTCGCCGGCCAGCCGCTCGCCGTCGCCAGCTCATCTTGCTCCGCTTCTTCCAGATCGCAGGCGGCGATCATGGTCAGCGGGTCGACCATCTCCGCCGCATCCTCCTTGTTGAGCAGCAGGTCGAGCAGCGGCGAGATAGGCATTCGATCCGGCTCCGTCCGAGTCATCTCCCAATCGATCTGCACACTGCCGTCGTTCAGAGGACGGTCGATCGGCGGATCGAAATCCGGATCGAAGGTGTCGTCCCAGGCTGGGCTCTGCCAATCGACGCTCTCGATCTTCTCCCGATTGGGCTCCAGCCATCCGTTCGCCCCGACCTCGTCGGCAAGCGCCTCGAGAAGCTCTGCCTGTCGGAAGGGAATCTCGCGCGGATCGACGACCGGCCCGGTATCGACCGAGGAGGCGAGGTAGCCGCCGACGGCAACGCCCTCGATGTCGCAGCCGCCGTTGCGAACCCACGCCTCGTACGAGACGTCCGGGGCGAGAGGCGGCAGAGTGCAGCGCAGGAGCGTCTTACTCACGAACTGGACATCACTGCAGTCGATCGCGGGGAACCCGGGCGCCTCTCGCACGTACACCTGCATGCTCGCGTGCGGCGTGAACCCGTCACCGACGATCGACACGCGATTGGCTCGGCCGTACCACGCTTCCGGCGGCACAATCCCCGCGACACTCGGCGTCGGACAACAGGCCCTGCCTCCGGCAAAATCGGCGGCGCGCTCCCACATTTGCAGGTACGCCTCGGCCGAGCCTCCCTCCAACTCGGCGATGGTCGCGGCATCGACTCCGGTCGCGCGGACCTTGTCGAGCATCTCCGGCAGCTTGCCGATGTGCGCAAGGCCGGCGAGCTTCGCGTCCATCGCTTCGCCGTCGAAGACCATCTGTGGGATCAGCCCATTCAGATCGGACCCCAACGCGACGTGGACGCCCTTCAACCGGAAGAGGTAATCGAGCGCGTACGCGAAGTGATATTCGTTGCCGCCGGCTTTGCCGTTCGGCATCACTTGCTCGGATCGGGACGGCAACATCGTCTGGATTCCGGCCGACCCGACGGCCGACAAGTAATCGTCCGCACGGTGATGATCGGCGCCGGTGCGCAGGCCGAACATACCGCCGGTCCTGGCGAGCAGATCGAGTTGCCAATCGGGTGTCGTCTTTTCGTGCTTCTTCTCCGCCTTCCAGCTCTCGGCGTCGAGCAGGGTGCGAACGTGCCCGTGCGAGACATAGAGGGGATAGTCGCACGCGGCCGCCGAGATCGCGTCGACATCCTTCACGCTGAGCTCCGACATGTGCGCGATGTCGACCGGCATGCCCAGATTCATCATCTTCACGACGAAGCGCACGCCGTCCGTCGTCAGGCCCTTGTAGTTGAGCTGGTCCTTGGTCGCATCGCACTTGGCGAAGTCGCCCGTGCCGCCATCGTCTTTGCAGAGGTGGTTCACGCTCGGGAGATTCTTGATCATCTGCACGACTCTGATCGATCCCTCGTGCCAAGCGACTCCACCCAGCTTGCTGTTGAACTGATGCAGAGGCTGCAGCGTACGCGCCCCCGCGTCGTACAAGGTCTGCAGAGTGGCGAGCGGGTCGGCTTCGTTGAAGATGTCGCTCGCCTCGACCGAAAGAATTACCGCGAGCTTGTCGGCGCGGATGATGTCGCGCGCCTCGGCCGGGCTGTATGCGATCCTGTACCATGGCGTGTTCGGATCGGACCCGAGTGCCTTCGCGGACTCGAGCTGGCGGATGACGTTGGCCATGTCCCCGCAGCCGTATCCCGCGCGCCGGTTCTGTAAGGGCAGGAAGACGCAGAACGCCTCGTTGTTGAGCGCCGACATCACCATCAAACGAAGGCCGTCCTGGTACGCCTGCTGCAGCCAGGAGGTGTGAACCTGCTGGTGCGCGATGGCATCCCACGCCGGCCACGACGCCCTGTCGCCGTTGCTCGTGCGCCGATCGGTCCAGTCGTGCGCGCGATTCTCGGCGTGCAGGGTGATCGAGCCCCAACTCGCGTCCCAGCTACAGGCATCGTCGCAGGCGGACTGGCCGAGAGTGTTGCAGGCCAAACCGACGCTCTTACCGTCGCCGTCGCGGTCGCGGCAGATCGAACCGATGCTCTCCAGCGAGCAGACGTTGGAGTTGCACTTGGACTTCTTGACGAGATTGCACGCCGCGTTCCCCCGGCACAGAGGGAAGTCCCAATAACAGGTGTTGCCGCAGTTCGAGTTGCTCACGAGATTGCAGGCGGCCCCTACGCTGATGCCGTCGCCCGGTTTGTCGCGACACAGCGTCCCCAGGCTCCGCCATTCGCAAACGTGGGTCGGCGTGCAGCTCGACTGGCTGAGCAGGTTGCACGCAGCGTTGCCGCGGCACAGCCCAGGGCCGGGAATGGTGTTGGCCTGACAATAGCCGTGCCGCCGGCCGGCGTGCAGTCCCGTGTCGGCGCCCGTCGACTCCGAGGCGTACGCGAACAGCGCTCCCCACAGCGGTCCGGCCAACGCCGACACGCGGGCCCAGTCCAACGCACCGTGATTGCGGCCCGGAGCCAGCGGCACGTTGCCGCTGCACCGCGCCAGGGATGATTCGATCGGGCCGGTCGGCAGGCCGTACATCCAGGCGCCGGCGAGGCCTTCGTCGATGAACTGGTGCACGTGCAGATCCGCGTAGCCGGTGACGGGCCGGGAAGCGGTTCGGGTCGGGGTCGGACGACTCGATCCCGCTACGACCGCGTCGGCTGCCGAGGCCTCGCGCGGCGCTGCGCCGACCGCAAGTACCACGACCAAGAACGACCGGGATAGGCACTGCCGTGCGAGACGGATGCGCTGCCTTTCCTCACTCGCCGTGTAGCTATGCATGCCGCGTCCATCCTTCGCGCTGGACACCAGCCCTACCGCTACCCTCGATCAGATGAGCCGGTCTAACACAGCACCTCGACTTATCCAAACCGCCATGGCCTCAACCCTGCCCCATCGACGAAGTAGTGGTGGGCGGGTTACATCAGGTTGGCGCGTTGGGACCAAAGGGACTGCAAGGGCCGCAGGGACGGAGAGAAGGAGAGGCTCATGACCGCACGGGCTACCGAGTTTCCGATTGCCATCATCGGCGCCGGTTTCGGCGGCATCGGGATGGCGATCCAGCTCAAGAAGCGCGGCATCGAGTCGTTCACGATGTTCGAGCGCGCCGCCGAAGTCGGCGGCACCTGGCGCGACAACACCTATCCGGGAGCCGCCTGCGACGTGCCTTCGCACGCCTACTCGTTGTCTTTCGAACCGAATCCGAACTGGAGCCGCAAGTTCTCCCCTTCGCAGGAGATTCAGTCCTATCTCCTCGGGCTGGTCGAGAAATGGAAGCTGCGCGACCATCTCCGCCTCGGCACCGAGATCCGCGAGGCGCGCTTCGACGATCGCTCCGGCACGTGGACCCTGCGCACCGACAAGGGCGACAGCTTCACGGCGCGGGTCGTCATCTCAGCCGTGGGTGGCCTGGTCGATCCGCAGTATCCCGCCATCGCTGGGATCGATTCGTTCCGCGGCGAGAAGATGCACACGGCGCGCTGGAATCACGACTACGACCTCACCGGCAAGCGGGTCGGCGTCATCGGTACCGGCGCCAGCGCCATCCAGGTGGTGCCCGCAATCGCCGCGAAGGTCGGCCACCTCGAAGTGTTCCAGCGCACGCCCGCGTGGGTGGTGCCGAAGCTAGACGGCCGCTATTCGGCTCGCGCCCGCGAGCTGTTCGCTCGCTACCCGCTCCTGCTGCGCCTCAGCCGCGGCTTCAAGTATTGGATGAGCGAGCTGTTCGGGCCGATGATCTTTCTCGACGCGCCGCGCCTGTCGGCGATCGGCGAACGAATGTCGCTCAAGCACCTCGAGGCGCAGGTGAAGGACCCCGAGCTGCGGCGCAAGCTGACTCCCCACTTCCAGTTTGGCTGCAAGCGCATCCTGGTCTCCGACGATTACTGGGCGACCTTCGAGCGCGACAACGTCGATCTGGTCTGCGAGGGAATCCGCGAGATCCGCGCCGAGGGCATCCTCACCTCCGACGGCGTGCTGCACCAGCTCGACGCGATCATCTTCGCGACCGGCTTCGAGCTCGGGCTGGCCAAAGCTCCCTTCCCCGTCTACGGATTGGACGGCCGTTCGCTCGACGCCGCGTGGTCCGCCGGCGCCGTCGCCTACAAGGGGATGACCGTGTCGGGCTTCCCAAACTGGTTCATTCTCATGGGACCGAACACCGGCCCCGGTCACACTTCCGTGCTCGTCTACACCGAGGCGCAGATTTCGCACGCGCTGCAGGCGATCGGGAAACTGCGCGACGAACATCTCAAGTACGTCGACGTGCGCCAGGATGTGCAGGACCGCTACAACGAGCGCATCCAGGGCCGCATGAAGTACATGGTGTGGCCGAGCTGCAGCAGTTGGTACCTTTCGCCCGACGGCAGCAACCACTCGCTCTATCCGGGGTTCGCATTCGAGTACGCGGCGGGCGCCCGCAATTTCCACCCCGCCGAGTACCGGCTGGCGACCTTCGAGTCGGACCAGCGGACCACGACGGCGGATGCCGCGTGACCTGATTCGTGAACCGTGAACGGTGAACCGTGAGCTGGGATACGACTGGGCTTGCCTGTTCACGGTTCACGGTTCACGGTTCACCACCATGCACGTCTACGCTGCCGTAGAGGATCCGCGCATGCCGCTGCGCGACGTCGCCGCCTACGCGCAGCGCGTCGAGCGCTGCGGCTTCACCGGCCTGCTGATCCCCGAGTCGATCCACGACGCGTTCCTGACCTCGCTGCTGGCACTCGAGCACACGACTCGTCTGCGTGTGACCACCAGCGTCGCCCTCGCCTTTCCGCGCTCGCCGATGATCGTCGCCTACGCGGCGTGGGACCTGCAGGCGACGTCCGGCGGCCGCTTCGGCCTCGGCCTCGGCTCGCAGGTGAAGGGCAACATCGAGGGCCGCTTCTCGGTCGAGTGGCAAGCCCCGGTACCGCGAATGCGCGATTATATCGCCGCCCTGCGCGCCATCTGGTCGAGCTGGCAGAGCGGCGCGAAGCTCGACTTCCAGTCGCCCAGCTACAGCTTCACCAGAATGCAGCCTTTCTTCGCACCGGAGCCGCTCACCACCCCACCGCCACAGATCCTGCTCGGTGGCGTCAATCGCAACATGACACGTCTGGCCGGTGAGGCTGCCGACGGCTTCATGACCCATCCGACCAACACCAATCCGCGCTACCTGACGGAGACGGTGCTGCCCAACCTCGAACACGGTGCAGCGCGCTCCGGCCGCTCGCTCGACGCGGTGGAGCGCATCGGCTCGACCTTTATCGCCACCGGCATCGATG
>CADEER010000205.1:6047-8066 GCA_902826395.1 uncultured bacterium
GCCGTGCCCAGCGCGGAGCCGCAGCACATGCTGATGAACGCCGTCCGCTTGCCGCTGCGCTCGAGCTCGTGCAGGGCGGTGACGATCAGGCGCGAGCCGGTGCAGCCTACCGGATGGCCGAGGGCGATGGCGCCGCCGTTGACGTCGACTCGGTCGATGTCGATGTCGAATTCGCGCACCCACGACAGCACGATCGAGGCGAACGCTTCGTTGATCTCGTACAGGTCGATCTCGTCGAGCTTCAAACCGTGCTTGGCGATCATGCGCTTGCTGGCGTCGACCGGGCCGCTGAGCAGCAGGTTCGGATCGGAGCCGACCAGCGCGCTGTAGCGCAGGCGGGCGCGCGGCTTGAGACCCAGCTCTTTCGCCTTGCTCTCCGACATCCACAGCACCGCCGCGGCGCCGTCCGAGATCTGCGACGAGTTGCCCGCCGTATGCATCTGCCCTTCCTGCACCGGCCGCAGAGCCGACAGCCCCTCGAGTGTGCTGGGGCGGATTCCCTGGTCGGAGTCGACGCGGCGCTTCTCGCCGGTCGGCTTGCCGTCTTCGCCCAGAACCGGCGCGTCGATCGGCTGGATCTCGCGTTTGAAGCGCCCTTCTTTCTGGGCGCGCATCGCGTTGTCTTGCGAGCGCAGCGCGAACTGATCGCAGTCGTCGCGCGTGATGCCGTACATCTTGCCGATCTTCTCGGCGGCGTCGAACTGGTTGAGCGGCATGTCCCACGGCCAACCGGCCGGTTGGAAGAACCCGGGCCCATGCTGCACGCTCTGTCCGAGACCGACGTGGCTCATCACTTCGACGCCGCAGGCGATGCCGACGTCGATGGAACCGGACTTCACCAGCGCCGACACCAGGTGATTGGCCTGTTGTCCGGAGCCGCACTGCGCGTCGACGGTGGTGCCGGCGACGCCCCAGTCGGCGCCGCGCGTCAACCAGGCGTTGCGCGCCAGGTTGTTCGACTGCTCGCCCGCCTGCGTCACGCAACCGCCGATAACCTGCTCGACCAGCGACGGGTCGATCCCCGCCTTCTCGACGACCGCGGACTGGATCATCCCGAGCAATGTCGCGGGGTGGAGTCCGCTCAACCAACCGGCAATCGGCTTGCCGCGGCCAATGGGCGAACGCAGCGCTTCGACGATCACAGCTTCCGGCATTTTACTCTCCCTTTATTCTTCACCACAGAGGCACAGAGAACACAGAGATCTCGGTGCCGCAGGTTTCAACGCGTTGGCTCGCGCAGCGGCCAATGTGAATCACACCAACACTCTCATTCAGATAAAAAACGATCTTTTAAAGAAGCGCATCGCGAGCAACTTCGGATAGCGTCACAACCGCGAGATCTCTGTGTTCTCTGTGTCTCTGCTTCGAAAATTCCCCGAATGAACCAGTGAGATGGATCTGGGATCGCAATTTTGCGCTGTCCTTTGCTGCAACGTACCCGTTCGTTCCGGCGGTCGCGTCTCCCTATGGCGCGAAGCGCCACGGGGACTGTGGTGAAAAATCAGTTCAGCTTGCCCAGCACCATGGCGCTGGTCGGGACGCCGACGCCGGCGGTGACCAGGACGTGGTCGTTCTTGGCGGGTTGGTTGGTCGAAGTGCCGCGGATCAGGCGGACGCCTTCGTTGACGCCGTTCATGCCGTGGATGTACGCCTCGCTCAATTGGCCGCCGTGCGTGTTGGTCGGCAAACGGCCACCGACCTCGAGCGCGCCGTCCTTGACGAAATCCTTGGCCTCGCCCGGACCGCAGAAGCCGAACGACTCGAGCTGCCACAGCACGATCGAAGTGAACGCGTCGTAGATGATCGCCGCGTCGATGTCGGCCGCTCTCATCCCCGACACCTCCCACATCTGCTTCGCGACGACATCCATCTCCGGCAGGATCGCGATGTCGGGGCGGTAGAAGCTGGTCATCTGCTCTTGCTCGGCGCCGGCGCCGACGCCGATGCCGCGGATCACCGCGGCGGGATGCTTCGCGTCGCGCGCCCGGTCGACCGAGGTGATGACGCAGGCCGTGGCGC
>CADEER010000206.1 GCA_902826395.1 uncultured bacterium
CGGAACATCGCGTCGGCTTGCCGAACACCGGTGCCCCGCCCGCCGACCAGATGGGAGAGGTGGAGAATTTCGAAGTCGCGCGCGCGGAGGACGCGGCCAGTAGCGCCGTCGTCGTGCTGCCGTGTCGCCACGGTGACGCCGCCGCCGGGCTTGGGAACGATGCCCCACAACTGCAGGCCGGTGACCTCACGTGTGACACCCGGCCGACCGTCGATGTACGTGCAGGGAAGATCAGCTTCCAAGCCCGCCTTGCGCAGGACGGCTTGCCGCGCTGCCAACACCGATTCGCGCTCGGCGATCGGGCCGTACATCTTCTCCTGGATCGGCAGTATGCCTCTCTCGACGACGACCTCCGCCATCTGCTCATAGAGCTCCGACGCCGCCTGCCGCGGCGCCGCACGCCCCGAGGCCGGTACCGTCAGGTACACCTCGGAGAACGAGTCCCGCTCCAAGCTGAAAAAGTACATCACGCCGCCGCCCCCGCGACGCAAAGTCCCGGAGCAGCCCCGGTAGCCCTCACCGGTCCCGATGACAAGGGGGACCCGGCGAGGTCTTTGAAAGAAGGGTGTTTCGATGGTAGGCAGACGGGCATGACGCGAATCCTGATTGGGCTAGTACTCCTGTTCGTAACCATCGGCTGTGGCAGCGACGACGATGATGGCGGCTCCGATACCATCACGGTCCGGCCCGGAGAGTCGATCCAGGCCGCCGTCAACGCCGCCCCGCCCGGAGGACGCGTCGAGGTCATGCCCGGCGAGTACATCGAGACGCACGGCGGCCAGGCCGCCGTTCTGGTCGAGAAATCCCTGGAGCTCATCGGGCTCAACGACGGCGGCGAGGTGAAGATCCTGCCCGGCCCCGGCAACACCGAAGGAATCTGGGTGCGCGGCACGGAAGACGCCTTCGTCGAAGACATCCTGATCGAAGGGTTCACGGTCGATGGTTTCGAGGAAAACGGCATCTGGACGTACTACGTGCGCAACTTCGAGATCCGCGACAACGTGGTCGGCAATGCCGACCACGTCGGCATCTACCCGCAGCTCTCGGCACAGGGGCTGGTGCAAGACAACGTCGGCTTCGGAGGCTTAGACAGCGCGATGTGGGTGTCGGGCTCCGAGGATATCCGCGTCATCAACAACGAAGTGTACGGCGCGCCGATCGGGCTGCAGGTCAACGTGTCGAAGGCCATCGAGGTGGACGACATCGAGGCCTTCGACAACGTCGTCGGCATCGCCCTCACCCATCCTCTCGCCTCCGGCCTCGGCGAAAATGTGGACAAGGCCTTCGGCTATCGCAGCGAGTCCGTTCTGTTCACCAACAGCGCCGTCTTCGAGAACAACCTGCCGAACCCGGTCTCAGGCGGCCTGGTCGGACAGCTCCCGACCGGTACCGGCCTGCTGATAGCGGGCCATGATCGCACCTGGGTTGAAGACAGTTCCTTCGTCGACAACGACTATGCCGGGTTGATTCTGGTGGACTTCTGCATCGTGGCCGGCGGCACCGATGAGGACTGCGCGCCCGACGACAATGCGATCGTCGGCAACACGATCACCGGGAACGGCATGAACCCGCCCGACACGCCCTTCGGGGATCTCGCCAGCGACGTGATCGTCGTCGCCGGTGAGGGAACCGGGAACTGCATGGCAGACAACATCTACGACACCAATGTCGGTGCGGACGGGATCCAAGCCGAAAGCTGTCCTCCGTTTCCCGGCTTCTGACGCCTGGCCGCGCCAGGCGCCGGCGTCGAGACCATCCACCGAGCTCGGCTCGATCCTCAGCGGCTACCGCTGAGGATCGAGCTCTCGTCCCACTGATGAAGAAGTTACACCACGGCCTGCTCAGCCCGATCCTCTGCGCCGTGTTGTGCGTCGCTTCGGCGGGTGCTGTCGAGTCTTCCGAGCCACAGGCCGCTGCCAACGACCGCCTCGAAATCGTCTACCCCGCGGACGGTGCGGTTTTTCCGCCGGACATCATTGCTCCAACCTTCCGCTGGCACGCGGAAGACGGCGCTGCGGGACCGTGGCGCACTCGCCTGCGAGATCGCGAAGGCCGGGACATCGCCGCGGGTCTCACGTCCGAGCCGAGTTGGCGGCCCAGCGCTACGGAGTGGGAAGAGGCCAAGCGGCGGTCGGTCGACAGCGGAGTCGTCTTCTCCGTCGGCGCCGAGTCCCCCTCGCCTGCGACACCTGCCGCCGAGATCATCCTGCACACGGCGCGCGAGCCGGTCGGCGATTCTCTCTTCTACCGCGAGGTTCCACTGCCCTTCCTCGACGCGGTGCGCGACCCCGCCAAGATTCGTTGGCGCTACGGCACCATCGACATGGAAGAAGGGCCGCCGATCGTCCTCGAGAATCTCCCCGTCTGTGGCAATTGCCACTCGTTTGCCGATAACGGCAGCGTGCTCGGCCTCGACGTCGACTACGGCAACGACAAGGGCGGCTACGGAATTCTGCCAGTCGCGAAGCAGATGGTGATGAAGGACGAGAGCATCATCACCTGGTCGGATTATCGCCGTGACGACGGCGACGTCACCTTCGGGCTCCTTTCGCGCGTGTCGCCAGATGGCCGGTACGTCATCAGCACCGTCAAGGATCGCTCGGTCTTCGTCGCGCGCGATGACTTGATGATCTCGCAGCTCTTCTTCCCCATCAAAGGGATCCTGGTCGTCTACGATCGCGAGAAGGACGAGTTCTTCGCACTGCCCGGCGCCGACGACCCGCGCTACGTCCAGACCAACCCGGTCTGGAGTCCCGACGGCAAGGAGATCCTGTTTGCCCGCACCATCGCCCATCAGTCGGAGGAGCTCGACCGCAAGAAGGAGGCGCTGCTCGACTTCGACGACGTGAGCGAGTTCACCAAGGACGGCGAACCGTTCCGCTACGACATCTACCGAATTCCGTTCAACGACGGGAAAGGCGGCGTGGCGACGCCGCTCGAAGGGGCCGCGAACAACGGGATGAGCAACTACTTCCCGAAGTACTCGCCGGACGGGAAATGGATCGTCTTCACCAAGTCGAAGGACTACATGCTGCTGCGCCTGGACAGCGAGCTGTACATCGTTCCGGCAGCCGGCGGCGAAGCCCGCCGTTTGCGTCACAACACCGAGCGCATGAACTCCTGGCACAGTTGGTCCTCGAACAGTCGATGGCTGGTGTTCTCCTCGAAGCAGAACGGCCCCTACACACAGCTCTGGCTGACGCACATCGACGAGGAGGGGAACGATACCCCGCCGGTCGTGCTCGAGAAGTTCACCGACGCGGATCGCGCGGCAAATATTCCAGAGTTCGTGAACCTCCCCGGCGACGCGATCGCCGAAATCCGCGAGCAATTCCTCGATCCCTATTCCTTCCTGCGCGCCGGCACCGCCAACCAGCGCACCGGCGACCAGGTGGGCGCGGAGCGCTCCTTTCGCCGTGGCCTCGAGTTGGCGCCCGACGATCCGGGACTGCACGCCGCATTGGGGTGGACCCTGTTCCAGACCGGACGGTCCGCCGAGGCCGTGACCGAGTACCGTCGCGCGCTCGAGGGATCGCCCGACGACGCCAAGACCCACAACAACCTGGCCCTCGCGCTCCTCGAGCTCGGCGATCTGAAGGGAGCCGGAGAGCACTTCACGCGGTCGCTCGCCATCGAGCCGCGCTGCGAGATCTACGGCGACTTCGGCCTGCTGCAGGACCTCCTCGGCCGCGAGGATCTCGCCCGCGAGAGCTACGAGAAGGGGTTTGCCCTCGACCCGACCTGCGCCGCTCCGCGGATGAACCTGGCTTCGATGTTGATCGAGGATGGCGAGTACGAGGAAGCCGCGTTCCACTACCGCAAGGCAATCGAGGGGAATCCAACCGCCGAAGCACACAGTGGTCTCGGCTTTGCCCTCAACCAGCTCGGGCGGCTCGACGAGGCTGCCGCGCAACACGATGCCGCAGTCGCCCTCGACCCGAACCTTGCCGAGGCTCATCGCAATCGCGCGCTCACCCAGGCGCGCCTCGGCAACTACGAGGAAGCGATTCTCTCCTACCGGCGCGCCGTCGAAATCGAGCCGCGCGTGTCGACATACTACTCACTCGCAGGCGTGTTGCGCGCCGCCGGCCGTAACGACGAGGCCGACGCGGAGTACCAACGAGGCCGCGAACTGTCACGTCAGCGAGCACCGACACCCGCCGAACCGACACCCCTCAGCCAGACAGACCAAACGAAAGGGTCCCCGCCCAGCCGCGACCGCGCCAGCCTTCAACCGTCACTGGCGGACTAGCGGACTAGCTTACTAGTCGCCGGCGCGCGCTGTGTCGCTTTCGCGGCGTGCTGCTATTCCGCCCGCTGCGCCGTTTCGGATGTTGCGTCGCGTTGGCCGGCCAGCGCCACGAACACACTGCTCCAGTAGTCGTCGGAGCGGACGATCGCGCTGTTGGTCTGCGCGATCTGCAGGGCCTTGGCCATGCCATATGTCCGCACGAGCAACGTCGCATGTCCCTGCGGGTCGGGCACTGCTCTCCGCACCTGCGTCGATGCCGCATATCGAGCGCTCGGCCGCGATGTCGCGTCGACTCTCTCCATCGTTCCCTCCCTTGATCTCAGCCGCTGATCTCGCGAAGCAACAGCAAGAACTCCGCCAGGCAATGCGGATCATTTCAGGAAGTGCGCGGGGCCGGTGTTGGCGCCCCGAAGGAGCTCGTGTTCCCCATTTCTACAGCACGGCACTGGCGTTCTTTGCAACGAAAATCTTGCGTCATGCAGCGATCTCGCCGATGCGCCGACGACGCGCTGCATACGTCTCGTCGCTCTGGGCTGGGGCTCTGGACTCAATACGCTGCAGCCGCCTTGTCGGTTGACGGCGATCTGTACTAGATGCGCGCATGGCGGAGATCGACGGCGGGCGGATCGCGGCGCGGCAATTGGCGCGTGCGGGAATCGATACGGTGTTTGGCGTGGTCGCGGGGCCGATGATCGAGGTTCTCGCCGGAGCGCAGCGCGAATCTTTGCGAGTGATCGGCTGCCGTCACGAGATGAACGGCGGCTTCATGGCCTCGGCGTGGGGCTATCAGAAGAAGTTACCGGGCGTGCTGATCGTCGGGTCGGGGCCGGGGATGACCAATGCCATCACGCCGCTCTACGTCGCCACCGAGAGCGCCATGCCGCTCGTCGTCCTCGGCGGATCCGCCTTCGCCGGCACGCGCGGCATCGGCGCCTTCCAGGAAGCCGATCAGGTCTCTCTCGCCAAGGCGGCGTGCAAGTGGACGGGCCAGGTCGACAGCACCGAACGGATCGGCGAGTGGGTACACCTCGCGCTCGGCAAGGCGGTCAGCGGTCGCCCGGGTGGCGTCTATCTCGATTTCCCCGGCGAGCTGGTGGCACGCCGCGTGCCCGAGGAATCGGCTCCGCTGCGCACAGCGCCGGTGATCACGCCCCCAGCGCCCGATGCGCAGGCGATCGAACAAACCGCCGAGTTGCTCGCCACGGCGCGGCGGCCGCTGCTGTTGATCGGCAAGGGAGCCGCGTGGGCGGACGCGCGTGAGTCGCTGACCCGCCTCGCCGACCTCGGCATTCCGTACGTCTGCTCGCCGATGGCGCGCGGCACCGTCGCCGACGACCACCCGAGCTTCGCCAATGCGGCGCGCTCGCAAGCGCTCGGACAGGCGGACGTAATCGTCATGTTCGGCGGCCGCTTCAACTGGATCTTCGGGCTCGGCCGCCGCCTCGATCCGTCGTGCCGGGTGATTCAGGTCGACGTCGAGCCCGAGGAGGCGTTCTCGGGCGCCCCGATCGAAACGATGATCACGGCCGATGCGCGTCTCGCCGCCGCGGCGCTCATGCAGGCGCTCGAGGGGCGCCGCATCGCCAGCCGCGGCTCGGAGTGGATGTCGTCGCTGGTCGCCAAGCGCGAAGCGAACGAAGCCGGCATGCGGGAAGCGCTCGAAGACGATCGCGCACCGATCAATCCCTATCGCCTGGTCAAGGAAGTGCGCGATGCATTGCCGCGCGACAGCATCGTCAGCGCCGAGGGCGAGACGATCATGGGCATCTGCCGCGCGATTCTGCCGAGCTACGAGAACCGCGCGCGGATGAACGCCGGCACGACCGGCTGCATGGGGGTCAGCGCGCCGTACGCGGTCGGCGCCAAGCTGGCCTGTCCGGACCGGCCGTCGGTCGCGGTGCTCGGCGACTATGCGTTCGGCGCCGCGGCGATGGTCGTCGAGACAGCCGCGCGGGTCGGCGCCGCACCGGTTTTCGTCGTCGCCAACAACGAGGGCATCGCCGGCCACATGATCCAGGACTTCATGCTGCCGAAGGGATCGCCGCCGATCGCGAGCCTGCTGCCCGCCCGCTACGAGAAGATGGCCGAGATGGTCGACGGCCACGCCGAGTACGTCGTGCAGCCGGGCGACATCCGCCCGGCCCTCGATCGCGCTCTCGCGTCGGGCAAGGTGGCCGTAGTCCACGTCCGCATCGACCCCAAAGCCCGCCGCCTCTCTGGCTCCAACTACCTGCAATAAGAGATTATCCGCAGATGAACGCAGATAAACGCAGATGCTGAAGCGCGTCTCCGCCACACGTCGAACTCTTCAATCAAGCTCCGAGACAACACGCTCGAGTGGGTCGTCTCGCCAAGATCATCTGCGTTCATCTGCGTTCATCTGTGGCTAGGACTTAAAAGCCGGAGGGAAATGATGACCGCGCCTAAAGGACCGCTGGATGGGATACGCGTTCTCGACTGGACGATCTGGCAGCAGGGGCCGGTCTGCTCGTTGATGCTCGGCGACATGGGCGCCGACGTGATCAAGATCGAGGAGCTCGAGTCGGGCGATCCCGGTCGTCACCTGTTCGGGATCGGCGGCAAGAGCCTCGGCGAGAACTTCTATTTCGAGGCCAACAACCGCAACAAGCGCAGCATCGCGCTGAACCTCAAGAGCGACGCCGGGCGGGCGATCGTGCAGGAGCTGGCGGGTAAAGCCGACGTCTTCGTGCAGAACTTCCGCAAGGGCGTCGCGCAGCGACTCGGGCTCGACTACGAGACCCTGCGCAAGAACAATCCCAAGCTGATCTACGCCAGCGCCACCGGCTACGGACCGAACGGCCCCGACAGCGGCGAGCCGTCGTTCGATCATCTCGGCATTGCGCGCTCCGGCATCATGCGCGCCGCGGGAGAGCCCAACATGCCGCCGCTCGGCATCGCCGGTGGCATCGCCGACCAGATGGGAGCGGTGATGCTCGCCTACGGTGTGATGGCGGCGCTGGTCGCGCGCGAGCGGCACGGTGTCGGCCAGGAGGTCAACGCGTCACACCTCGGCTCGATGGCCTGGCTGCAGGGCCTGTCTGTTTCCTGCCTGCTGATGGCCGGCTTCGCCTTTCCGCGCTCGTTTCGCGCCGAAGCCGGCAACCCGCTGTGGAACCACTACCGCTGCGCCGACGATCGCTGGCTCGCTCTGGCGATGTTGCAGCCGGATCGCTACTGGGCACACTTCGCGCGCGCCATCGGCCATCCCGAGCTCGCCGACGACGAGCGCTTCGCCAGGGCGCGAGCGCGCGGTGCCAACGCCGCCGCATGCGTGGCCATTCTCGACGAGGCGTTCGCCAGCAAGCCGCGCGACGAGTGGATGAAGATCCTCCACGAGGCGGAAGGCGACTTCATCTTCACCGTCGTCAACGACGTCACCGATCTGAAGACCGACCCGCAGATGCTCGCCAACGACTACATCGCCGACTTCGATCACCCCGTGCACGGAGCGATGAAGATGATCGGCGTACCCGTCGGCCTGAGCGAAACCCCCGGCTCGATCCGCAACGCCGCCCCGCAACACGGCCAGCACACCGAGGAGATCCTCACCGAAATCCTCGGCTACAGTTGGGACCGCATCGGCGAGCTACGCGAGCAGAAAGCGATTTAGGACTTCTCCTCGTCACGCCGGCGAAAAGGGATTGTCGGCTTTCTCCCGTACACGTACTCGTACCCGTACCCGTACACGACCTATGCCGGGTTTCTGCAGGAA
>CADEER010000207.1 GCA_902826395.1 uncultured bacterium
GCGACTTCCTTCACCATCTGCGCGCCCATGTTCTCGAACTTGTCTTCGAGCTGGACTTCCTTGGCGACGGTCACGCCGTCCTTGGTCACCGTGGGTGCGCCCCACGACTTTTCGATCAGAACGTTGCGGCCCTTGGGGCCGAGGGTGACGGTTACGGCGTCGGCGAGGACGTTCACTCCCCGCATCATCCGCGAGCGCGCCTCTTCACTGAACTTCACTACTTTTGCGGCCATTGGTCGATTCTCCCTTTCAACCCTCGATGACGCCGAGGATGTCGTCCTCGCGCATGATGATGTGGTCTTCGCCGTCGAGCTTGATCTCGGTACCGGCGTACTTGCCGAAGAGGATGCGATCGCCCTTCTTCACGTCGAGCGCGATCACCTTGCCTTCTTCGGTCCGGCCGGGGCCGACCGCGATGATCCGGCCCTCCTGCGGCTTCTCCTTCGCCGTGTCGGGAATGATGATCCCGCCGGCGGTCTTCTCTTCCTCGTCGATCCGCTTGACGATCACCCGATCGCTCAACGGGCGCACTTTGATGGCCATATGCCCTCCTGTAAATTATTGATTTGTTTATTGAAACGGCGCGCAGGGGGCGTGTGTGGCCCGGTCCTGCGGGGGTGTCGGGATGTCAGTCAGGACCGGCGCGGAGGCCGGGCAACGAGGCGGTCTTTCGATTGTCGTTCAACCACATAGAGCTGCCGGGCCTGTTAAGCACCAGCGGTGAGGGTGTCAAGCCGGCGATGTATATCGCGCGCCGAGAAAGTTTGCGACAGCGGCGGGGCAGGGCGGGGGCAGGCCGCGGCCGTCCTTTGAGGCCTCGTCAGCGGCGCGGCACCAGATCGACGGCGGCGAAGCGCTTGAGTGCCTTGCGGCCTTTCTGTGCGCGCTTGCCCTCCTCCTGAGCCTGGAACCGTCGCTCGTTGCCTTCGGCATCGACGGCGATCGGGGTCTCGGCCTTGGGGTGGCAGAGCGCACCGATGACCCGGTCGCCGGCGTCGAGGCGCATCAGGATGACGCCGCGACCGACGCCGGCGAGCTCGGGTAGCTCGTCGGCGGGGAAGGAGAGGACTTTGCCCTCGGCAGTGGCGGCGGTGATCGTGTCGCCGCCGTCGGGGCAGATGGCAACGATAGTATCGCCGTCTTTGACGCGGGCGAAGCGGCGGCCGCTGCGCGTCGTATCGGAGAGATCGGGCCGGCAGAACAAGCCCATGCCACTCGCAGTGGCGATCATCCACCGATCGACGCTCTGCGACCCTTCGCGGTCGCTCAGGATGACGGAGGTCGCCGCGGGCGGCGCGGCGTCGCCGCCGAACGAGAGTTGCTGCTGCCCATCTTCCACGGGCGCCGGCGCCGGAGCCGAAGAAACCAGCATCGCCAACATGATGCGTTCGCCGTCGGCGAACTTGCACAGCGACTGAACCGGCTCTCCGTAGCCGCTGGTGGCGGGGATCGCCGAGACCTTGAGAACGTAGAGCGCGCCGAGGTTCGACCACAGGGCCACCGACTCGCGCGTGCTGCCGCGCAAGATCCATTTTGCCGCGTCGCCCTCGCGCACGCGCGTGGCGCTGCGGTCCTTCAGCTCGCCGACCCGCTTCAGCCAGCCGTCGCGCGTCACGACCACGTGGGTGTCTTCGTGCACCACGTAGGCCTCGGCATCGTACTCGAGCTCTTCGGCGCTGCCGCCGCGCAACGCGGTGCGCCGCTTGTCGCCGTACTTGGCAGCGAGCTCGCGCAGCTCGTCGCCGATCATCTTCCACAGCGCTTTCTTGCTCTTCAGTATCTTCTCGATCTCGTCGGCGCGCTTGCGCTTGTCGCGCTGCTCGTTGCGGATCTTGTCGATCTCGAGCCGCGCCAGTTGGTAGAGCCGGGTCTCGAGAATCGCGTCAGCTTGGATCTCGTCGAGGGCGAAGGCCTTCATCAGCTTGTCGCGCGCCTCGTCGCGCGACTGCGACTCGCGGATGATCTTGATGGCGCGATCGAGACCGCCGAAGATCTTGAGGAAGCCGTCGAGGATGTGCAGGCGCGCTTCGAGCTCGCGCAGCTCGTGCTGCAGGCGCCGCGTCACCACGGTCTCGCGGAAGTCGAGGAAGTGCCGGCACAGATAGCGCAACTGCAGGCGGGCCGGTTGACAAACGCCGCCTTCGCCGGGGACGAGCGCCGTCAGATTGACGTGGAAGTTGATCTGCAGAGCGGTGTGTTTGAACAGGTAGGCCATCACCGCTTCCGGTGAGGCGTCCTGCTTGATCTCGACGACGATGCGGATGTCGTCGGTCGACTCGTCGCGCACGTCGACCGCCTGCGGCAGCTTGCGGCTGATGATGTGGGAGGCGATCTCCTCGACGATGCTCGCTTTGTTCGCGGTGTACGGGACCGATGTGATCACCACTTGCGATCGCCGGGCCTCGCGCTCGGTGGTGTATCCGGCGCGCACCCGCACGGCGCCCTGGCCGTCTTCGTAGATGCGGCGCAGCTCTGCCTTGCTGTTGAGGATCTCGCCGCCGGTCGGGAAGTCGGGCCCCTTGATGTACTTGCAGAGGTCCTTGCTCGCGAGATCGGGCTGCTCGATCAGCGCCAGCAGCGCCTCGATCACCTCGCCGAGGTTGTGCGGCGGGATGTTGGTCGCCATGCCGACCGCGATGCCGGTGCTGCCGTTCATGAGCAGTTGCGGCAGAGCCGCCGGCAGCACTTCCGGCTCGCGCAGCGTCGCGTCGTAGTTGTCGCGGAAGTCGACGGTGTCGTGGCGGACGTCGCGCAGCAGCTCCTCGGCGATCGCCGTCAGACGTGCTTCCGTGTAGCGCATCGCCGCCGGGCTGTCGCCGTCCAACGATCCGAAGTTGCCCTCGCCGTGCACCAGCGGGTAGCGCAGGGCGAACGACTGGGCCATCCGCACCATCGCTTCGTAGGCCGCGACGTCGCCGTGCGGATGGTACTTGCCGAGCACGTCGCCGACGACCGCTGCCGACTTGCGCGGCTTGGCGCCGGCCGTGAGGCGCAGACTCTGGAACATCGCGTAGAGGATGCGGCGCTGCACCGGCTTCAGGCCGTCGCGCACGTCGGGCAGCGCCCGCGCCGTGATGACACTCAGCGCGTAGTTGAGATATCGCCGCTCCGCCGCGTCACTCAGATCGATGCTGACGATCGGTGCCGCTTCCTTCTTGCCCGCCATCCCCGCCTCCAACCGCGATTCGATGAAAGATTGCGACCGCTAACGACGGCGGTCGCGCATCGTCACAAGCACAGCGCCTGTTCGAGATCGGCCGGATCCAATCTGGTGCCGATGTAGAACTCTCCGAACTCGCCGTACACGGCGCTCGCCGGGTCGAAGCGCATCTCGTAGACGACGTCGCGAATGCTCTTCAGGTCGTGCGCGAACAGCGTCACGCCCCACTCCCAGTCGTCGAGACCCGTGCAACTGGTGATGAGTTGCTGAACCCGGCCGGCGAAAGCGCGCCCGGCCTGGGCGTGCCCTCCCATCAGACGCTTGCGCTCGTCGAAATCGAGCGCGTACCAGTTGTGCTCTTCGCCGCGTCGCTTCGCCATCGGGTAGAAGCAGACGACGTGCATGTCGACCGGAAGTTGCGGGTGCACGCGCGCCTCGGCGTACTTTTCCATCCGCTCGCGAAGGCGCTCGAAGCCGGCGTCGAACTCGGGCGTGCCGGGCGCAAGGCCCTGCTCCTGGAGCTGCGCCGTCCATTCGCCGGGTCCGCTCATGTACTCGCTGACCTCGGACATCGAAAGAAACGAGTAAACGGTCTGCAAACACGCGCCGAGGGCGGTCGCCGCGATCTGCTGCCCGAGGCGCTGGATACGCGAGAGGTCGGGGTGAACCGCCATGATGCCGAAGTCGGACTTTGCGATCCCGGCCAGCGGCACGAACTGCATACCCTCTTCGCCGCGGCAATCGGCAAGCGCGGTGCGGAACTCGTCGATCGCCTCGCGCCGCTCGTCCTCGTCGAGACTCCGCCACAGCGACCGGTCGAGGCGATAGAACTGATGCAGCACCGGCCAGCCGGTCTTGTCGTCGAATTGTTTGCTCATCGAAGAACTCCAGAATTCGCCAGCCGCCGACAGTAGCGCATGCGAGACACCCCACCAAGACTGGGGGTGCGGCAAGCGATCGAGAATCCGGCTTCGCGCCGTAACCGGCGCTTTTGCAATTCGCGGCGGTGCGGCCGTACAATGCCCGCCTCGGATAACCCATGATCCAACCTCCAGTAGCGCGTGCGCAGCGGCATCACATCCAAGCGTTTTTCGCCGATGGCGACATCGACCGAGGCGGCCGCGGTGAGGTGTTTTCGCAGTCGATGCTGATTCTCGGAACGGGAATCGGCATGGGCATGCTCAACGCGAGCTGGATGTACGGCTTTTCGCGCTCTTCCGGCGGGGCGCTCTACTGGTTCGTGTCGACGCTCGTCTACTCGCTGGTGACGCTGGCGCTCTGGATGTTCGTCTTCCCCCGTTTCTCGACGTTGCCGGCGGCTAAACGCTGGCTGGCGCAGTGGGCGATCGCGATCGGCTGCTTCGGGGTGTTGTCGCTGCTGGTTGTCGAGGCTTCCCATTCCGTGTTCGGTCTCGGCCGCGGGTCCATTCTGTTTCCGTATGACGGCGCCGATCTGGCGTTGACGATCTCCGCCGAAACTCTGCGCCGCAGCCCGTGGCTGTTCGCGATCATGCCGATCATTCCGGCGGCGATCATCTGCACGATCGGCTTCAACCGTTCATGGTGGCGCGTCTTCAAGCTGGTCGGCGAGCAGGAGGAGCTGCGCGAGCTGGCGCTGTCGGCACAACTCGCGGCGCTGCGAGCGCAGTTGAACCCACACTTCCTGTTCAACAGTCTCAATTCGATTGCCGAGCTCGTGCGCACCGACCCAGAGCGCGCCGAAGAGTGTATCGAACGACTGGCGGAGATCCTGCGTTACGTGCTGCGCCGCACCCAGATCGACCTGGTGCCACTCGCCGACGAGCTGCGGATCGCCCAGGCGTATCTCGAGATCGAGCAGGCGCGCTTCGGCGATGCCCTCCGGGTCGAAACCCGTGTCGAAGATGCAACGCGCAGCATCCTGCTGCCCGGACTGATTCTGCAGCCCTTGGTCGAGAACGCCGTCAAGCACGGTATCTCGCAGAAGATAGGCGGCGGCGTGATCATCATAGAGGCGGGAATGGATGACGGCGATCTGCGCATTTCGGTGCGCGACACGGGCGCCGGCATGGCGGCCAGCGTGGCGCCGTTCGATCGCGGTGTCGGGTTGCGCAACCTGCGCGAGCGGCTGACGCGTCGCTACGGCGACCGCTACGAGCCGACCATCCAGAGTCGACCGGGAGAGGGCACTTCGATCACGGTTCGGGTGCCGCGCGAGGCCGGCGCGTGAGCTCGGGCGTGCGCGTCGCCATTGTCGACGACGAAAAGTTGGCGCGCGACCGCCTCGGGCGGATGCTGCGGAAGGCCGGCGACGTGCAGGTCGTCGGCGAGGCCGACGACGGCGCCGCGGCGGTGCGGCTCATCGACGAGGAAAAGCCCGATCTGGTCTTTCTCGACGTGCAGATGCCCGGCATGGACGGCTTCGGTGTCCTCGAGAGGCTGTCGCACCGCCCGCACGTGGTCTTTGCAACCGCCCACGACGCGTACGGCATCCAGGCGTTCGAGGTGTACGCCATCGACTATCTGCTCAAACCGGTGTCGCGCGAACGGCTGGACGAGGCACTGCGGCGAGTGCGCGAGCGGCTGGATTCCCAGCCCCCCGACTGGCAGGAGATGGTGACCAACCTGCGCGGCGATGCGCCGCGCCGCTTTCCCGAACAGATCCCGGTCCACAAGGGGAAGCAGATCCTGTTGCTCTCGGTCGACGACATCTTCTGGTTGGAGGTGGAGTTCCGCCTCGTCTTCGCGCACACGGCGAGCGAACGGTACATGACCAACTTCACCCTCAAGGATCTCGAGGATCGCCTCGATCCCGATATTTTCTTCCGCGCCCACAAGTCGCGCATCGTCAACTTGCGCAAGGTGCAGGCGATCGTTCCGTGGTTCGGCGGTCGCTACAAGCTGGTGATGCGCAATCCAGAGCAGACCGAGCTCGAATTGAGTCGCGCTCAGGCGCGCGTCCTGCGCCGCCGCATGCAGTGGTGACCCGCGGGGAAGTGCCTGTGGCGGTGTAGATTGCGGCGCATCGCCGGGCGTTTGTTGCAGGCCTGAAACCGTTGACCCGCCGCGGCAAAGCGCATACTCTCCGGCGTCTCGAAGGAATGGATCAGGTGCGTCGAAGCCGGCCGACTACTGCGAACACACGCGCCTCGAAAATCGATCGGCCGCTCGGCCCCGATGACCGTCACGGTCGGCGGACCCGAACCGCTCGGTGGGGTTTCGACACGAGCCGCATACTCGCCGCTGGCCTGCGCATTTTGGTGTTCATGTTGGCCTTTGCTGCCCCCGTCGCAGCGGTGTCCGGGCCTGGTGACGCGAATTGCGACGGTGTCACCGACGTGGCCGATTTCGATGCCCTGCTGTTCGAGATCTTCGCCCAGGAAGGCACCTGCCAGGCTGCCGACGTGAACGGCGACGGGTCGGTCACGGCGGCCGACATCACGGCCTTGATCAATCTGTTGCCGGAGCTGCCGACACCACGACCGACCACGACCCCGACATCGACGGCGACGCCCGAGCCACCGACCATGACCGCCACGGCGACCGAGGAAGAGACGCCTACCGAAGGTACGCCGGGGACCGCGACGCCGACCATCACCGCGGGCAACTCGCCGACCCCGACGCGGACCGGGACTGCGTCGCCGACGCGGACGCCTACGAGGACGTCGACGCCGACGCTGACAGGTTCCAATACCCGGACGCCAACCAACACGCGGACACCGACGATCACTCAGACGCCGACGGCGAGTGACACTCCGACGTTCGGCGACACGCCGACACACACCGAAACGTCGACGCGCACAGAGACGGCAACCCGCAGCGGCACTCCGACCCGCACGCATACGTTCTCACGCACCTTCACGCGCACCCGCACCTTCACGCGCAGCCGCACTCCGACCCTGACGCGCACGATCACTCGCTCGCCGACGCCTACGGAGACCACGCCACCGACCCGGACCCCGACTGAAACGCGCACGCCGTCGCAGACGTTGACACCGTCCAACACGCGGACGCCCACGACGACGCGCACGCCGACCAATACGTCGACGCCGCGGCCGACCTCGACTCCGTCGCGCACCCGAACTGAAACGCGCACGCCGACTCAGACCAGCACCCAGACCTCGTCGCGCACTGCGACGCAGACGCGCACGCCGTCGCTGACTCGCACACCGTCCTTCACCCCACCGCCGACCAACACGCGCACGCAAACGCGCACGCGCACGCCGAGCCCGACGCGTCCGCCGGGGCCCGAAATCACCGCGTTCGGTGTGGCCCGCGCCGACAACTTCGTGCGCGACCCGATCGACGTCACGGACGACGGCATTCCGATCTTCGACTTTCCGAATCAGTTCGGCTTCATCATCTACGTCGAAGGGCGCGCCGGAACCCAGTCTGGAATCCCGGGTATCTGCGGTACGCGCAACGGCGACGGCAGCATTGCGCAGTGCCAGGGGCCGCGATCGGATCTCGAGGTGCAAGTCGATCGCCCGCTCGGCAACGGCAGCAGCGAAGTGTGCGACTACGACACGCCGCCGCAGGGCGGCGTGCCGGGGGTCAACCCGCCCAACTTCGACAACACGTCGCAGATCGACGACATCATCAACGATCTCGCTTGCCGCTTCTCCAACCACACCTCGGGCATCGTCGCCTGCACGCTCAGCGACACCGGCCAGGTGGCCTTCGTCGACAGCCGCAGCTTCGTGCAGTACTGCTCGTCACCGGTGATCGGCGCCGAAGCGGCGTTCCCATCCGGCGACACCAAGGTAACCGTACGGCTGCGCTCCGGCGGCGTGGTCGGTGCGCCTCGGTCGATCATCATCCGCGTGCC
>CADEER010000208.1:0-3160 GCA_902826395.1 uncultured bacterium
CTGACTGGCGCCGCGGAGAAAGACTCAACGCAGAGACGCAGAGGCGCCGAGAGACCGAGGATTCGATGTGAACCCTTGGCGCCTTAGCGCCTCTGCGTTGAGAAGTCCGACGCGGTTCGCCGGCTTACTCCACCCGTTCCCAGCTCGCCGGCGGAATCAGCGACGCGAACAGATCGGGCTGCACCAGTCCGGCGATCAGCTCCGCGCTGTCGATGATGCGCGGGCCGGGGCGATTGAGATAGGCGTTGCCGTCGACGCTGTACACTCGCTTGTTGCGAACCGCGGGCAGGGCGCGCCAGATCGGATTCTCACGCAGCGCCGGCAGCTCGCGCCGTGTCTGCGCAAGGTCGAATCCACACGGCATGACGATGACGACGTCGGGGGCGCTGTCGGCGATCGCCGGCCAGGAGACGGCCGTGCTGTGGCTGCCCGGCTCGGCGAGCTCGTAGATCCCACCGCAGGCGCGCACCATCTCCGGCACCCAGTTGCCGGCGACCATCGGCGGATCGAGCCATTCGATGCAGGCGACGCGTGGCCGGCTGCGCGCCCGCGCCGCGCGATCGGCGATGCGGGCAAGCCGACTCCGCGCGTCGTCGATCAGCCGCTGGCCGGCGTCGGCGGCGCCGGTGGCATCGGCGACGCGCGCGAAGTCGCCGAGGATGTCGTCCATGGTGTTGGGACTGAGCGACAGCACGCGTGCGTCGGCGCCGAGGATGCGCCGAACGCTGACCTCGACCTCGGCGAGCGAGACGGCGCAAACCTCGCACTGATCCTGCGTGATGATGACGTCCGGCGCAGCTTCGCGGAGCTCGTCCTCGAGGACGGTGTAGACGGACAAGCCGTCGGCGACCAGCTCGCGCACCTGTCGATCGATCTCATCGGAGCGGCCGCGCGGATCGATCTTGGCTTTGGTGAGGCGCGGCAGATGCGTGATCTGGGGCGGGAAATCGCACTCGTGCGAGATGCCGACCAATTGCTCGGCGAGGCCGAGCGCGCAGACGATCTCGGTAGCACTGGGCAACAGGGTGGCGATGCGCTGCGCCATCGTCTCAGCGCCGCCGCCAGCCCGACTGCAGGTGCGTGCCCGGCGCTGCGCGCTCGATCTTGTCGCCCGATACCGTGCCGCAGTGGGCGCACACGTAGTCGAACTTCTCCCCCTCGGTCAGCACGAGCAGCAGGCGCTTGCGCACCGGCGTCGCCCGCTTGCAGGTCGGACAGTAGAGGAGGCTCGCCTCCATCTGTTCGAAGTCGCGCATCACCATGCTCCCGGTTCGTCGCGGCGACGATGGCAAACGGCGCGATGGATGGGAAGCCCGCCGGGGAGAGTGCGAGTGTGACGATGCTATCGCGGGTACATCGCCGGCCAGATCAGTGCATCGAGCACGACCGTCTGCAGGCAGAAGAACGCGAGTCCGATCAGGGCCGCGACGCGCATCGCACTCGAGGTCACCGGTTCGACGGTCGCCGCCGCCAACACCAGGCCGAGCGAGCCGAGCGCGACGAGGAACAGATCGACGCGAATCAGCAGCCAGAGAAAGTCGCTTGGCGACTGCACCATGCGCACCGTCAACGGCAGCCAGAGCGACGAAGGGAAAAGGATTGCGGCGTAAGCGATCGCGATGACGCCGTACGCCGACCAGCCGAGAACCGTGGCGCGATCGTAATCGACGCAGCGCAGGAAGAAGTACGTGAACGGAAAGTAGCCGACCGCCGCCGCCAGCATCGACGCCGTGTAGAAGCCCCGCCAACTCTCCGGCACCCCACCCCAGAGCGCCGCTGCATTGCCCCCCTTGAATCCGTAGAGATAGCTCGACAACACACAAACGCCGCCGACGAAGTTCAGGATCGCGAGATTCAATGCTGGCCCGTGCATGAAGCGAGGCTAGCAGCGTCCTTCAATCCGGCAAGCGGCTCGACAACACCTCGTGGCCGTACTCAGCGGCGGCGATGTGCCGCGGCGACTGCATGGAAGCTTCCGATTCCGCTGCGCACAGAGTGCGCAGGCAGGGGCACGGGCTGAGGCTGGGGTGGCTCCGGGTGAACGTTTAGTGGCCCATTCGCATTCATGTATGCGATGGGCCACTGGTGGTTGAAGACGGGACGGAGGTCGCTAACGGGGTCGATCGCGGTGCGTCGTCTGCGGTCCAATCGCCGGTCTTCTCAAAGAACGGGGACAGTTCCTCCGGGCCCCATCGCAATGGCAAGACGCCGTCGACCCATTGCCAGCCTGTGATTTCGAACTGGAGCAGGCGCTGAGCCCCCTCGAAGGCGCTGACCTGAGGCCCGTCCCAGATGACGACTCCGCGCCCGGCCACATGCAGGAGCCCTCCCGATGAAAAATCGATGAACACCAGCCCGCACCTCGGGTTCAACTGCAGGTTGCCGAACGTATTGAAGAGAAAGTTTCCGATGAAGTCTGGAATGGTCAGTCGCGAGCCGTCGGCATCGACCCGAATGAATCCGCGCTTCCCGCCGCGGTGGGACACATCGACTCCCTCGTAAGAGGCGGAGTTTTCCTCTGAGCTCGGGTGGGCCGAGGCGATATAGAACGTGTCGGCCTGGCGGATGCGCGCCTGCTGCTCGACGTCGAGCGTAGTGCCCTGTCGAATCTGCGCTTCGCCCAGGGACACTTCGACGTACTCGGGCTTTCGCGCCTGGATGTACTTCGGACAGTTGCCGAAGCTCTGGGACACGGCGACCTGCAGTCCGGACCCGGAAGCCTCCTGAATGACGCCGTTCATGCGATTGCGACGACGCGTATGAGGCTCGATGCCGAGCAGCCCGACCGATGCGCCGGGCACCAGTGCGCCAGCAAGCGGGTCCATCTCGTTCGGGTGCGCGTCGATGACCAGCGTCCTCGGATCCGGCGACTGGATGAAGCCGGCCGGGCCGGCCAGAACCGTGGCCCAAGGCTGTCGGGTCGAATCCAAAGCTCCGATCAGGATGAACGGGAGCTGGGCGAAGAAGGTGCGGTGCTGGTCAGGCATGTAGTCTCGAACCAGACGCCTGCCCAGATCCTCGATCTGCTCTCGAACGCCCATGCGATCCTGGATCGCGGCCTCTCCCGGGTGGAAGACCTCGCTGCTCAAGCGATCATCGATATCCATCGTGCTCCTCCTGACTGCTGGCTGACCCTGCGTCAGAGCTCTCCCAGATAATC
>CADEER010000208.1:3170-7941 GCA_902826395.1 uncultured bacterium
CCGGCGACATCGGTCGCCCAGCAAAACCCGTTGGCCAACTGCCACACCCATTGGGAGTAGGATGTTGTAGCTCTGGGTGGGGTGGAACAAGACTTTCGGCAAGACGAAGCGTTGCACGTAGTCGATCCCCTTGAGCGTGATCTCCCCCCGCGCCGTCTTGAAGGTGATCGGTCTGTCCTCGGTGCCATCGATCTGCGCAGGCTGAGCTGCGGACAGGAAGGCCAAGATCGTCTCAACCCGGCCGGCGAGCTCCGCAAACGTCGCTTCATCGTCCGAGAACTTGGGCGGCTCGGCACCGGACAAGCGCCAGACGCAAAGCCGGGACATGTCGGTGGCGATTCGAATCTGCGATGCGAACGGCAGCATGTCCGGAAAAAGCCGAAAGCCGATGAAGGCGGAGGGATCGATCTTGCGCGCCTCGCAATGTGTGGCGGCCTTGCCAAGTAGATGCCGCATTGTGGTGAGCGCCCGAATCGCCGGCGGAATCGTGAGTTGATACATACCCAGGGACATCGTGACCTCCAGTTGATTTGAGTTTTGCGAAACCTCGTCCTGCGGTGCGATGCGGACTATTTACGCCGCTGCGAGTCGCGGCGGAACTCGGTCATCGCGCAATCCAGGTTTGCGTTCACGCAATGTCGGGGACCAGCGGAGGGTCTCGACACGCGCGCCGCACGTGACCGCCCGGAGCGATGTCGTTATCATCCAGCGATCCATCGTCTCGAGGAGCAAGTGCATGAGGAAGTCAAAGACAGAGACTGCGGAGACGCGCAGACGCATCGTCGATCTCGCCGCGCAGACGTTCCGCAGCAACGGCATTGCGGCCACGGGCGTCGCCGAGATCATGGCCGCCGCCGGTCTGACTCACGGCGGCTTCTACCGTCACTTCGACTCGAAGGATCAGCTCGTAGCCGAGGCCTGCTCGTTCGGGCTGGACGACATGGTCAGGTCCTACCGCAGCGCTTCGGAAGGCGGCCGTGAGCGGTTCGTCAAGCACCTCCAGTCCTGCCTCACGCCCGCCTATCGGGATGATCGGAGCGGCGGGTGTCCGCTGGTGGCGATGGGCAGCGAGTTGGTGAGAGCGGACGCGGCGACGCGGCGCGGGGCCTCGAATGGCTTCCAGGAACTGATCGACGAGATCGCGCAATGGCTGCCGGCGAAATCCAGGCGCGAGGCGCGCGACCAAGCCATCGCGGTGCTGACGGGAATGATCGGCGTGGTGACAATGTCGCGGGTGGTGGACGATGCGCGCCTTTCGGCCCGCATTCTCCGCGCGGGCAAGGACGAAATCGGGCGCCGCTTCGGAACGAACCCGCCACGGCGACGAGGCAGCGTTCGTCGCCGGCGGCGCGGCTGACTCGACCCAGTGGCGGAATCGCCGATGACCGCGGGCGGCTTTTTAGATGATCGGTTTACTCTAAACGCCCGATCTGCTACCGGCTTTGACGTGGACGGTCGTATCGCACTCGGTGATCGAGTCGCATGAATTGGGACGATCTCCGCTTCGTGCTCGCGCTGTCGCGCGCTCGGGGGCTGCATTCGGCCGCCCGTGCGCTCGGCGTCAACGCGTCCAGCGTGTATCGCCGGCTGGAGGCACTGGAGACCAGCATGGGGGTGAGGCTCTTCGAGCGGCTGCGGACCGGCTATCGGCTGACCGACGCGGGCGAGGAGCTGACGGCAGCAGCCTCACGCATGGAGCTGGAAGCTCTCGTCGTCGAGCGTCGCGTGCTCGGAGCGGACGTACGTTTGCAGGGGAGCATGCGGCTCGCCACCAGCGAAGCCTTGATGATCCATGTCCTCGCGGATCACATCCAAGAGTTCCGCGCTCTGTACCCCGACGTCCATCTGGATGTAGCGCTGAGTAACCGACAGGTCGATCTTGCTCGCCGGGATGCCGACATCGTGATCCGTGCGACGAGTGCGCCGTCCGATCACCTCGTCGGCCGGAGCGTGGGTCATGTCAATGCAGCGGCCTATGCGTCGACCGCCTATCTCGACGCCAATGGTCGCGGTACGCCGCTGGCCGCGTACGAGTGGGTCGGATACCACGGCGCGCTCGAGCAGCACCGGCAGGCGCGCTGGACATCGGACAACATCCCCGACGAGCAGGTGAAGCTTCGCTTCGATTCGATCAGCGCCGTTCTCGCGGTGGTTGCTCGCGGCGTCGGCTGCGGTGCGCTCCCCTGCTTCGTCGCAGACAGCCACCCCGGGTTGGAACGGCTTCCAGGCACGTACCAGGAAACCGACGTGCAGATGTGGGTGCTGACGCACCCGGATCTGAGAAACTCCGCCAGGATCAGTGCGGGGCTGCAGTTCTTCGGCTCGCGACTATCGGCCTACCGCGCGAAGCTCGAAGGGACCTCTAGCAGGCTGCCGAAAAAAGCGCCTCGCGGACGAAAGTTCCCTTCGACGTGATCATCGGACGAGTCAGAGAGGTTCGATCGGTCGCGAGATCGATCGGGCGTGGCGTCGTTTCGATTTCCTCTGAAGGCCGCCGTGCGCCGCTGATCGTCCGTGAGAGCGAGCCGCGTCCCATCCCGTGTCTCTCGTCAGGCGGTGGCGGCAAGCAAGTTGCGGAGGCTGCGCCCGGCCAGAGCGGTTTGACCGGCGCAAGTTGTTGTCTTCAATCAGCTTGTGGTGGTGTTCAAGGCGCTTTTTGGGGCGTAGCGCTGCGATTCTGGCCGTGAAAAGCGCACTGTAAGCTCCTCGCGTGCGTCGAATCACTGCCGCCACCGAGCTCAAGGCAGGGGCGACGGCGCCTCCGGCGCGTTGCGACGCTGCCAAGCGCGGCTTCAGCGACAACTGCGGATTGACCTTCGCCGGCGACAAGCAACAAGCGGGCCGTGCACAAGGAGTGCGCCATCGAGAATCCGTAGTTGACGACCGTGGAGCAGTGTAAGCGACGTCAGTGTCGTTTCCACTCGGCGGCGGTTTGCAATAGGGTGCCGGCTCATGGACGCCAGCGGAGGTCGCCTCGCCGTGCCGGTTGTGCAAGGCCGATCCGCTGCACGCTGAACGCTGGTGCCGTCGCGGTGACGGCACCTCCAGGAGGAGGGTCGCTCATGAGAAGGACGATGCTCGCGTTGGTCGCTCTGGCGTTGGTTGCTCCGGGCTGCGGGTACAATCAGATCCAGGCGCTCGACGAGACGGTGAAGGCGGCGTGGAGCGAGGTGACGAACCAGTACCAGCGGCGCGCCGACTTGATTCCCAACCTGGTCAACACCGTGAAGGGGGCCGCTGATTTCGAGAAGGAGACTCTCGAGGCGGTGATCAGCGCTCGGGCGCAAGCGACCAGCATCAAGGTGACGCCGGAGCTGCTGGAGGATCCGGCGGCTTTCGATCGATTCATGCAGGCGCAAGGGCAGGTTTCTAGCGCGCTCTCGAGACTGTTCGCGGTCGCCGAGAATTATCCGACTCTCAAGGCGAGCGATGCCTTTCGCGATCTGCAGGCGCAGATCGAAGGCACGGAGAACCGCATCACGGTGGCGCGCGGCCGCTACATCGATACCGTGCGCGAGTACAACACGCTGGTGCGCTCGTTCCCGACGCTGATCACTGCGAAGGTGATCGGCGCCGGTGTGAAGCCGACGTTCGAGGCGCGCGAGGGCGTCGGCGAGGTGCCGCCGGAGGTGAAGTTCTGAGGGGATGCGCCGGGCGGCCTCGACGATGATGAGGTCTGAGGTGCGCGAAAGCGTTAGGACACATGCGCTCGCGCGGAAGAACCGTTTGATTGCCCTGTCCCTAACCCTCTCCCGGAGGAGACTGTCGATTTTCTCCCGTACACGTACTCGTACGCGTACCCGTACACGATCAATGCCCGAATTCTGCAGGAAACTCCGTGTACGAGTACGGGTACGAGTACGGGTACGGTCACGAATCTTCAATTTACGACAGTCTCGGAGGGAGAGGGGATTTCTGGGGCCCGCGCTCGCTGGGTTCTGTGTCGCTTTGGTCTTCGCGGGTGCGGCGGCGGCGCTCGTTGATGTGCCGGCGTTGCGGGGGCGGGTCAATGACTACGCCGGGGTGCTGGACGCCGCGCAGCGACAGCAGCTCGAGGAACGGCTCGCCGCGTTCGAATCCGAAACCTCGCATCAGGTCGTCGTGTTGACGGTGCCGAAGCTCGACGGCGAAGACATCGCCGCGTTTGCTATCCGTGTCGCCGAGGCATGGAAGATTGGTCACGCTGGACTCGACAACGGCGCCATCATCGTCGTCGCTCCCGGCGACCGCAAAGCGCGCATCGAAGTGGGCTACGGCCTGGAAGGGGTCGTGCCCGACGCGATCGCGGCGCGCATCATGCGCGAGCACATGATCCCGCACTTTCGCGAAGGGCGCATGGGCGACGGGATCGTGAGCGGAGCCGAGATGGTGATGCGGGCGGCGCGCGGCGAAAACATTCCCGCCGAACGCCGGCCCAGCCGCGCGGATCGTCCGAACGACCCGCTGGGGATTGTCATGTTCGCCGGTATCCTCGGTGGCATGATCGGCGGCAGCCTCGTGCGGCGCTCGCGCGCCCTCGGCGCCCTCGCCGGAGGCATTCTTGCATTCGGCATCACCTACTTGATCCTGGAGCTGATCGGCTTCGCGGTCTTCTCGTCGCTGATCGGTTCGACGCTCGCTTCACTTGGTGGCGCTTTCGGTGGGCCGGGCGGACGCCGCGGCATCCGAACGCTGCCCGGCGGTTGGGGCGGCGGGGGGTTCGGTGGCGGCGGCTGGGGTGGCGGCGGTGGATTTGGCGGTGGAGGAGGAGGCTTCGGTGGCGGCGGCGCTT
>CADEER010000209.1 GCA_902826395.1 uncultured bacterium
ACTCCGACAGAAACTCCGACATCGACTCCGACAGACACACCAACGTCGACCCCGACCGATACACCGACGCAGACCCCAACGGACACCCCGACGTCGACTCCGACGGACACACCGACATCGACGGCTACGCCGTCCTCCACTTCGACGGACACGCCGAGCCAGACCCCGACCGACACGCCGACGTCGACGCCCACGGATACACCGACATCGACACCGACCCCGACGGCTACGCCGACATCCAGCCCGACGGATACGCCGACGGCCACGCCGACCTCCACGCCGACCGACACGCCGACTCAAACGCCGACGTCGACCAGCACGGCGACGGGTACTCCGACGTCGACCCCGACTGACACCCCAACATCGACGGCCATGCCGACATCGACTCCGACGGCCACCCCGACATCGACACCCACGTCGACGGATACGCCGACTCAGACCCCTACGGCGACGCCCACGGCCACCCCGACTCAGACATCGACGGCCACACCGACGCCGACGAGCAGCGCGACGTCGACGCCGACCGGTACGCCGACGAGCACTCCGACCTCGACCGACACGCCCAGTCCGTCGCCGACCGCGACTGCAACCGCGACCGGCACTGCGACTGCGACCGCGGAGCCCTCGTGGACTGTTACCGCGACCGCGGAGCCGACCTGGACTGCCACTGCGACGGCGACGCCCAGTGCCACCGCGACGCCGCCGTCGATGATCGATCTGGATCTGAGCAAGGACGTCGTCCCATCATCGCCGCGCATCGGCGAGGTGGTCACCTTCGTGATTCAGGTTTCCAACGCGGTCGATGCGCTGGAGGCGACGAACGTCGAGGTGACCGACGTGGTTCAGCCCGGCTTCGAGTTTGTTCCGGGTAGCATCGGCGGCGGCGACGAGCGAGAGGTGTCCGGTGCCACCTTGCGCTGGCGCATCTACTCGATGCCGCCGGGGTCTACAGTCCAGCTCACGTTCCGCGCGAGAATCGCCGGGCGGGGCCCCTTGACCAATTTCGCCGAGATCACCGGTGCCGATCAGGAGGATCGCGATTCGTTCCCGTCCAACGGCGGCAATCCCGACGAGGACGACGACGATACCGTCGCGATCATGCCCTACACGCCGTCGCCGGCGCCCGCTCTGGGCTCGTGGGGCATGCTGGTCGCTCTACTGGCGTTGGTAGGGATCGCGCGGCGGCGCATGCGCTTCGCGCGTTGAAGCATCCTGCCGGCTTGCGTCGGCTCTGCTCGAGGGGCTGGGGCTCAGGCGACGGGTAGGGCGAGGCCGCGCGCCGTTGGGTGCGCAGTGCCCGGTGGTCGCGGCGGACGGAACGAAAAAGGGCGGCGGGTCAACCCGCCGCCCTTCGTCTGTAGCCGTCGATGCTGTTGCGTGCTCAGCTCTTGCCGGCGCGCTGCAACTCGTCGTCGATGATCGCCTTGAAGCGGGGGAACGGCTGCGCACCGCTCAGGAAGCGGCCGTTGATCAGGAACGCCGGGGTGCCGGTGACGCCGACCGACTGGCCTTCGGCCATGTCGTTGCGGACGCGATCCGCCGTCTTCTTGTTGTCGTAGCAGTCGTCGAACTTGGCGACGTCGACCTTCGTGTCCTTGAGCGCCTCGTGCGTCTTCTCTTTGAGATTCTCAGGCGTCAGCTCGCGCTGATTGTCGAAGTAGTAGCTGTAGAGCTTCCAGAACGCTTCCTCGTCCTGGTCATAGACGCACTCGGTGGCGATGCCGGCCGGCTCCGCCCACTTGTGGAAGTTGAGCGGGAAGTTCTTGTAGACCAGCCGCACCTTGCCGTCGTACTCGGTCATGACCTGCGTCTTGACCGTGTTGTAGGCGCGCGCGCAGTACGGGCACTGGAAGTCGGAGAACTCGACGATGGTGACCGCGGCGTCCTTCGGACCCTTGGACGGATCGCCGTCGAGCTTCAGCTTCTTCATCACCTCGGAGAACGGATCGGAGGTCACGTCCTCGATCGAGCCGACCGCCATTCTGTTGCGGTCGACGCCGCTGAAGATGACGTATTGGCCGTCCGGCGACATGAGCAACTCGACTTCCTGGACGTTGTTGCCGGAAGTGAGCTTCAGCTTCGCCTGCTTGGTGCCGGGCAGCTTCGAGTCCACAACGTCGGTGATGTCGACCACGACCTCGGGCGGCAGGTTCGCCTTGCGGCGGTAGTAGTCCACGACCTTCTTCTTTGCTGCGTCGTCGAGCGCCGCGGCGGCGGTCGATGTCACGGCGGCCAGCATCGCAATAGCCGCCAGGCCGGCCACTCCGCGGCCAGCGATGCGCATCCAATCGTTGCCTGCGTTCACGTTCTTTCTCCTCTCGTGAAGAGTGTCCACAAAGGAACAGTGCGTAGCATCGAGGGTGGGGCATGGCAAACTGCGATCTGCACCGATCGGCACGATCGGCACACCCCGCGATCGTGCCCCAATGGTCGATCGAAAGCTCGCAATATGCGTTGCGATCGCTTCATCTGGACCGCGTTTCGCTACCCGTGGCCCTGTGCTAGCCTCCCGAAAACTCAGGGTTCTCAAGCTATCGGACACGCCGCGCCCCGAGTTTCCCTGGCCATGAAATACTATCCGGTATTCCTCGACGTCGCGGATCGGCCCTGCCTGGTCGTCGGCGGCGGTGACGTCGCGGCGCGCAAGCTCGAGTCGCTGCTGGAAGCCGGAGCGAAGCCCACCGTGGTGAGTCCGCGAGCGGTCGACGCGATCGAAAGGCTGGCCGCGCAGGGTCGCATCCGGTTGCTCCGCCGCAGCTACCAGGCCTCCGACCTCGACGGCATGTGTCTCGCCTACGCCGCGACCGATGACGACCAACTGCACGCGCGCATTGCCAGCGAGGCGCGCACCGCAGGCGTCCTCCTCAACGTCGTCGACCGGCCCCAGTGGTGCGATTTCATCGTGCCGTCGATCGCCCGGCGCGGCGACCTGGTCGTCGCCGTGTCCACATCGGGGCAGAGTCCTGCGATGGCGCGGCGTATCCGGCGCGACATCGAGGCCGGGCTGGTGCCGGAATACGAGGAGGCGATTACACTCTTCTCCCGCCTGAGGCGCTTTCTGTCGCGACGCGGTTGGTCGTTCGAACGCCGCCGCGAGATCTTCGAGCGACTTCTCGACGCCGACTTGCTGAGCTCGCTGCGACGCGCCGACAGTGTTGCCGTCGATCGTCTGCTCCGCGAGCACACCGGCGAGGCGATCTCGGCGGCATCTCTCGAGCGCGATTGAGCCGATCATGGGGCTGGTGTTCTTCTCCTCCAGTTTGGTGCTGTACCTGCTCGCGACCGCGGCGTTCGTCACTCATTTGATGGGTGTGCGCGAAACGGCGCGACGCGTCGCCCTGACCTCACTGGGACTGGCCTTCGCCCTCGACACGGCGGGACTGCTGGCTCGTGCCGATCAGGTATTCGCGCTGCGATCACCGCACGACCAGATCTCGCTTCTGGCTTGGTTCCTGGTCGCCGTCTACCTGCTGCTCCAGACGCGCTACCGGCTCGACGTGGTCGGCGCTCTGGTGAGTCCGCTCGCGTTTCTGCTGACGCTTTCTTCGTACATCGTCTATTCCGGCGACGACGAGCTCTCGCGCCTCGGTAGCAGCTGGCTGCCGGCGCACGTCGCACCGGCGTTTCTCGGTTACGCGATTCTCGTCGTGGCGTCGTGCCTGAGCACGCTCTATCTGCTCCAGGAGCACCAACTGAAGTCGAAGCGCGCCAGCGGTCTGACGCGGCGCATGCCGTCGCTCGAGACGCTCGACGCACTCAACTACCGCTGCGTCGCCTGGGGATTCGCGCTGTTCACGATCGGTATCATCACCGGATCGATCCTCGCCAAGGTCGCCTGGGGCACCTTCTGGTCGTGGGAGCCGGTGCAGATCCTGTCGGCGCTGGCCTGGCTGATCTACGCGGTGCTGCTGCAGACGCGCTCGCTGGGCTGGCGCGGGCGGCGCGCCGCCACACTGACGCTGGCCGGCTTTGTCCTGCTGGTCGTGTCGTTCCTGAGCCTCAACCTCGGCCTCTCTCATGGCAATGGTGTCGGCTGACGTGGAAGCTACCGAACGCATGGATCGCGGCGACCGCGGCGCCCGCGAGGTGCTGGTTGTCGGCCTGAACCACCGCACCGCGCCGGTCGCGGTGCGCGAAGGCCTGGCGCTGACGGACGAGCGCATCGACGAGATGAATCGCCTGCTGTGCTCGCTCGGCGGCGTCGACGAAGCCGCCGTGGTGTCGACCTGCAATCGCGTCGAGATCATCGCCTGCGCCAGCGACGGCGAGCGCATGGAGAACGAGATCCTGTCGGTGCTGCGCGACATGCAGCCGGGGATCGCCGGCGACCTGGACAATCTGCTCTACACGCATCGCGATCGCGAGGCGGTGCGGCACGTGTTCCGCGTCGCCTCGAGCCTCGACTCGATGGTGGTGGGCGAGCCGCAGATCCTCGGCCAGCTCAAGGATTTCTACGCCCGCGCCGCCAGTGTCGGCGCGACCGGCACGGTGCTGCACCGCTGCTTTCACAAGGCGTTCTCGGTGGCCAAGCGGGTGCGAACCGAGACCGCGATCGCTGCCCGCGCCGTCTCGGTGGGCTCCGCCGCCGTCGAGCTGGCGAGCCGTATCTTCGAGGACTTCGCCGACAAAACGGCGATGCTCATCGGCGCCGGCGAGATGGGCGAGCTGGCGGCTCGCCAACTGGTCGCAGCCGGCGTCGGCGGTTTGATGGTCACCAATCGCACGTTCGATCGCGCCGTCGAGATGGCGCGCGAGTTCGGCGGCACGCCGGTGCCGTTCGACGGCTTCCCGCGCTACCTGCCCATGGCCGACATCATCATCGGCGCGACGGCCGCCACCGGGTTCGTGCTCACCCGCGATGCCGTGCAGACGGCGCTGCGCGAGCGCAAGGGCAAGCCGATGTTCTGCATCGATGTGAGCGTGCCGCGCAATTTCGATCCGCAGATCAACGACATCGACAATGCGTACCTCTACGACGTGGACGATCTGTCCGAGGTTGCCGAGGTCAATCTCGAGGAGCGGGCGCGCGAAGCCGGAAAAGCCGAACAGATCGTACTCGCCGAAGTCGAATCGTTCTGGCGCTGGTTCTCGCAGCTCGACGTGGTGCCGACCATCGTGTCGGTGCGCGCCAAGCTCGAGCGCATCCGGCAGGCGGAGCTGGCGCGGGTGCTGCAAGAGCTCGGTCCGCTCACCGATGCTCAGCGCCAGGCGCTCGAGCGGATGACGACGTCGATGGTGAACAAGATTCTCCATACGCCGATCACCCGTCTCAAGACGCACGACCGGCGGGACGAGCTGTTCTTCGTCGACGCGGTGCGCAGTTTGTTCGAGCTCGACGAGCCGGAAGACCCGTGAAGCTTCGGATCGGTACGCGGGGTAGCGAGCTGGCGATCGCGCAGACGCAGTGGGTGGCGGATCTGTTGCGCCGGGCCCATGCAGCGGTCGATATCGAGATCGTCCGCATCAAGACCTCCGGCGATAGGATTCGCGACGTGCCTCTCGCCGAGGTCGGCGGCAAGGGGCTGTTCGTCAAGGAGATCGAAGCGGCTCTGCTGGCGGGTGACATCGATTGCGCGGTCCACTCGATGAAAGACCTGCCGGGCGAGATCCCGGCGGAGCTGGTGGTCGCAGCGGTGCCGCTGCGCGAAGATCCGCGCGACGTCGTCGTCACCCACTCGCCCGACGACTGGCCGCCGCGGCGGCCGCTTCGCCTCGGCACCTGCAGCCCGCGCCGCGCCGCTCTGTTGCGGGCGCTCGATGCGCGCCTGCAAATCGAGCCGCTGCGCGGCAACGTCGGCACCCGGCTGGCCAAAGTGGCTGCGGGCGATCTGGATGCGACGCTGCTGGCGGCGGCCGGGCTGCGGCGGCTGGGTCTTGCGCCGGCGAACTGCGAACCGCTCGACCCTTCGATCATGCTGCCGGCCGTCGGGCAGGGGGCGCTGGCGATCGAAGCGCGGCGCGGCGAGCTCGCCGACCTTTGGCCGGCGATCGAGGATCCGACGAGCCGCGTCGCAGCGGATGCCGAGCGCGCTTTTCTCGCCCGCGTGTCGGGCAACTGCGTCACGCCGCTCGCGGCGCTGGCGCGCGTCGCGGAGGGCCGCGTCGTTCTCGATGCCGCCATCGTCGATCCATCCGGATCGCCGATCGTGCGCGGCGTGCTCGACGGCGCCACCGCTGCGGCGAGTGCAGTCGGCATCGCGCTCGCCGATCGGCTTCTCGCCGAGGGCGGCGCGGCGATTCTCGACTCGCTCGATAGCCGCGTCCCGACCGGTGCCGATCGATGACTCGCACGGGCATCGTCTACCTGGTTGGCGCCGGGCCCGGGCGCCCCGGCTTGATTACCCTCGATGGCGTGCGGCGACTGCGCGAGGCCGATGTCGTCGTCTATGACTATCTCGCCAATCCGCGCCTGCTCTCCCACGCCCCGGCGGCGGCCGAAAGGATTCTCGTCGGCAAGCACGGCGGCGGCGAGACGGTGCCGCAGGCGGCGATCAATGCGCTGCTCATCGAGCACGCGCGCGCCGGACGCACGGTAGTGCGGCTCAAGGGCGGCGACCCGCTCGTGTTCGGTCGTGGCGCCGAAGAGGCGCGCGCTCTGCACGACGCCGATGTCCCCTTCGAGATCGTGCCCGGTGTCAGTGCGGCGGTCGCCGTGCCGGCCTACGCCGGCATCCCGCTCACCGAGCGCGACAGCGCCTCGTCGTTCACGGTGTGCACCGGCTACGAGTACCCCGGCAAATCGGAGCTCGCGGTGCGCTGGGACGCGCTGGCACGCCGCGGCGGTACGCTGGTCCTGATGATGACCACGCGCCAGTTGCGCAACAACATGGCGAAGCTGATCGCCAACGGCATGGCCGCCGACATGCCGGTGGCGGTGATCCACTGGGGCACCGTCGCCGCGCAGTCGACGATCACCGGGACCGCGGCGACGATCGCCGATGTCGCCGATGCCGCCGGCGTCCGGCCGCCGGCGCTGGCGGTGATCGGCAAGGTGGTCAACCTGCGCCGCAAGCTGGCCTGGTTCGAAAACAAGCCTCTGTTCGGTCGCAACATCGTCGTCACGCGACCGCGCGCGCAATCCGGTGAGCTCGTCGAGGCGCTCGAAGACCTCGGCGCCGATGTGTTGGCGGTGCCGGCGATCGAGATCGTCGATCCGCGCTCGTGGGATCCGGTGGACAGGGCAATCGAACAGATCGAGACCTTCGACTGGGTGGTGTTCACCAGCGTCAACGGCGTCGAGCGCTTCCTCGGCCGGCTGCTGGAACGCGGTCGCGATGTTCGCTCTCTGCACCGCGCCCGGCTTGCCGCGGTCGGACCGGCCACTGGCGCGGCGCTGCGCAGCCGCGGCCTGGTCGTCGATCTCGTGCCCGGCGAGTATCGCGCCGAAGGCGTGGCCGCGGCGATGATCGCGGGCGACCTGCGCGGCAAGAGCGTGCTGCTGCCGCGTGCCTCCGCGGCGCGCGAGGTCTTGCCGAAGATGTTGAGCGACGGCGGCGCGGTCGTGTCGGAGGTGCACGTCTACGACACGGTGGCGACCGACCCGCCGGAGCGGCCGTTGCTGCTCGAGCTGGTCGATTCGGGCCGCCTCGACATGGTCACCTTCACCAGCTCCAGCACGGCGCGCAATTTCTTCGAGATGCTGGGGACCCGCGCTCGCAGACTGGAGTCGACGGCGCTCGCCTGTATCGGGCCGGTCACCGCCGATACGGTGCGCGGCCTCGGATACCGGGTCGCGGTGAGTGCCGACGAATACACCGTCGGCGGCTTGACGGCGGCGATCGTCGATTACTTCGGTGCCATCGGACAGCGCCGCTGAGTTGCGGTGAAGCGCATGAATCGAAATCGAAATCCAAATCGAAATCGGACCGGTTGGCAGGGGATTTGCGATTTCGATTTCGATTTCGATTTCGATTTCGATTCTTGCATCGCGTGATGCGTG
>CADEER010000210.1 GCA_902826395.1 uncultured bacterium
AGACTGTCGATTTTCTCCCGTACACGTACTCGTACGCGTACCCGTACACGATCAAAGCCGGATTTCCGCAGGAAACTCCGTGTACGTGTACGGGTACGAGTACGTGTACGGTCGCGAATCTTCGTTTTCCGACAGTCTCCTCCGGGAGAGGGTTAGGGAGAGGGCGATCAAATGTTTCGTGTGCGTTAGCGCCTGTGTCACAAGGCTTTCGCGAACTCTACGACGACGAACCCTCACCTTTAATCCTCTCCCGCGCGCCGTGCGGGAGAGGGGGTTGGTGCGGGCTTCGCCCGTCATTTGAAGAGGATCGCCAGTCCGTTTCGCGGGGGCGATCTTGACGCTACAGCAACGCGCCGATCTTCGCTCGCTGGTAGACCGCGTCGCCGTAGAGCATCTGGTTGTGCATCTGGCGCTTGAAGTAGATGTGGACGTCGCACTCCCAGGTGAAGCCGATGCCGCCGTGCAGTTGCACGGACCGATTCGACGCGAAGGCCGCGGCGTCGGCGCTGGCCGACTTGGCCATGCGCGCTGACAACTCGGCACCCGCCTCGCCGCAATCGACGTCGCAGGCGGCGCCGTAGACCAGCGACTTGGCCCGATCGATGTCGATCATCATGTTGACGATCGGGTGTTTGACGGCCTGGAAGAATCCGAGCGGGTGATCGAACTGCGTGCGCACGCGCGCGTACTCGGCCGTCGTCTGCAGTTGCCACTCCGCGGCGCCGCACAGATCGGCGGCGACGATGACCAGCATGGCGGGTGTGGCTCGCGCCAGCACTGCGGCACCGTCGCCCGGTGCCGCGACGATCGCGGCGGACTCGATCGCCACGCCGGCGAGCTCGACGTGCGCTTGATCGCGGGTCAAGTCGACGATGTGGTCGGCATGGATGGTGACGCCGGGCGCGCCAACGTCGACGACGTAGAGACCGACTCCGGCTTTCGACTTCGCCGCGACGACGAAGAAGTCGACCTTGCGCGCGTCCTGCACGAAGTACGCGGTGCCGGTCAGCACGGTCTGGCCGCCGGCTTCTTCGGCTACGACGTCGGTGTCGCCCGGCTCCCACGAGCCCTGCGCGTTGGTGATCGCCAGACTCGCGGCGGCGCCGCCGGCGATCCGCTCGAGCGCCGCGTTGGCGCCGGCGGTTCCGGCCTCGCGCAAGGCACACGTCGCGATCAGAGTCGGAATCAACGGCGAGGGCAGGGCGGCGCGACCGGCCTCCTCGGCCAGGGCCGCGATCGCCACCATTTTCATGCCAGCCCCGCCCGCCGCTTCAGGAACCGCTACCGCGGTCCAGCCGAGATCGGCGATCTTTCGCCAGAGCGACTCGTCGTAGTGAAGCGGCGGCGCTGCACCCTCGTACGCCTCGACGTGATCGCCGGCGACGAGCTTGCGCAGTCTGTCGACCGGCAATGCGTCGGACAAGAACTTGCGCACCGAGTCGCGCAGGATGGTTTCGTCTTCACCGAAGCCGAAGTCTTTGGGCTGCATGGGTGTTACCTCGTGGGTGGGGAGTGGAGAGTGGGGAGTGGGTCGTCGGGAGTGGAAGTCATGAACCGTGAACGAGGACTTGCTCAGCCCCTGAACCCCGGCCCCTGACCCCTGAACCCTGGTGTCATTTACTCTTCGCCATACCGAGGACGCGCTCGCCGAGGATGTTGCGCTGAATCTCGCTGGTGCCGGCGGCGATGGTCATGCCGTAGGAATTGAGATACGCAAGCGGCCACTCACCGCCGTCGGGGGCGCGTTGGTCTTGCACGTACAGCGAGCCGTGCGCGCCGGTGATTTCGAGACCCACCTCGGCGGCGTCCTGCATCAGCTCGGTCATGACCACCTTGCCCTGCAGCGGCAGCCGCATCGGATGCTCGATCAAGCCTTCGACGCGGCCGCGCCGTGCGGTCTGTCGCAGGCCCGCGGCGCGGATGGCGATCTGCACGATGCGATCGCGCAGCACGGCGTCGTCCCAGGCGGTGCCGCCGCCGCGCGGCGTCTTCTTGGCGAGCTCGATCAGCCC
The DNA here is from genome assembly GCA_902826395.1 of uncultured bacterium. Classification (GTDB taxonomy): domain Bacteria; phylum Desulfobacterota; class Binatia; order HRBIN30; family CADEER01; genus CADEER01. The sequence continues at coordinate 2,013 of CADEER010000210.1, forward strand.
GGCGATGCGATCCTCGACGCCGCCTCCGCCGCCACTGCCCGCTCCCTCGGCGGCGCCGCGCTCGTGCAGCAGCGTCGTCATCGCCACCGTCCAGCCCTTGCCGACATCGTCGAGGCGCATCGCGTCGGGGATGACGACGTCTTCGAACAGCACCTCGTTGAAGCCGGTGCCGCCGGTGATCTTGACCAGCGGCCGCACCGTCACTCCCGGAGTGTCGGCGATCGGCGTGATGAAGTAGGTCAGCCCCTTGTATTTATCCTCGTTGCTGTGGCGGGCGATGATGATCATCCACTTGGCGAAGGTGGCGAGGCTGGTCCACACCTTGTGGCCGTTGAGGATCCAGTTGTCGCCGTCGCGCACCGCCGAGGTCTTGGCGCTGGCCAGATCGCTGCCGGCGCCCGGCTCGGAAAAGCCCTGGCACCAGATCTCGTCGGCCGCGAACAGCGGCGGCAGGTAGCGCTTCTTCTGCTCCTCGGTGCCGTGATGCAGGATCGTCGGTGCCGCCATGCCGAGGCCGATGACGTTGATCAGGAACGGGACGTTGGCGCGCGCCATCTCCATATTGGCGATGCGCTGAAACCCCTGGTGTCCGCCGCCGCCGTAGGCGCTCGGGTAGTCGCAAGCGACGAGGCCCGCTTCGTAGCACTTCTTCTGCCACGCGCAGAGGTACTCGCGATGCTCTTCGCTCGACACCTCGATCGCCAGCTCGGGCAGCTTGGTGCGCGGCGGCGCCGGCCGGTTTGCCTCCAGCCAGGTCCGGCAGTGCGCGCGAAACTCGGCCTGCTCAGGCGTGTCCTTCTTCGCCATCGTCGAAACTCCTGATTGTCGTTGGAATTGATGAAACGGAAACGCGGATGGATCGCAGAATCAGTAGCGGGTCGGCGAATACTCCCCAACCCCTGATCTGCGGCCCCTATAGATACCAATCAGCGGCCACTTGAAAAGGGGCCGGGTCCTCAGCCGATCAACGCGGTCTTCATCCAGTCGCGAACAGCCTGCGCGAACCGGGCGAAGTCGGCCGGGGCTCGCGCCGCGAAGGATTCGACGCGCGCGCGGTCCAGGCGGACATAGTCGTGGACGAGAACGTTTCGGAAGCCGCCGAGGCCACGCAAGCTGTCCCTGGTCTCGCCGTCGATCACTCCCTGCCGGTGGAGCTGCGAAATCACGTCTTCGTGGGTCTCGGCACTGATACCGAAATGGGCGCTGAGGATGTGGTTACCGATGTCCAGGACGATTTCGGCGCCGAGTTGGAGCCCTCGTTCGAGCGCCCACTGGCCCATCTGTGGTGGCCGCGGCTGCGCGCGCTCGGCCGCCAGTCCCTCCAAGCCCGAGATCACTTCCTCCAGCTTCAACAGGCGACTGCGCAGCGCATCAGGACGCAGAACCACCCAGGCGCTCCTTCAGGCGTTTGCCGGCGTTTTCCCACTGCACATCCAGGAAAGGTTTGAAGTCCCAATACGCGGCGCGGGCGCGGACGACGAAGTCCGTTTCCGCTTCGGGCGATCGCGCGTAGAGGCAGCGCCCCCGATCCGCCACTTCTTTGGCGAGAACGATCGATGCGCCTTCCAATGAAACGAGATCGAGGTCGGCGCTCATCCGGTCGAGAACACTGGCGCGCAGTTGAACGATCTCCTCGGCGTCGAGAGGCGGATCGGTGGAGATGGCGAGGTCGACGTCGCGCGCGCGCGGCGCGGAATCGTCCACCGTAGAGCCGAATACGTAGACGAGGCGGACTCTCGGGTCGGCCGCCAGATCGGCTGCCGCTCTCTCGGCGAGGGCAAGCGCCGTCTCTCGCGAGTAGGCTTCCATCGCGCGCGACCGTAGCACGGCGAGATCGAATTCTCACGTTGTGAGCGATTCGCCTCGCGCGCTACGACCGCGATCAACCACTCTTCGATTACTTCACTGCCGGCAGCTTGATGGCAGCCGCCTTTGAGGCGGGATCGCTGACGACGATCGCGGCGGTGTTGCCGCACAGGTCGTCAGCGGGATCGAGGCCGGGGCCGCTCGGAGCACCCCAGTAGACGCCGTCGGCCGCGACGCCGCTGCTCGAGCTGTTGACCAGGCCGCAGTTGGACGAGTTGCCGTACAGGTTGCCGCCGGAGACCTGGACACCGGCTCCGATGCTGCCGAGGAGGATGCCGTCGCCCTGGTTGTCGATCGCGCTGTTGCCCTCGAGAACGTGATCGCTGCCGCCGCTGATCAGAAATCCCTGGCCGCTGTTGCCGATGGCGACGTTGCCGAGGAGCGTGAACGGCGTGCCGGCGCTCAAGTAGAAACCGGGGGCGCTGGTGTCGAAGGCGGCGTTGCCGGTCAGAACCCAGCCGCTGCCCGCCGTCATGTAGTAAGCGGGACTCGACGAGCTGACGACGACGTTCTGCAGCAGGTGGACGTCGGTCGGCGTGCCGGTTGAGTTGAAGCCGCCGCCGGGGGTGCCGTGCACGTAGTTGCGCCGCACCAGATGCCCGCTGCCGCCGATGACGATGGCGATGCCGCTGGGGCCAAACATCCGATTCTCGCGAACGTCAGCGCCGCTGCTGGTATCGGCGAGAAGAACTCCGTTGGAGCCGGCATAGCCGACGCGGTTGCCGCGCACCTGCGCGCCGCTGCTGGCAATGCGGATCGCCGTGCCGCAGTTGTCGAAACTGTTGTCGCGTGCGGTGACGTCGCTGCCCTGGGCGTCGATGCCGCGAGTGCAATCGCTGATCGAATTGCCGCGCACGGTCACGCCGTTGCCGTTCACCAGGATTGCCGTACCAATAGAGTCGGGTGACACGCCGAATCCCTTACCGCCCTTGCCGAATACGATGCCGTCGCTGTCGAGTATGACCTCGCTGGAGATGACCGCTCCGCCGGTGCCGCCGCTCGACCAGAGCTTCAGGGGCTTGTCGACCGTGAATCCGGCGTACCGGCCCGGCCCGACCAGGATCGAGTCGCCGTTTGCCGCGTTGCTGATCGCCTGGCCGATGCTGGCGCACGGCGGGTTGGCCCCGCTGCCGCAGCTCGCGTCGTCGAAGCCGTTGCTCGAGACCTTGAGCGATTTGGCCCCGGCCGCGGCCGTAAACAGCAGCACGGCGGCGGCGGCGAGGATGAGGTGGCGAATCGTGTGGCTGTTCATGTCAATTCCTTTCGGGACTATGGCTCGCAGTCCGACCGGCCCGGTATCGGTGGGATCGGCAACGCGATTCGCGTCGGTGAGCGCACACATCGCGGCATGGTAGCCGCCAAAGCGGGTGCACGCATTGGCGATTTTCGGGAGCCGATCGATTTCTTCGAGGGCTCGCTGCCTCTGGATTCAGGCTGAAAAATTCTGAATCCTATCGGGATTGTGCTCGCTCCCGAGATCAGATCGCGACTGCGGTACGTGCGAACCGATGGGTCGGAAGACTTATCGCTGTTCCCCGATTTCCTGATCGTCGGGCCGCAGCGCACCGGGACGACGTGGCTGCACGCGCATCTGCGCTTTCACCCGCAGATCATGCTCTCGGAGCCGAAGGAGATCTTCTACTTCAGCCGGCTCAAGGATCCGCAGCATCCTCGCTTCGAGTCGGCCGCCCTCTCCTGGTACCTCGACCATTTCCGCGAGCCGCTGGGGCGGCGCTTTGCGAAGGCGGCAATGGCGCTGTGGCGCTGTCGCGAGATGTACTCTCCGATCGTGCGCGGCGAGGCGACGGCGAGCTATGCGGCAATGGACACGGATCTGATCGACGAGGTGGTGACACTCAAGCCCGACGTGCGGGTCATCATGATGATCCGCGATCCGGTCGACCGCGCCTGGTCGCACGCCAAGAAAGATCTCGTGCGCAAGACAGGCCGCAAGGTGAGCGAAGTCCCGGCCGAAGAGTTCCGCCAGTTCTTCCGCGACGAGTACCAGGTGAGCTGCGCGCGCTACGTGCGCAACCACGACAACTGGCAGGAGCGCCTGCAGCCAGGCCATCTCTACGTCGGCGCCTTCGAAGAGATCACGCGCCGTCCGCACGAGCTGATGCTCGAGGTGATGTCGTTCCTCGGCGTGCGCAGCGACCCGCGCTACATCAGCGACGACGTCCGCGAAGAAGTGAACCCGACCGCCAAGTCCGGCGTGCCGGCCGAGTACCGCGCCTACCTCGAGGATCTGTTCGACGAAGAGATCGCCGCGTTGGAAGCGAGATTCGGCTACCGCGCGCCGTAGAAGAAGACTCTCACCACAGAGGCACAGAGGACACAGAGAAGTGCGGCTCGTGCGGTGAGAGCGGTTTCGCCGATTGCTCCTCAGTTCGGCTTGGGCATCAACCGACCGGTATTCGGATCGGCTTGGTCCGGCGCAGGCGGCGCGTGCCTGCTGCGGCGAGCGCGGCGAACAGCAATGCCATGCCGGCGGCTCCGGCGGCGGGTGCAGCGGAGATGTCGGCGCGCTCGGCTGACCAGGTGCCGCTTGCCGCTCCCAGGGTCCAGGTGCCGCTCATGCTCTTCTGGTCGGCGGCGACGTCACCATCGAAGGAGGCGGTGCCGGGGCCGCCGGTGGCGACGCCGAACTGGATCTGGAAGGCGAAGGTCGTTCCCGAGATGGTGCCGCCGAATCCCGGCAGGCAGGGTGGGCTGGTGCCAGTGGTCAGGACGACGTTCGCCTCGCCCTCGAACATCGTTCCGTCCTGCGTCAACGAGAGCGGGCCGGTGAACACACAGCTCTGCGCCGGGAAATCCACCGTCAGGAGCCAGGAGCCCGCGATGTCGGGCGCCGGACCCAATGCTGCCGACGGCATGGCGAACAGAAGCGTCGCCAGAACTAAGCCCCGCAGTCGCGCCATGTCGTGTATCCTCTCCGTCTCAGTCGCACACGAAAATCGTGTTTTGAATTACACGAATCCGCCGATCTTGGGAAATACTGGGCGCCGTGACGAATGGCTCCCAAAGGATTTTGTCGCGCCAAGAACGCCAAGACGCGAAGATCGCGTCGCTCGTTCGGTCCTTTTCGACTAGGCCGGGGTTCCTCGTAGATCTACCGAGAGCTCAGGGTATGCGTGGATCCACCGCGGAAGCGACCCATCCCTTCGCCACGGAGAGTTTGTGCACTCTTCGAGTCTTTGCGTTCTTGGCGCGAGAATGTCCTTTTCTCCATGTCGGGAGCGATCCTCAGGCCCAAGTAGCGGCTCAGTTGCACTGGTCGAGCATGGTGGGAAGCGCCACCGAGTAAATTGCCTCTGCGATCTCGCGCGGCTGCGGCGAGATGTACGTGAAGTGCGTATCGTCGAAGGAGTTGGCGGTCAGCGTCCAGCAGTCGGCGAGCCACAGGAAGTGCTCGCGAAAGAAGCGATTGCCCCCCTCGGAGGATTCAGAGAATCGCGCTCTGTAGCCGTGAAACGTCTCTTCTGGGCCCGGTGCGTTCTCAAAGACTGCAGCGGCCGTCGCTGCATCCGGGTGTCGAATGACCGTAGCAGCGCTCTCGTGGCCGGCGGATTCGCGACACATGAAGCTGGTTTCTCCACCTTCGGTGGAAATGTGAGCGTAGGCAACGATACCGGACGGCCGGCAGGTTCTCGCAAGGGCGGTCTCGATGGCGAAGGCCGCCGGGTTCATCGGGGCCAGCTCGGCGTCGAGGTTTGTCACCGCGCTGGAAGGTGTCCGATAGAACGATTGCTGCAAGGGTGCGAATCCCGGCGCCGCGACCGAGACGTTGAAGAAGTAGTCGAGTGCGGTACAAACTCGGCGCCTGGCGCTGCGGAAGGCATAGTGACCATCGGCGTCAGTGACCGCGGTTACATCGTTGACCGTCACGGCAGCATTGGCGATCGGCTCGCCCGTCGAGGCATCGGTGACGACACCCGCGTAGTCTGCGACCAGCGTACAGCTCTCGGTGCCGACGCACTGCTCGATACAGGCCGCATCTGCACAGTGGTCGCAGCAGTTCTCGCAGCGGT
>CADEER010000211.1 GCA_902826395.1 uncultured bacterium
GAGCCATGAATCGGTCCAAGCAGAATCTATCGCCCCGCCGGAGCGGTTTGACCGCCGCAAGCTCCAGGCTCGTGAGCAGCTTCAAGGCCGGGCCTACCCGCATCCCCTCCGGCGCTGATCTGCCATGCTTCGGCATCGGGGAGCTTTGCACGAAGGTAACGTAGCCCGCCGTCTGTTATGTGGCGAGTTCGTTGGCGAACGCCTCCAGGCGACTCGCGCGGTCCCGGATAAACTCGTCGAACACGTCGTCGAACAGCGACGAGGAACAAAGTGCGGACTCCAGAATCGCGGACACGTCTTCTGGCATCTTGGCGCGATAGACGCTCGGAGCATCGCCACTGAGCGCCACATTGTCGGCCTTAGAGAGGAACGCGAAGTTTGCGAGCGAGCCCTGCTGGGGAGTCGGCACCCCCCGGTCCGTTAAGAACCGTCGCGGGAAGAGGTGATGGAACTCGCTGCGGTTGTAGTCCCGCAGGACGTCGGCCAACGGAACCGGCTGAGCAGAGACGAAGTTCAGGGGCTCCTTCTGTGCAAGCATCAACACAAACGTCTTCGTGTTCACGGAGCCCACGCGAAACACATTCTGCGCGAAGAAGTCGCTCGTGAGCACCAGAGGAAAGTCGCCGAGCGAGTTGGGCCTTCCGAGCCGGAGGGCGCCCATCGCGGCGATGTCTTCCTTGAGGTGTCTCAGGACGCCACTGCTGTACCGCCTGGAGAAACAGGCTCGCCAGAACCAGCGAAGAAGGCGGCGGCGCTGTGGATCGGTCATCTGGACGTGCTCGTTACCAGATGCGGCAAAGAACACCGCCAGAGGCACTAGTAGGGTTGAGTACGGCAAGTTGACAAGCGCCTGAATCTGGAGGTTTGCACGTAAGAAGTCGATCGCGCCTTTCATGCCGTTGACGACTTCGGTGAAACGGTCCCGGACGTCCGAGCCTCGTAGTTCGACAAGCGTATCCGGCGCTGCGTCGCCAGCGATCACGGCCGCGCAGCACCGGAGTATCAGGTCCGAGTCCTCCCCAATCCCGGCGAACCCGAAGCGCGCGAGGTCATCACGCAGATCATCGAACTGGGACTGAAGGTCGAACTCCTCGCTCCAGGTCCAGGCACTAAGCAACTGCAACGTGTCAAGAGGCTCTCCGGTCTTGTTGATCCTCGCGAACACGATCGCGACGCGCGCCCTGTCCTCCGTCGTGAGCAATTGATAGGGGATGCGCGTCTCCTTGAAGCGTGCCTGCAGGTCGTCGAGCCGAACGATGTCAGGATCGCCGAGTCCTTCAGTCGCCCGTCGGTACTCGATCGGGCTGAAGAGGGTCTTCAGTGGAAAGTGGCGCCGGTTGTCAACATCAGCGGGCGTCAGCGCGATGAACTGAGACTCCTGCGCATGCTCGTCCGCACTGAGATCGAAGTAGACGTCAGACCAATCGAAGCCCGCCTCTGGTTCCAAGTCAGCTTGAAACACACCGAAGATGGATGTTAGCCGCTGCTGCCCGTCTAGGACGTAGTCGATCGGATAGTCTGGGTCTCGTTCGGGCAGTTGAAACGGCCCGAGTTTCCGTTCCGACCGAAGCTGCTCTCGGGTTCTCCACAGGAGTAGCGATCCGAACGGGTAGAGCTTGTAGATACTGTCCATCAGGTAAGCAACCTGGTCGGGATCCCAGACGAACCCGCGCTGAAACGCTGGGATGCGTATCTGGCCGCGAGGCACAAGGTCGAGGATCTGTCGTATCGTCAGGTCAGGCATCTGCCCTCATCCGTTGGTCCAAGCGGATAGACCATACAAGCGGCGGATAGGCCAGACTCATTTCGCTGCACGGCGCATGGCAATTCCACTAGAAAGACCGCTCGGCACGTTGCAATAGACGACGCAGGCGGCGGGCGAGAATCAAGCGCGTGGAACCACGATGTATACGGTTCGCACCGGGCTCGCCGGAGCCGCGCGACCCGCCCGAACCTTAACGCGCGGCTCGACAGAGGGACGTAGGTCAAATCAAGCGCTGTGTTGCGCCTCGCCTCGGATCTGCCTCGCCTCGGATCTTGACGGCCTACGGTCGGATGAGATAGCGCCCGCGACGAGCCGTACGGTCAATCGTACATGAATGACGCGTTGGACCTAGCCATCATGGATACCGGAACCCACGGTAAGCTCATCGTCCATGCTCGGCGAAACTCAGACCTGGCCGTCGTGCGGATCGACTCGCCTGCACAGCTCAACGATCTCTTCGCCTTCAGCGAACGATTGGACCAATGCATACGAGGGCTCGAGAAGCGCCCCTCGTCCAGGGAGTTGGCGGACTTTGGTAGGGGCCTGTTCTCGCTGGTCATCCGTGACCGGGTACGAGAATTGTACGATCGCTTACCCGTGTCGACTCACGTCCGACTGCGCATCTTCGGCCATGGCGGCATTCAAGCGCTGCCATGGGAGTACTTTCAGGAACCGCAGCGTACGGGGCCCTGCAGGGAGCGATCGGTGGCGCGTATCGTCGACACGGTCGGGCGCGACGATCCCGCTCCGCTGAAACTGTCGCAGAAGGTTCGTGTGCTGTTTGTATCAGCGGACCCCGTCGACCAACTGCCGGTGCCGTGGGCAGACGTAAAGAGTCGGATCGAGACCGTCTTTTACTCGCGTGCCCAGGACTGTTTGATTCTCGAGTCCGTCGACGCTGCGGATGCAGAGTCGGTGCGAAAGGCGCTCGTGAAGGGCGCCTTCGATATCCTGCATTTCTGCGGACACGGCGAGGTCGATCAAGACGGCAAGGGATGCCTCCTCTTCTACAACCGCACGACGCAGACGAGCACACCCTATCCCGCCGAGCGCTTCGCATCGCTCCTGAGTGGCACAAACGTACAGCTCGTGATTCTCAGCGCTTGCTACACCGCGGCCGGCAACTTTCGCGACGATTTTGCAGTGACGGCGGACGCGTTGGTGCGTGCGGGAGTACCGGCGGTCGTTGCGAATCAATTGCCCGTTCAAGACAAGACGGTGGCCGTCTTCGTGGGTGCTCTCTACGAGAAGCTGCTTCTATCGGGTGACATCGACTTGGCGGTGAACGAAGGCCGGATGAGTCTCTTGGCCAGTCTCGCGGTGAAGCCGGGTGACTCGGTTCTCGAGTGCGGGATTCCTGTCGTGTACCGACATATCGGCGCCTCCACTCTGTTTGAGCCATGAAGTTACCTCCGTTCACGCTGGTGCATGATCCGCGGACGAGCCATGGGAACATCGCGCGGCGCAGGGCGTCTCGCATCAATGATTCACCGCGATTTCTAGCCACGGTGCCGTTGTCGCGATTTACGACGATCGATTTGGCGCAGGGCGATTTCTTCGGGCGACTCCGCCCCGCACTTCAACAGACGTTGGCCAATACCTACGTGCGAGATACGGCGATTCAGAGTGTGAGTACATCTCCAGCGACAACGATGGCATTTCCGTTGGGCTTTTCGGTCGCCTCGAATCGCGCATCCGAAGACGCCTTTCGCGTCTTCTCTGTGAGCACGGATCTTCCCAATGGTGAATGGTCGCCGCAGTTGCCATTCAGTTTCGACCCATCCTTCGAGACGGTTCTCACGGATCTGGCGCGCCAGCGAAAGGTAACGACGGTCGGGTTGTGGGATCTCGGCGCATGGGCGGCACGCCTCGGGGAGGTCATCAAGAAGGTGAACGAATCGCAGTCGGACCTCACCTTCTTCGACGTTCAAGCGGCGATTCCGACAGGAAGTATCAGCCGCCGCGAGCGGGTGATCGCCTGGGCCGAGGAGATTATTCGTTCTCGCCGCATGGAGTCTCTCTCGGAGTCCCAGCGGATGGAGATCGCGGACAACATCATTGCCGACGACTTTTTACCAAGAGCAGAGAAGGTGCGGGCCGATCTCGGCATCGACTATCTCGGCGGAATTACACCGAGCATGATCGCCGACGCCGAAGAGAAACTTTCGTGGAACCTGTTCGTTACCTCCGGTGATCGTACGTTTCTTGTTTCGTCGTACGACCTGCGAGAATACACGGCCCGAGCGAGGCGGCCGTTCGAGGTCGGGATCGTGATGCTGGCTCTTGCCGGGTTCCTGGTCCTGGCGAACGGCGATTTCGACTACCACGAAGATGAGGATGAGGATACGGGATGTTTGTTCGACAAGAACATTCAGCGCGACTCCCTCGTCCGAGGACTCCGTGAGCTCAAGATCGATGAAGCGTGTCTTTCGAAACTGCAGAAGAAATGGCGCGCGCCCGCGCAGGCGATTCTACAGGCACTCTCGGGCTTGACTTGAAAGGTAGCGAGGATGACGAACGTTGCGGTCTTGGTGCCGGGGATCATGGGTTCGGAGCTGAAGTTGGACGGCGAGGTAGTCTGGCCGGGCCCCTTGGTCTCCCTCGTGGGACATTACCGTAAGTTCGAACAACTGACTTCCGACCGTATTCGAGCGACGGATGTCATCCGTTCAGTCTCGATCTCCGAGCAGTACGCGGCGATCATACGCGATCTGGAGTCCTGCGGGTTCGAGGAAGGTTCGGAACGACCAACGTTGGTTGCCTTCGCGTACGACTGGCGCATCGACAACCGTACGAACGCAGCAGCACTAGCCGACAAGCTCGATTGGGTAGTCGCGGTCCACGGCGGCGACGCTGAAATCTCTTTGATCGGGCACAGCATGGGTGGCCTGATCTCGCGTTATTTCCTCGAATCGGGTCAGTTCGACACGAGGTCCGGATGGAAAGCGGTGCGTACGCTGTCGACCCTGGGAACGCCACATCGCGGCTCGCCGCTGGCACTCACCGCGGCATTGGGAATGGAGAAGCGTCTTTTCCTGAGCGCCGAACAGGTCCGTGATCTGGGCTCGATGCCAGCCTTCCCGTCTCTCTATCAGTTACTGCCGCCGCGCGGCGAGCCGTTCGCTTGGAGCAGACGCGCAGAGGACGCATATCGGGCCGTCGATATCTACGACAATTCGATTGCCAAGACGCTCGGGCTCGTCGCCGAGAACCTGAGTGCGGCCGCAGAATTCCATCGAGGCCTCGATCTGGCGCGGCGGCCGCAGCACGTTCGATACTTCTTCTTTGTCGGAACGCGACAGAAGACTATCTCGCATGTCTTCGTGAATCTCGCGGCGAATCCGCCTGCAGTGTTGAGAGTGGAGGCGGACGATGCGGGAGACGGCACGGTGCCGATCTGGAGCGCGTCGATCACCGGGATTCAGGGCCGGCCGGTGGGTGGTGAGCACGGGACTATCTATCGAAACGACGACCTCCGGTGGACGTTGGGCATCCTTCTCGGCAAGGAGATCGTACTGGCGCCCGATCGTGCACGGGTCGAGATCGCGCTGCGCGAACGAGTGGTCCACCCGGACGACATGGTCAACATGGCAGTAACGTGGGCAGTGCCGTGCGACGCCGTCGGTGCACGGATCCAGATCGAGAAGCGGACAGACGGCGATGGGGAAGGCGCCCCTTCATTCGAAAGCATCGGCGATCCCGTATCGCTCAACTACAGAGGTGGTGGGTTGGAGAAGCTCAACTTGGTCGTGCAAGCACCCGCCTACCCGGGCCTCTATCGCGTCGCCTTCTATCCTGCAGAGGCGAACGAAGCTGCCGCAACCGACGAGCTGTTCGTGCAGGCGGAAGGCTAGGCCCCCCGGATTCCTTGCTTGGATGACGAGCGGCGTATCCGCGCCCGTTTTCAAACGGCGAGCGCTGAAGCCGTAGAAATCGGCGCCGATACCGCCGGCCGCAGCTTGTTCTCGAAGCGCACGCGTTTCACGGTCGCCCCGCCGGAGCGGTTTGATCGATGCACGGTTCGCCGGAGCGGTTTGACCGCTGCAAGCTGTTGTCATTATTCGCTATTCGTTGATTCCAGCATCGATTTTGGAGCTTAGAGGCGCAATTCCACCCCCGAAATTGCGCTCGTAAGATGCCGCTGGGTCGCGCAGGACCGACATCTCTTCCAAGTCCTCAATCCGCCGATGGCGCGCGCTCTCGGCCAGCGCCTGCTGTACGTCCTCGACGTAGCTGCGGCGACCGACGGCAACTGCCTCGCTCCATTCCGGTGTGCGGCAATGCTCGGACGCGGCGAGTGCTACCTCGACCCACTCGGCCTGCACCGACGCCAGATGCCTCTCCGCCACGCCGAGCAACTCGCTCAGCGCACCGCGGTCGATGATGCGGTACCTCTGCCGGCCCTCCTGGATCTCCCGGTAGCCCGATTCTCCCCACTGGCGCGGATGCCTTACTACACCCGCACGCACCATGTTCAGGTCGATGTACGTCATGCAGCGCGCCAGATGACCTTCCGTATCGACGGCCGTGGCGTGGTAGCTGTCTTCCCAGAACGCGCCGCGACGACGCTTGCGGCGGTTGTACGCCTCGGCGCAGCAGCCCGCGGCGAGTTGCATGCTGCGCGCCACCTCTCCGAGTCCGCGGTCGAGAACCAGCAGATGCACGTGGTTGCTGGTGACCTGATAGTTCAGCACGCACAAATCGAACCGGCGGCGCGCTTCGAAGAGCCACTCGAGCCAAGCACGGCGGTCCCGCCCGAACTTGAGCAGGAACTGTTTGCGGTGACACCGCTCGGTGATGTGCAGGACGTGGCCGGGCAGCCTGTGCAGATTTCCTCGCGGCATCTCGTCGAATCCTTAGAAGCGGAGTTTTGGGGTCGAAATGGCAGTTCTAAGGGTCTAGATCGACACTAGATTGGGCGACATGCAAGTACAGACAGGCACTTGCAGCGGTCAAACCGCATGTCTCTCGCCGCGGCGCCCTCGGCGGGATTCGGGTCCTCCCAGACGGGACCGGATCAGTTTGCGCGTTTCGAGTCGGCGCAGCGACAGGTAGACCGAGGGGCGGAGGATCGGGCGTCCCGCGTGTTGTTGAAGTTCATCGATGATCGACACGCCGTAGCTGTCGGGGCCCAGACGTGCGATGGCGAGCAGGACGAGGTGTTCGAGGTGGCCGAGGCGGTCAAGTGACATGTTGGCTTAGTATAACGACGATACTAAACACGACGTGGTCTAGTCCATCTGCTACGTGTCCGACTTCGGATACACGCTCCAGACGTCGAGGCGCCAGTGCCCATCAACCTTCGAGAACAGTCGCAGATGGCTCATCCCCAACGTCTTGAAGGTCACCAGCGCCGATCGTCCAACCGGAGTCACCGAGAGGGTGCGGATATTTCGTGTGTCCGGGCGCTGGCCGGATCGGACCGCCTGCACCAGCGCGACGGGGTCTGGTCCTGAAATCACCGTGCCGCCCGCCATGTAGTACTGAAAGCGCGGAGACAACACATCAGCGGGGAACACGGCATCGTCGGACCAGCAGCCCTCATCGATCGCTGTGTTGAGCAACAGCATGGGATCCCGAAGTGGTTCGTCCGTTGCGGGTTCCTGCAGCGCATAGTCACGGGACGCGTCGAAGGCAAGCGCCTGCTTGAGGGCGTTGAGCGCGAAGACACGGCCGGCGTCCGCCGTTTCGTCGGGCGGTGCCTCAGCGTTCGGATTCCAGTACGTCGTGTGAGCTGCCAATGTGAGGCGTCGAAGGCTGCGCATGGTGACGGCGATGTCTTGTACGCCCGCCCCGAAGACCGGACCGAGCGGTCCCCCGATCACGTCGCCGAACAGGCCGAGGTGCGCCGGGAAGTACAGGTTTGTCCAGCGTGTCACCGCGAAACAGGCAGCGTGGTGCGGGACCAGTGGGCTGAACTGTCGGCCGCCGCTGGTCCCGATGCGAGCGTCGGGGACGTACGCGTACCGACCGCCGTCGGTGACCGGGGGGCAGGTCGGCAATTCGCGCTGCCGGACCCGCTCATTGAACTCGTTCTGTCCTTTCGCCAGCAACATCATGGCGTGTGCGAGTGGACTGCCCAGGGTGATGAAGTCAGTGATGCGCCAGGGGTTGCCCCAGGCCCGCT
>CADEER010000212.1 GCA_902826395.1 uncultured bacterium
GTACGTGTACGGGCACGAATCTTCGTTTTCCGACAGTCTCCATCCCGGGGTGACGAGCGCGAGAATGTTCAACGAGCTTTCGGCCTGGCGAAGGCTCTTCGCCCAAGGCGAAGAGCCCACCAACCCTCGCCCCTCACCCCACGCCCCTAACCCCTAGCGGAATCGCCGCCGGCGACTCCTCCTCGTCGCGCCGGATGAGATAGAGCAGCGGCCCGACGCTGCCGAGGGTCGCCGTCAGCACCAAATACGGCAGCGGTGACACGCCGCGGCGGTGCGCGTCGCGCCACATCCAGACGCCGATCAGCGACAGGGCGATCACCAGGTCGGCGGAAACCGCGATGGTCGCCCAATTGGCCATCAGCATCTCGAAGAAGCCGACGTAACCGGTGGTGTACACGGCGTAGATGGTGAGGGCGGCGAAATCCACCAGCACCAGGCTCAACACGATCTTCTTCCAGCTCATCTCTGCGACTCCTCTTGGCTGCGGGGCGACCGATTCGCCCGTCACCGGGGATGCCAACCAAATCCCGTGCCGAGTCGGTCCCCCGCAAATCCCGACGGCTCGCGGTGTAGATGTTGCGGCGGCGCAACACGGCCGTGTTGACGCACTGCAACGGCCGGCCTGCTGCGCCGGTGCCGCCGTGCTTCGCGACCCCGGCACCGTTCCTGCTAAGGGAGGCGTCAATGGCTCAGTCAAAACCAGCAGGCAGCAACCGCAAGCTCTGGGGAACCTTGATCGGCGCCGCAGTCGGGCCGATCGACACCGTCATTCTCGACCTCCTCGGAGTTTCCTTCGAGATCAACGGCAGCGACGCGTCGTGGCTGATCGCTCTGTACTTCGGATTCTCGTTCGCCGTCCTCGGCTATCTAATCGGCAGCCTGATGGATGCTCGCGATCGCGAGCGAGAACAGATGCGGCTGCTCGGCGAGCAGCGCGATCTGATCAACCAGACACGCGCCCGGCTCGCGCAGAGCGAGAAGCTGGCCGCGCTCGGTCAGATGGCGACGATGATCGCGCACGAAGTGCGCAATCCCCTCGGCGTCATGCGCTCCTCGGCGCAGGAGATCCGCGACTCGGCGCTCGACGACGTCAATACGCGCCGCGCCAGCTCCTTCATCATCAGCGAAACCGATCGCCTCAACCGCGTCATCGAGTCGATCCTCGGCTTCGCGCGGCCGCTCGAGCCGCGGCTGGACGAGGTGCGCGTCGCCGATCTGGCCGAACGCGCCATCCTGCTCGCCGCCGAACATCCGCGCGCCCGCCACTCGCGCGTACGACTCGAGCGCGGCGACGACCCGCTCGTCGAAGCCGACGCCGATCTGATCACGCAGGTCCTGCTCGACCTGATCGCCAACGCCCTCGAGGCTTCACCGCGCGGCGCCGAGGTGCGCATCGATCTGCGCGACGACGGCGAGGCGGTGATCGGCATCAACGACAGCGGGCCCGGCGTCGCGCCCGAGCTCCGCGACAAGATCTTCGAGCCGTTCTACACCACCAACGTCAACGGCACCGGCCTCGGCCTCGCCGTCTCGCGCCAGGTCGTGACCAGCCACGGCGGAACCCTCACCGTCGCCGACACGCCCGCACCGGGCGCCCGCTTCGAGATCCGCCTACCGCGCCACAGCGCCGTCATCGCGGCATAATTCTCCTCACCACAGAGGCACGGAGTACACAGAGATCGCTCAACTAGTTCCTAGGCGCGCAACTCGCTCGCGCGATGTTGCCGCCAAAGGTAGCAGGGCTAAACAAACGCTTCGGCCACACATGAGCCGCCGCGCGAGCAAATGTTACGGCACCATCGCCGGCGCGATCTCTGTGTTCTCTGTGTCTCTGTGGTGAAAGGTCACTTCTGCGACCAGGCGCCGCCTTTTTGGATCCACCAGCCGGGCTCGGCGTTGGCGATCCACGTCTCGGCAAAGATGGCCTGGATGCGCGCCACCGCCGCGGCATCGAGACTGTTTGCTTTGGCGATCTCCTGGTAGAGCTGCCGGCGATCGCCGTTCTCGGCGTCGACCAGCCGCCGTACCTGCGCCTGGTCGCGCACGTTCAGGCTGCTCGGATCGCGCACGGCCAGCATCCCGTCGGCGGCGATGCCGACCGCGCCGGAGCGCAGATGCGGCTTGAGCTCGCCGGCGCGCGCCGCGATCTGCGACTTGAGCTGGCGGATCGCCGCAGTCGAGACGTTGATGTCGGGGTCCGCAGCGTACGCCGCGGCCGGCATCAGCAGGCGCTGCCACAGAGAGGATTGCGAGTCGTCCGGCGGCTCGGCCGTGTTCGTCCCGTCACCCCACGTATCGTGCACGATCTCCTCGGCGGCGGCGCGTACCTCCGGGGCGGGGAAATAGACGTTGACGGTCAAGCAACCGGCCGCAACCAAGCACATCACGACCCATCCGTTCACGACTCGCATCGCTGTTCTCCAATTTCCTCGAAGCTTCGAACTGGATTACTTGCCCATCAAGCTGTCGACCGCGGCAGCACCGCCCTTCTTGCCCATCGAGTCCATGCCGCCGCCCTTCACCGCTTCCATGGCTGCCGCCTCGGCACCGGCCGATCCGGCCTTCTTCACCGTGCCGGTCAAACTCCCGTCGGCTGCCGCCTCCGCCTCCGCAGCAGCATCGGCGGCATCACCCGCCGCCGCATCAGCATCGTCAGCAGCAACTTCCGCTTCGTCGGCCGCGACTTCGGCCTCGACCGCCGCAGCCTCGGCGTCGACCGCCGCCGCTTCGGCGCCGGCAGCCGCGGCACCGTCGCCCGTCGCTTCGGCCGCCTCGGCAGCGTCCGCAGCGTCTTCTGCTGCCACTTCGGCTTCGACCGCCGCCGCTTCGGCGTCCGCCGCAGCGGCATCGGCGCCGACCGCATCCACGGCCGCGTCGACCGCCGCGTCCTTGGCGGCATCCTTGGCCGCGTCCATCGCGGCCTGCTTCGCCGCGTCCTGCGCGGCGCCCTTCACCATGTCCCCGTACTGCGCATGCGCGGCAAGCGGCACCGTCAACGCCAGCATCACCAGGATCCCTTTCATAGTGCTCCTCCTTTTCTGCTGCGTTTCGTTCGATTGCGCCCTTGCGACGAGCCTACAACGGCAGTCGGGGTGACGCCATGCTCGCGTCGAGCCATCACCGGGGCCGTCATAGTGCGCGGATGCTGAGCCAGCATCGCGACCCCACAGGGAACGTGAACCGTGAACTGACGCCACCGGTACTTCGTCGCGGCAACAAGCGATCACGGCTCCACTCAGAACCTTGTCGGCCATTGCGCCGCGCCGCAGTGCGAGTCCTCAGTCTCAACCCACCGTTCCCGGTTCACGGTTCACGGTTCACGGCATCACGGTTCACGGCATCACGGTTCACGGCATCGCCTTCCGCCGCCGGCTCCGCTTCCGCAGCCGCAGCAGCCTCCGCCTCCGCGCTCGCCAGCACCGCTTCGATGCGCGATAGCATGTCGGAGAACGCGATGCGCCGGTTGTAGAGCACGACATCGACGCGCGGCGGCAGGGTGGCGCCTACGACGAGGTAGTGCTTGTCGCCTCTGATCTCGATGCCGTCGATGACGAACTGGTCGTTGCGCAGGCTGCACTGAAAACCGAGCTTCGAATAGCGGTACTCGTCGAAGAAGGTCATCACGCCCTGCGACAGCGGATCGCCTCCGCCGCCGCCGACGATCGAGATCTGGCGGATCGCGTCGACGCTCAGCTTCTGCGGCACGCCGCTCACGGGCACGCTTTCGAGGCGCGCGTCGAAGGCGACCGGGCCCCACGCCACCAGCTCGAGGCCGGTCACCGCGCCGCGCGCGACGCCCGAGACATCGCCGAATTCGAAGGCTCCGGTGAGCTCGCCGAGTGAGATGCCATCGAACTCGACATCGAGTCCGAACGATGGGACGGCGGTGCCGAGCTCGCCGCCGCGCAGATTGCGCGCGACGATGCGGCCGCCGAAGACGTCGGCTACGATCTCGCCACTCGTGGAGAGATCGCCGGACTGGATCGCAATGCGCGGGATCGAGCCCGACAGGCGGCCGCGCAGCGGCGGCAAGCCGAAACCCTCGGCGAGCGGCGCCAGCGCGACGTCTCTCAGGTCGAGCGAAACCGTGACGCTGCGCTCCGCGTCGATCAACCGCGCCGCCGCCGCTTCGCGCAAGTGGATGCTGCCGTCGAGCAGCGGAATGTCGGTCGGCTCGGCGAGCGCCAGTGCGTCTTCGCTGGCGACGATCGGCAGCGACAGCGAACGAATCTGGATCCCCAGCAGCACTCCACCGTCGATTTCGATGACACCGCGCCGCGAGCTCGACGCCGCGGCGGCCGGCGCGGTGCCGACATCGAACGGCACCGCGGCCTGCACGCCGCCGAACTGCAGGTCCGGTTCGGGGCCGACCAGCTCGCCATCGCGCACCCGCAACTCGCCGTCGAGGCGGTACTCGCCGTTCGCCTCTTGCCGATACCCGACTTCGCCGAGCACCGTGCCGGCGACGCGCGTGTCGACGAGCCATGGCAGACTCGCCGCGAACGGTTCGATCACCGCCATCTCGTACAGGCGAGCGACGCCGTCGACCTCGACGACCGCATCGAGCTCCATCGCCGTGCCATCGAGCCCAATCCAGCCGCCGGCGCGCACGACGCCGACGCCTGTCATCGCCATTTCGCCCTTCGCAAAGCTCAGCCGCGCACCGGGTGGCGGCTCCGACACCACCGGCACTTCGACCGCCGCCGTGAGCTTGACCGGATGCTGGGAGAGATCGACGTAGAATCGATCGACCAGCAACTCGCCGGCGATCAACCGCAGCTCCACCACGCCGCGCCCGACTGCATCGGTCAGCTCGTCAAGCTCGATCGCCCCGGTGGCGCGCAGCCCTTGCCCGACCAGGCCGCGCGCATCATCGCGCAGCGCAACGCCGTTGACCTCGAAGCGCAGCGCGCCGCGCACCGTTTTCGCACGGCGCACGACGCCGCGCAGGACGACTTCGTCGATCTGCCAGCTGACACCGGCCGTCTCGCCGGCGAGCTTCAGCATCCGCATGCCCGATTCCGGAAACTCGAGCTCCACCCACGCCACCGTCGGCGCCGCGAGCATCACCAAGGCCATCGCGCCAACAAACTTTGCGGCGGCCGAGCGCCACGTCGTTCTTTGCGCAACGCCGCGTCTAGTCACCTCTCCTACGGGAGAGGTCGGGCGCGCAGCGTCCGGGAAAGGGTTCATGAAATGATTTCGCGAAGCGAAACTCCAAAGCTTCACTGCGTGAACCCTCGGAGTGGTCCCGCGGCGACACATTCTTTCCGCTCTCCGCAACGCCGGTTGCCTCACCAGCCCCACGAAAGCTACAAGCGGCCCCCATGGCAACCGTCGCTGTCACCGGCTCCGCTTCCGGCATCGGCGCCGCGATCCGCGAGCGCCTGGCCCTCGAGGGACATCGCATCGTCGGCGTCGATCTCCGCGACGCCGAGGTCGAAGCCGATCTCGCGACACCGCTCGGCCGCCAGGCGGCCGTCGAGGCGGTGCGCGACGCTTGCAACGGAAAGCTCGACGGCCTCGTCGCCTGCGCCGGACTCGGTCCGCAAGTGAAGGATCACGCCGCCATCGTGTCGGTGAACTACTTCGGCGCCGAAGCGCTGCTCGCCGGCCTGCGCGACTGCCTGGCGCAGGGATACCGCTCGGCCGCGGTCGCAATCTCGTCCAACTCGTCGCGGCTGCCCGGCATCGAGTCGCCGATCATCGACGCTTGCCTCGAAGGCGACGAAGAGCGCGCACGCCGTGAAGCAGTCGAGCGCGGCGGTATCTTCGCCTACGCCGGATCGAAGCAGGCACTGGCGCGCTGGGTGCGGCGCAACGCCCCCAAGCCCGAGTGGGCGGGGGCCGGCATCCGCCTCAACGCGGTCGCTCCGGGATCGACGATGACGCCGCTGTTGCAAGACGGACTCGACGACCCCGAATTTGGCGGCGCCATCCGCGGCTTCACCGTACCGCTCGGCGGCTTCGGCCGCGCCGCCGACATCGCCGCCGCCGTCGCCTTCCTGCTCGGCCCCGACGCCGCCTTCTGCTGTGGCACCATCCTCTACGCCGACGGCGGCAGCGACGCGCTCATTCGGCCGGACGAGTACTGAGGCAGCAACGCCGCGGCGGGATCAGAGGATCCAGCCGAACCAGATCGTCAGCAGGAGCAGGCCGATGATGTCGAGCAGGACGCCCCAGCGGATCATCTGGCGCTGGGTGACGCGACCGGTCGCGTAGGCGAGGGCGTTGGTCGGCGTCGACACCGGGAGCATGAAGCCGAAGGTGCACGCCGCGGTGGCGGCGACGGCGATCGGGACGACATCGGCGCCTGCCGGGGCCGCGACCGCTATCACGACGGGGATGACCATGTTGGCGCTGGCGGTGTTCGAGGTCGTCTCCGACACCACGATCGCCAGGGCGCAGACGGCGAAGATCATCCACGCACCCGCGTCCGCCGCGATCCACGACGACAGCACTTTGCCGAGCGCCGCGGCCATGCCGGTGTGAATCATCAGCGAGCCCAGACACATGCCGCCGCCGAAGAGCACGATGACTGGCCAATCGATGTCGGCGAGATCGCGCAGCTCTAGCACCGGTGTGCGCTCGGCACCGCGATCTCCCGAGACGACGAACAGGACGCCGGCGATGAGGAGCGGCACGACCGCTTCCGGTAAGCGGGCGAGCAGGTACTCTCCCATCGTCGGGAAGACCAGATTGACGAGCGAAGGTGTGATCCACAGAGCGATGGTCACACTGAGTGCCGTCACCACCCACTTCTCGGTCCCCGACCACGGGCCGAGCGCGGCGTAGCGTTCGACCATCTGCTGGCGGTCGTACACCAGCGCGCCTTGTTCGTGGCGAAAGCGCACCGCCATGTAGGCCATCATGATCAGGAGAATCGCGGCGGTGACGGGAAAGACGTAGGCGATCCACGCCAGGAAGCTCACCGTCTCGCCGGTCGCCTGCTGCAGCAGGCCGAGACCGATCAGGTTTGGCGGCGTGCCGATCGGCGTGAACAACCCGCCGACCGACGCCGAGTAGGCGACGATCAGCATCAACGCCGCCGCATAGGTGCGCGGCACTTCCCGGCCGCCGGCCGGCACCATGGCGAGCAGCACCGACTGTGCGACGGGCAGCATCATGGCGGTGACCGCGGTGTTGCTCATCCACGCCGACAGGCCGGCGGAGGTGAGGCCGAGGAAGATGAATGCGCGCGTCGGGTCGTTGCGCAGGACGCCCATCGACAACACGCGATAGGCGATCCGTTCGTTCAGCCGATGTTTGAAGGTAGCACGCGCCAACAGGAAGCTGCCGACGAAGAGCATCATGATCGGGTTGCCGAATGCCGCGAACGCCTTCTCGGCGGTAGCGACGCCGGCCAACACCGCCAGCGCCGGCCCGAGCAGGGCGGTCGCGGCCAGTGGCAGCGCCTCCGAGATCCACAGCGTCGCCACCACGGCGAGCACCGCCGTCAGGCGGCGTCCCTCCTCGGAGATGTCCGGTAGAGGAAAGGCGTACGCGAGAACGGCGAGCCCGATGGCCAGCAGGATCGCCATCGACTGCCTCGCTGCAGTGCCGCTTCGCTCTTCCGTATCGGCACTCATGGCGCCGGCGCACCATGCCACAGCGACCGGCGGATGCGTAGAGCAGTTGTTGCTAGTTGGACATCCGAGCGAGAGGGAACCGAGCGCACGGTGCCTCGAGCCTGTCGATTTTCTCCAGACGACGGACGAAGCCCGCACAGAATCCCTCTCCCGCATCGCGCGCGGGAGAGGATCAAAGGTGAGGGTTCAAAGTAGTTAGACGCCGCAGACCGTTGGGAGAGAACGAGATTTCAGCAATCGACATCTCATCCCCCTCACCCTAACCCTCTCCCATCCGGGACTGTCGGAAAACGAAAGATG
>CADEER010000213.1 GCA_902826395.1 uncultured bacterium
CCCCAGGGGGTGCTGCGGACGTCGGCGACCACCGCGTCCAATCCGCTGCCGACCTCATTGAAACAGTAGAAGAAGCTCACCGGGTTGAAGCCGTAGCCGAAGTAGCGCAGGTGGGTGAGCAAACGGATCGGACCGCGCGGCCTCGCGCCCAGCCTCTCCTCGACGAGATCGCGGATCGCACCGTCGAGCGGCTGATCCGCGGGCCCCGGATAGTCGGAGCGGCGAAACTCGGCGATCGCCCGCCGCTCTGCCCACCACAGCCATCGCCCGGCAAAGATGCCCGGCAGCTCGGCGAGATCCAGATAAAGCATGAACAGACGGTAGCGGAACGCGTGCCGCACCGGTTCACGCCGCTGATGGTCGATCACCCCTTCATAGATACAGCTTTGGCTCTCCCGCGGTGTCTTCACAAGCGCTCTCCAAATCGCTCCGCCACGGCCAGAGCGCTGACCACGCCATCCTCGTGGAATCCGTTGCCCCAGTAGGCGCCGCAGAAATGAGTCCGCGCCGTACCGTCGATGTCACCGCGCCGGGTCTGAGCCGCCACGGCCGCCGCGTCGTAGACTGGGTGGTGGTACTGGATCCGCCGCAGGATCCGCTCGGGATCGAGGCTGGTGGCGCAGTTCAGACTCACCAGCAGCGGCTGCGACGACTCGATCGACTGCAGCCGGTTCATGTCGTACGTCAGCACCACCGGGCGGTCCGACTGGCGCGGGATGCGATAGTTCCAGCTCGCCCACGCGGCGCGGCGCTTCGGCATCGCCGCTGCATCGGTGTGGAGGATGATCTCGTTCGCCTGGTAGCGGATCGCGCCCAGCACCCGTCGCTCGTGAGCGTCCGCATCGTCGAGCAGTGCCAGTGCCTGGTCGCTGTGGCAGGCGAGGACGACGTGATCGAAACGCAAGCGCACCCCGTCGGGCACCAATACCTCGACGCCGTCGGCCTGACGCCGAATCGCCAACACCGGACAGCGCCGGTGGATGTGGTCGCGGAACGGCGCGATCAGCTTCTCGACGTAGCTCATCGAGCCACCACGGACGACCCGCCACTGCAGAGGCGCACGGTGATCGAGTAGGCCGTGGTTGTGGAAGAAGCGAACGAAGGACGCGGCCGGAAACGCGAGGAATCGGTCCGGCGCCGCGGACCAGATCGCGGCTCCCATGGGCACAACGTAATGCTCGATGAAGCGCCGCGAATAGCGCCCCCGCGCGAGGAACTCGTCGAGCGCCATCGTTGGATCCGCCGCCGGACCGACGACATCGCGCGCTTCGCGGTTGAAGCGCACGACATCGGCGAGCATGCGGTAGAAACCGGGATCGAACGCATTGCGCGGCCGCGCGAACAATCCGGCGACCGAGTGCGTGGCGTACTCGAGCCCGCTGCGCTCGCAGGTCACGCTGAAGCTCATCTCCGTCGCCTGTGTGGCGACGCCGAGCGCGTCCAGTAGACGACTGAAGTTCGGATATGTCCGCTCGTTGTACACGATGAAGCCCGTATCGACGCGGTGGCGTTCGCCGCCGAGATCGACGTCCACCGTGTTGGTGTGTCCGCCCACGCGCTCATCCGCCTCGAACACGGTGATGTCGCACCGCCGTCGCAGCAGGTGCGCCGCCACCAGGCCCGAGATGCCCGTTCCAACGATCGCAATCTTCATCCGAGTCTGTCCGATGTCGTGCCGAAGCTCCGCGGCACCGCGATCGCCGACCTCAGGACGCACCTCGGCCAATGACGAGGACGAACCTCTCCTGCCCACGCCCGATGCCGAGAGCGGCGTCAGCCGCGCTCGCGCCTACCGCGAGACACGATCATAGATCGCAGAAACGATCTGAAAAGGGGTTCAGCCAAACTGGCTGCAGACAGCCCGCACAGCGGGCGGCTTTGCACGCCGCTTCAGAGACGCTCGGAAAGCGGGCAAGTCATCCCGGCGAAAGGGACTGTCGGAAAACTAAAGATCAGTGACCGTACACGTACCCGTACCCGTACTCGTACACGGAGTTTCCTGCAGAATTCGGGCATGGATCGTGTACGGGTACGCGTACGAGTACGTGTACGGGAGAAAATCGACAGTCTCTTTCGCCGGGGTGACACAGTGTGTCGATTGAATTGACGTGCAGAGCCGCAGCGGGCTCAGAAGAGTATCCCCTGCCCGAGACAAGCGCTGCGCGCGGAGCCCCGCTCTCACTTCTTGCCGAACTTCTCGGGTACGGTGCGCGTGACGTATTCAACAAGGGTCTGCACACCGACTCCGGTGCCGCCCTTCGGGTGAACACCCCAGGGGCCGTCGGAGAACGCCGGGCCGGCGATGTCGAGGTGCACGAACGGCGTGTCGCCGGCGAACGGCAGCAGGAAGTGGCCGGCGCTGATCGCGCCGCCCCAGGCGCCGCCGATGTTCTTGCAGTCGGCGACCTCGCTCTTCAGCTCTTTGCCGATGCGCGGCACCAGCGGCAGTCGCCAGAGGTCCTCACCCGCCACCGTCGCGGCGCCGAGCACGCGCTTGATCAGGTCGTCGTTCTGCGACATCGCGCCGACCGTGAATTTGCCGAGCGCGACGATGCAGGCGCCGGTCAGGGTCGATAGCTCGATGATCTCATCGACGCCTTCCTTGACGATGTAGTGGATCGCGTCGGCGAGGGTCAGGCGGCCCTCCGCGTCGGTGTTGAGAACTTCGACCGTGCGGCCGCTCATCCCCTGGATCACGTCGCCGGGCCGATACGCGTCGCCGGAGGGCATGTTCTCGGTGGCGGCGCAGACGGCATGCACGCGCACCGGCGGCTTGGCGGCGGCGATCACCGCCATCGCCGACATCACGGCGGCGCCGCCCGCCATGTCGCACTTCATTTCCTCCATCGACTTGGCGGGCTTCAGCGAGAGACCGCCGGAGTCGAACGTGATGCCCTTGCCGATCAGGCCGACGGTGCGCACGGCGCGCCCGTTGGGCGGCTCGTACTGCAGATGAATGAAGCGCGGCTCGTGCGTCGCGCCGCGCGCCACCGCGAGGTACAGGCCCATGCCGAGCTTCTCGCATTCGGCGCGGTTGCGGACCTTGACCTTGATGCCGCCTTCTTTGCCGATCGCTTTGGCGACCTCGGCCAGGTACTCCGGCGTGACTTCGTTGGCCGGCCCGTTGACCAGATCGCGAGCTCGATTCACGGCCGCGGCGATGCTGGTGCCCCATTCGAGCCGCGCCTTGGCGCCGCGCTTGCGTGGACCGCCGATCTCCTTGCCGAGCACGGTGATCGATTCGACGCTGAGCGGCTTGGCGTCCTTCTTGTACTTGTCGAAGGAATAGAAGCCGAGGACGACGCCGCAGCCGATCGCCTCCAGAACGGCGTCCAGCCGCCCCTTCGCGACCTTCGGTAGCGCGACGCCGACCGTCTTTGCCTTGCACGCCTTCGCCGCGCGCGCCGCGGCGACACCGATCAAGCGCGCGTCGGGCGGACTGAAGTCACCTGGCTTGCCGATGCCGATCAGCACGATGCGCGCGGCGCCGAGCTTGCCGTCGGGATTGTAGGTGAGCGTCTGCTCGCCCTTGCCCTCGAACGACTCGATCTCCGCCAGCTTCGTCAGGCGCTTGTTCAACGCTTCGTCGACATCGCGAAAGGGAACGTCGTCGAGCTTGCCCTCGAACACGGGAATGGCGAGCAGATCACCTTCGAAGCGAGAAAGGTCCGTGGACGCGACGTCGAAATTCATGGCAGCAACTCCGTGGTGTCGTAGAGGCGAAAAGGACCGCCACAGAAATCATTCGAAGCGCTGCAGCGCAACCGCGTGGGGAGTGGAGAATGGAGAGTGGAGAATGGGGTGGGCAGCCCTACTCCCCACTCCCCACTCTCCACTCCCCACTTTTGTACGCGCGATCGCACTTGGCGGCGAAGATGAAGTCGTTCTCGGTCAGACCGTCGATGGTATGCGTCCAGATGGTCACGCCGACCTTGCCCCAGGCGAGCTCGATATCGGGGTGGTGCGACTGCTCCTCGGCGATATCACCGATCCGATTCACCAGCGTTAGCGCCGTCGCGAAATCGCGCAACGAGTAGACGCGCCGCAGGTGATGACCGTCGACGACCTGCCAATCCTCGAGCTGCGCGAGTAGCGGCGCGCGCTGCTCGGGCGTGAGCGGCGGCACGCCGCCCTTGCAAGGCACGCAATCGCGATCGGCAAGCGACGTCATCGCGGCTCAGTCAGCGCCGCTGACGACTGCCGCGATGCACGGCACGTCGCCGATCCGGCACTGCTCGACTTCCGAGCCGGCCGCGCTGCCGTTATCGGCGCCACTGTTGCCACCTTCGTCGACCATGCCGGGGCCGCGCGCCTTGATGCCGTGCTCGCCGTTGCGGGTCGCCGTGTTACCGGTGAGACGCCATCCGGCCCCGTGTCCCTCTATCCCGCTGGCGCCGTTGTCGCGCGCTATGCACGAGCGAATCGTCGCGGCGGTGGTGACAAGGTCGAGTCCGTTCCGACCGCAATATTCGGCGACGCACTCTTCCACCGAGTGACCGCTGCCGGTAACGAGAAACCCCGCGGAGCCGCAGTTGCTCGCCTGGTTGCCGGAGAAACTGCCGGCCTGCCCCATCACCATGTAGCCGTGGCGACCGTTGTTGCGGCTCTGGTTGCTCGTGGCGCGTACGTCGCGGCCGCTGAGGGAGAAGCCGTCGCGGCCGGCGCGCGACACCGTGCAGTTGCGGATATGCCCGGGACCGCGCAGCCGGATTCCGTCGAAGGCAGCGCCGCGGACGTCGACGTTTTCGAGCAAGCTCACATCACCGCCGGCCACGGAGACGCCGTGCTCGAAGCCCTGGATCGAAGCGCGTCGAGGATTGCTGGTGATTCGCGTCCCGCCGATTCCGCCGTGCAGCACCTTGACTCCGTGTCCGCCACCGGTGCCGCGCAACGTCTTGCCGCCCAGATCGATCGTCACCTCGGTATCGCCGGTGATGCGCACCAGCAGTCCGTGTCCTTCGCAGGTGGCGCCGGCAACCGGATCGTCGTCCAGCACCAGATTGCTGACCACGATGTCGCCGCAGGCGCATGGCACGTCCTGCCCACCGACATCGTCGCCACACAGTTTGGCGCCGGCGAAGTCGGCGCTCAGCAACAACAGCAGCATCGCGGTGATTCGCTTCATAAGTCGCCAGTCAACCACGCCGCCTGCGCTTAACCAAGCGTCTATTCTGATTTGGCGTTCCGCCCTCAGCTCTCAGTGAGGCCACCGGCGCGAGGTCGAATCGTCCACGGCCAACCTCCCAAGCCGACAGGAAGTGTTGCAGCGGATCCATTCCGCTCAATCTTCCAACCACCCTTCCACCCGGCAGCGAAACTCCGCTGTATCAGCGCTCCCGCAGTCTTTGCGCATGCGGCACGAACACGTCGCCTCCCCCTTGTTGTCGAGGAGAATCGGCTGATCGAAGGTTCTGTTCAATTCCTCGCCGATGCGGATGGCGAACAGCTCGCTGGGCAGCTTGATCATCATCAGCGGTACGTTGGACGACAGGCGCGTCACGGTCATCTTCGGCGCCGCGGCGCTTTCGACCGTTTTGCCGCCCTTCACGTACGACCACCGGATTGTCGCTGTTTGCGCCTTGCCGCGGATCGTCGCCGTCCCGGTCACCCGCACCCGGTCGGGAGTCGGCGGCGCATCCGCATTGCCGTGAGGGACCGGCGGCGTGGCGGCTGCGACGCTGCCGAACAATGCGATCACCAGGATCATGGCCCGGGAGTTGTGCGCGTTGCGGCGTCGTAGCGACATGATTGCCCGCTGAATGCGGCGACGGAGCTGCATCGATGCGATACAGCTCCGTCGCAGAAGTGGAGCCGATGGGAGTCGAACCCACGACCTCTAGAGTGCGATTCTAGCGCTCTCCCAACTGAGCTACGGCCCCGTCTGATCGGCGACTGTTTTCCTGCGCGCCGACCCGCTGCAATTAACGGATTCCCGCCCCGCGAGCAACCTAGCCCGCACCGCGGAGCAACTTGTCACGCGCCCCTCGCCCCCCGCCCCTCGCCCCTGTTAAGAAGTCACCCCATGAGCGATACGACCGACGCATTCCGCAGCGAGCTGCGCGCCTGGCTGAAAGACAACCTCGGCCCCGAGTTGCGCAGCGAAAATCTCGCCCAGTTGGCGGACGGCGAACGCGTGGCGCTGTTGCGCCGCTGGCAGGCGCGCCTGGCGCAGGACCGCTGGGTGGCGATCACCTGGCCGCGAGCCTACGGCGGCCGCGACGCCTCGATCGCCGAGCAGATCGCCTATGTCGAGGAGATGAGCCAAGCCGGCGCCCCACCGGCCATCAACGGGCTCGGCATCGGCATCGTCGGTCCGCCGATCATCGCCTTCGGCACCGAGGAGCAGAAGCGCGAGTTCGCCCCCAAGATCCTCAGCGCCGAGCACATCTGGTGCTGCGGTTTCTCGGAGCCGGGCGCCGGCTCCGATCTCGCTTCCCTGCGCACCCAGGCACTCCTCGAAGGAGACGAATTCGTCGTCACTGGCCAGAAGGTCTGGACCTCGCTCGCCCAGCACGCCGACTGGTGCATGGTGTTCTGCCGCACCGATCCGGAATCGAAGCGCCGTCAGGGCGTCTCCGTCTTGCTCGTCGACATGAAATCTCCCGGCATCACCGTGCGACCGCTGCGCCAGATCAACGGCCAGGCGGAGTTCAACGAAGTCTTCTTCGAGGACGTCCGCGTGCCGCGCCGCAATCTGCTCGGCGAGCTGCACAACGGCTGGCAGATCGTCACCTCGGCGCTGCAGAACGAGCGCGGCATCATGTACGTCGTCGAAATGCAGATCGCCCTCAAGCGACAGCGCGATGAAATCGTCCGCCTGATCCGCAACGACGAGCGGGCGCGCCGCGACCCGCTGACGCGCCAGAAGCTGGCCAATCTCTATCTCGGCGTCGAGACCTTCCGCAGCACCTGCCAGCGGATCCTCGTCAAGCTGCTGCGCGCCGGCATGCCCGGTCCCGAGGCATCGATCATCAAGCTGCACTGGACCAAGCTGACCCAGACCATGCCGACGGTGAGCATGAGCGCCATCGGACCTTTCGCCCAGATCTACGATCCCCCACAGCCCGGCGAGCGCAGCGACCCGGCGCAATGGGTACAGGCCAGCTACCTCGGCGCTCCCGCCGCCAGCATCGCTTCGGGAACCACCGAAATCATGAAGGGCATCATCGCGATGCAGGTGCTCGGCCTGCCGAGATGAAAGCAGGGGTCAGGGATCGGGGGCCAGGGGTCAGGGCAGGTGCGACGCTGCGCGTCGGGTAATCAACAAAAGCGAGCGCAGCGAGCCACATTCCCTGACGCCTGACGCCCGACTCCTGATCCCTGCTCTAGACGCGCTTTTCCTTCTTCTCCTGCTCGTTCTTGCACTCGATACAGAGCGTCGTCACCGGTCGGGCGCGCAGGCGATCGGCCGAGATGTCCTCGCCGCACTCCTCGCAGATGCCGTAGCTGCCGTCCTCGATGCGCTCGAGCGCCTCTTCGATCTTGTTGATCAGTTTGCGCTCGCGGTCGCGGATGCGCAGCGTCGCGTTGCGATCGGATTCCAGGGCCGCGCGGTCGACCGGCTCGGGGAAGTTTTCCTTGCCGTCGTGCATGCGATTGACCGTGCGGCCGGCCCCCGCCAGCAGGTCGCGGCGGCGATCCTGCAGCAAGTGTCTGAACGACTCGAGCTCTTTCTCGTCCAACGTCCCTGCTCCCTCAACCAACCCCTCCCGCTACCACCACAGAAGGACGGGCGCAACGCGTCGGGGGCTATAACTCACGCCTCGACCCGACGACTTCCCGTCCACGGTTCACGGTTCACGGTTCACGGTTCACGGTTCACGGTTCACGGTTCACGGTTCACG
>CADEER010000214.1:0-6147 GCA_902826395.1 uncultured bacterium
GATCGTGTACGGGTACGCGTACGAGTACGTGTACGGGAGAAAATCGACAGTCTCCTCCGGGAGAGGGTTAGGGAGAGGGCGATCAAATGTTTCTTCTACGTCAGTGCACGTGTCACAGGGCTTTCGCGAGCTCTACGACGACGAACCCTCTCCTTTAATCCTCTCCCGCGCGCCATGCGGGAGAAGGGTTCTGTGCGGGCTTCGCCCGTCCGTTCGAGAAAATCGACAGTCTCCGTTGAGAGAGCTAGCTGCTCCATTCCTCAAGCGCGGTACCGCGCCGGCGCCGCCTCTTTGCCGGCGAAGGCTGCGCGCAGCGGCACGAATCGGAAGTCGGTGAGCAGGCGACGCAACTTGCTCTCCATGCCGTCGAGGCGGCTGTAGTGGCGTAGGCGGGTTCGGTAACGCGTCGTGAGGCGAGGCTGCGCCGCGTCCAACTCCCACGGGTGCGTGTAGACGATGGCGGGTTGTCCCTCGAGTCGATTGAGACGGCGGATCGCCCAGCGTGTCCACGAGAAGGGGGCGATGCGCAGATAGCCGCCGCCGGCGATCGGCAGATTCGCGCCGAAGAAGCGCAGCGTCGACGCCGGGATCTCGATGATCGATCCGGCCGGCCGCTGCAGGCGAACGCGGAAGCGATCGAAAGAGGGGATGCCATACAGATCGTGACGGATCGGGAAGATGCTCGAGTCGTAGCTGAAACCGAGGTCGATCAGCGTGTCGATCGCCCACATCGTGTCGGCGACGATCGAATAACTGGCGGCGCGGAAGCCGTCGACCGGCTCGCCGCTGGCGTCCTGCAGCAGCGCGCGTGCGCGCTCCACGTCGCGGCGGAACGCGTCCGGGCCGAGCTCGTAGACCAGGCGATGCAGATGACCGTGGCAGGCGAGCTCGTGACCGCGCGCGACGATCTCGCGCACCAGCGCCGGATACCGCTCGGCCACCCAGCCGAGGACGAAGAACGTCGCGGTCGCGCCGTGCTCTTCGAGCAGGTCGAGCATGCGGTTGGTGTTGGACTCGACTCGCTGCGGCAGTGCTCCCCATTGGTCGGGCCGCACTGCGCCGTCCATCGCGTTCGGGTGGAAATAGTCCTCGACGTCGATCGTGAGGCAATTGAGCGGTGCCGCCGGCGCGCCGTTCGACGATCCCGTTGCTGCGGGCGCGCTCAAGCGGCGCTGCTCTCGCCGGCCGTGCCTTCGTTCGCCGCGTCGGGGGTGGGGATGTCGCGCAGCAGGCCGAGCGCGCCGGTGGCGAGATCGAAGGGAACGCCGATCAACCGCGCAGCGCTCCACGCGATCATGCGCAGGTCGAGGCCGAAGCTGGCGGTGCGCATGTATTCGATGTCGAGACGCAGCTTGCGGCGCACGCAGTCGACGCCGGTGTCGGGCGGCAGATTGATCTGTGCCAGTCCGACGATGCCGGGCAGCACGCGCTGGCGCTGCGCATAGCCGGCGATCTGCTCGGACAGGCGGGCGGCGATATCGGGTCGCTCCGGCCGCGGGCCGACCAGCGCCATTTCGCCGCGCACGACGTTGACGAGCTGGGGCAATTCGTCGAGGTGCCAGCGCCGCAGATGGCGGCCGAGCCGGGTGATGCGAGTGTCTTCGACGCGCGTCCAGTCGCCCGGACGCAGCTTCTCGGCGCCGTCGATCATGGTCCGCAGCTTGAGCATCGTGAACGGACGTCCGTCGACGCCGATGCGCACCTGCCGAAACAGCACCGGGCCGCGCGACGTCAGGCGGATCATCAGGCCCAACCCGACGATCAGAGGCGCCGCCGCGATCAAAAGGATGCCGGCGAGCAGGCGCGTGCCGAGACGGCGCGTCATCAAGTAGGGAGCGATGGCGCAGGTCTGCTGCACAGGGTCGCCGTCGAGAGAGGGTGCGTCGATCGATACGACCGCCGTAGCCGAGCGTGGCACCATCCGATCCCTCTCAACCGCTCTCGTGATACCGCGATTTGTGTTATCGAGTCGCGTCGTTCGATGCAACCAGCCGATTCTCGACCACAGTCGCCGCGCGATGACCGGGAACCTCGGAGAGAGTCCGGCGATTCGGTGGTGTTCGTCGCCGATCACTGGGGGCGCCATCCATCGAGCGCACAGTACATCGCAGGGCGATTGCCGGCGTCGGTGGACGTGCTGTGGCTGGAGACGGTCGGGCTGACGCAGCCGACGCTCGATCGCGACAGCCTGATGCGCGGCGTCGATCAGATCAGGCGTTGGATCGGCGCCGCGTCGCCGGCGGTCGAGGGCGCGTCCGGCGGTCGGGTGCGCGTTCTGTCGCCGAGCCACTGGCCGGCGTGGACGTCGCCCCGCATGCAGCGTTGGAACGGCCGATTGCTCGCGCGCGCCGTCGCCGCCGCCGCGCCGCCGCGCGGGCGGCGCATCCTGGTTACCGCGTTGCCTCTGGGCGTGACGCTGCTCGACGACCTCAATGTCGACCGCGTCGTCTATTACTGCGTCGACGATTTCTCGGTCTGGCCTGGCGCGGCCGGCGCTGTGCAGGCAGATCTCGAGCGACGGCTGCTGCAGCGCAGCGACGTCGTCCTCGCTGCGTCGCGGACGCTGCAAGAGCGGATCCGCGCGGCGGGATATGCGGCGCATTTCCTGCCGCACGGTGTCGACGCAGATCACTGGCGTCCACGGGCGGAGGAGGTGTCGAGTCGGGTGGCGCTGCCGCCGGACCTGCCGCGCCCGCTGCTGATGTTCTGGGGCCTGATCGATCGCCGCCTGGACACGGAGTGGGTGCGCGCCTGCCAGCGCGCGTGCGGCGGCACCGTTGTCCTGTTGGGTCCGCAGCGCACGCCGGATCCGACTCTGCTGCGACTCCCGGGTGTCTGGCCGGGCGGACCGGTCGACCACGGCGATCTCCCGGCTTACGCGGCGCTGAGCGACGTGCTCGTCATGCCGTATGCGGACCTGCCGGTGACGCGTTCGATGCAGCCTCTGAAGCTACTCGAGTATCTCTGCACGGATCGCCCGGTGATCCTTCGCGATCTGCCGGCGTGCCGCGAGTGGTCGGATGCCGCCGATGTCGTGGCGACCACCGACGCGTTGTGCGGCGCGCTGCGGGCGAGGTTGCGCGACGGCGTCCCGGCGGCGCAGATGGCGGCGCGGTCTCGGTTGCGAGCGCGCGAGCGGAGTTGGGAGTGCGTCGCCGATCGGTTCTGGGACCTCGCCGCTCCCGAGCGCCGCAAGGCGAACCCTGCGCGCGACGGGGGCGCGCCGCGCCGTGGCCGGGCCTGAAGCTGCGCCACCGGCTGTCTCCGGCGGCACCGCCGCGCCGCGAGTAGTCCTGCACGTCCGCGTCGTCGCCGATCGCGGCGGCGGTCCGGAGAAGACCGTCCGCGCCGCCGCGGCACAACTGCTGGGCAGCCGCTATCGGCCGGTGGCCGCGTACATGCATCCGCCGGGCTCGGCCGGCTTCGCCGACCTGGCGAGCGCTGCCGACGCCGCCGGCTGCGAGTTGATCGGCATCGAGGATCGCGGTCCGTTCGACCCGCGACCGCTGTTGGCGTTGTCGAGCCTGTGTCGCCGGCTCGGCGTTGCCGTGTGGCACGCGCACGACTACAAGTCGGCCCTCTTCGGCGTGTTGCTGCGGCGCCGGCACGCGATGCGGACGGTGGCGACGATGCACGGTTGGGTGGACGTGACGCGCGCAACCCGGCTCTATTTTGCGATCGACCGCCTCTGCCTGCCGGCGTTCGATCACGTCTTCGCCGTGTCGCCCGATCTGATGGAGAGTGCGCGGCGTTGCGGAGTTGCCGCGGACCGACTGTCGATGCTCGGCAATGGCATCGACGCTGACCAGTTCCGGCGCGGCGGTTCGGCGGTGCTGGCGCCGCTGCGCCGCGAGCTCGGTGTACCGGACGGGCGCTTTGTCGTCGCGGCGGTGTGTCGACTGGTGCCTGCCAAAGGGGGCGAGATTGCGATCGATGCGTTCTCGCGGCTGATCGACGCGGGTGTCGATGCGGAGCTGTGGTTCGCCGGTGACGGCCCCGAACGCCCTCGCCTCGAGGCGGCAGCCGCCGCTCGACCGAGCGGCGCGCGAGTCCGTTTCCTCGGCCATTGCGCGGATGTGCGGCCGGTCCTCGAAGCGAGCGATCTGCTGCTCTCGACGAGTTGGCGCGAGGCGACGCCGAACGCGGTGCTCGAAGCGATGGCGATGGAGGTTCCGGTCGTCGCCACCGCGGTGGGCGGGGTCGGCGAGCTGGTGCGCGATGGCGAGAACGGCCGCCTGTGCGCCGCCGGTGACGCGGCGGCGATCGCCGCGGCGATGCAGTCGCTGCTGTGCGGCGATCGCGAGACGCGCGCGCGAATGGGGCGCGCCGGCCGCGCGCTGATCGAGCGCGAGCACTCGCTCGCCGAGCGGACGCGCCGCGAGTGTGCGGTGTACGACCGGCTGATGGGGACTTCTTCGCCGTGACGCGCGGTGCCGAAGTTGCTCGTTCCCTCGCCTGCATCGCCGCGATCGCGGCTGTGGTGACGTGGGTGCGTTCGCTGCCGGCGGAGCTGGGCGGCGTCGGTGGCGCGTCGCAGCTCACGCTGCGCGATGATGGCGCGGCAGAGCAGATCCGCGACGCCTTTCGCTTTCGGGGTGACGACGGGCGCCAGCATGCCTACGCGGGCGGCTTCGACGGCTACGCCTGGGCGATCGCCGCGCGCAAGCTCGAGCGCACCGGCTCGGTGTGCGATGTGGAAGTCGACGGCGATTGTCGCGACATGACGAGTCTCGCGCCGCTCGGGCGCAGCGTGCACTACCCGCACTCGCTGCACGTGCGCGCCATCGCCGCCCTGCACGGTGTGCTGACCGCGGTGCGGCCGGGCGCGCCGCTGCTCGAAGCGCTGGTGCTGCTGCCATCGCTGATCGCGGCGTTGGCGGTGGTGCCGGCGTATGCGCTGGGGTTTCGGCTGGCCGGCGGTTGGGTTGGCGGCGCGGTCGTCGCGTTGTTGAGCGGCCTCAATCCGCTGTTGTTGCGGCGCACGCTGAACGGCGACAACGACATCTGGAGCTATTTCTTTCCGCTGCTCCTGGCGTGGCTGGTGACGGAGTCGATCCTGGCGCGGCGCGGCCTCGTAGCGATCGGCTGCGCGGCGGTGGCCGGCGCGGCGGTCGGACCGTACGCGACGATCTGGAACGGCTGGCCTTTCGCATGGGCGATGGCAACCATTGGCCTGGTCGCGAACGCCGTACTGATCGCCGTGGCGCGGTTGACCGGAGCATCCGATGCAGGTGACGCGACTGGGCGCCGTGCGGCCGCCGCTGCGCTGGGATTCGTGCTCGCGGCGGGAGTCGCCACGGAGCTGGCGGACGCCTCGCCCTCGTATCTCGATGCGCTACCGCATCTGCTGAACAACCGCCTGCTCAGCGCACCCGCGGAAGCGGCCGCCGGCCCGCGGCTCGCGTGGCCGGATCCGTACGCCGCGGTCGGGGAGATGCGTTCGATCGGCCTCGGCGAAGTGGCCGGTTGGATGGGAGGGCGGGTTCATCTGTTCGCGGGCTGGATCGGTCTGTTGCTCATGTTGTTGCCGCGTCGCGAGTGGCGGACGCCGCACTTCGCGACCTTCGTCGGCGGTATCATCTTGTACCGTCTGCTGCTGTCGATCGCGGCGTCGCCGGAGTCGGCGCCGCCGCGCCTGGTGCTCGTCGTCGCCGTCGCCGCGCCTCTGATTGCGGCGGTGGTGTTGTACGCGGTCGACACGCGCGACGGGGCGCGTCGACGCGCCTCGATCGCGATCGTCGCGTGGTTCGCCGCCGCGTTGTTTCTGTCGCTCGGCTCGGTCCGCTTCCTGCTGCTGCTGGTGCCGCCTTTCGCGGTTGCCATCGCGGTGGGCATCGATCGCCTGCGGGGTGTAGTGTTCGATCGCCTCGCGGCCACTTCCGGCGCGTCGCGTGCGCTGGCGGCGGTCTCGATCGCGGCGGTGGTGGCGATGGTGCTGTATGCGCCGCTGCGCGCCGGTTGGGC
The DNA here is from genome assembly GCA_902826395.1 of uncultured bacterium. Classification (GTDB taxonomy): domain Bacteria; phylum Desulfobacterota; class Binatia; order HRBIN30; family CADEER01; genus CADEER01. The sequence continues at coordinate 5,965 of CADEER010000214.1, forward strand.
GGTGGCGCGCGACTATGTGCCGCAAGTCAACGACGCCTGGTACACGGTGCTGACCGAGCTGCGAGATAAGGCTCCGCCCGATGCCATCGTGTCGACGTGGTGGTCGTACGGCTACTTCGCCGGTTACTTCACCGAGCGCCGGGTGACCACCGACGGCGGTACCTTGTACAGCAGCGCTCCGTA
>CADEER010000214.1:6247-7706 GCA_902826395.1 uncultured bacterium
CTGCGCTCCACGTGGGCGCGGCTGATGCTGCTCGACGGCGCCGGCCAAGAGATATTCGAGAAGGTATCGGCGGGCCGCGCGGCGGGTGAAGCAGTCGCGGCGTGGCGGGTGCGGTGGGAGATACTCGAGGGATCCGATGAGTGAGTTGCTGGTGGTGTTGCTAGGGATCCTGTCGCTGGCGGCGGGTGTCGCCGCGGTGCGTTGGCCGCTCGCCGGCTTGCTCGCCTACCTCTGGCTCGACTTCATGCGGCCGCAGGATACCTGGCCGGCGCTCGCCGCGGCGCGGCCGATGCTGGCGCTGGCAGTGGGAATGCTGCTCGCCGCTCTGCGCGACGGATTGGCGCGTCCGACACAGGCTGAAGCGAAGTGGCGGGATTGGACCGGCGAGGTCGGATTGTGCGTCGCGGTGGTGCCGGCGAGTTTGCTGAATGCGCTGGCGTCCGATGTCGCGGCGGTGCGTGTCGTCGCCGCGTTGGCGCCGATCAAGCTCGCGGTAGTGGCGTGGTTGCTGGTGCGCGTCGTGCGGCAGCGGCGCGACTTCGACCTCGTTCTGCTGGTGATCGCCGGTTCGCTGATGGTGTTGGCGCTGAACCTGATTCGAGAAAGCATCGGCGCCGTCGGACCGTACGTCGCGCCGCAGGGACCGGGTGGCGCCGGCGTGGGAGTGTTCGGCGACAACAACGATCTGGCGCGGGGCCTGTTGCTGGGCATGGCGTTGTGGTCGGCGTTCGCGGTGCCGATGGTTCGGCGGCGGCGCGTCGCCGTGGCGGCGGCGCTGCTCGTGCTCGCGGTGATGGTGGAAGCGGTCGTCCTCACCGGCTCGCGCGGCGGATTCGTGGCTCTGGCGGTGAGCGGTACCTATCTCCTCTTCGCGTACTTGCGGCCGCTGCCCGCGGCGGTTGCTTCGCTGGCGCTCATGGCCTTCCTGCTGCGCGTAGCGACGCCGGCACCGATTGCGGCGCGCATCGCGACGATCGCCAAGCCCGCGGCCCAGGCGTCCGTGCAGTCGCGCGTCGACATCTGGCGTGAAGGCTTGCGCCTCGCGTTGGCGCGGCCCGTCTTCGGCCACGGCCTCGGCACCTTCGCGGTGCCGCATGCAAAGGGGCCCGCGCATCCGCCGCGCTCGGCGCACAACGTGTTCGTCGAGCTGTCCTACGAAGCCGGCGCCGTCGGCCTCGCCGCATACCTGTTCCTATTGGTGCAGACCTTTGTGCGTTTGCGTCTCTTGCGGGCGCCGCCGTCCACCGAGCCGTGGCTGCGGTCGCGCGCCATCGCGCTCGAGGCGGCGCTGATCGCCTTCACCGTCGCCAGCCTCGGCCTGAGTCACGCCTTCCAGTCGATCCCGTTCGTAGTCGTCGGTTTGGCAATCGCCCTGCGCCGCCTCGCCTGAAGACCCTCTCGCCCTCCGAGACTGTCGATTTTCTCCCGTACACGTACTCGTACGCGTACCCGTACACGA
>CADEER010000215.1 GCA_902826395.1 uncultured bacterium
GCTAGGTGTGGAAATCGGCGGGTCGGATCGGCAGATTGGTGGGCTCGATGGTCCGGATCGCCGCCGTTTCGCACGTCAGATGCTTCAGCCATCGCTCGCCCGCGAAACGCCCGTGCCGCCGCCGATGTCCACTGCCGGTCGTCTGCTCGCGCGCCCAATCGCGGCGGGTATCGCCGTGACCCAGGCGCCGCCGAGCTTCGACGTCCGCCGCGACGGCGCGGCAATCGCTCTGCTGATCGCGCTGGCGCTCGCGATTCAACTGCCGCTCTACCATCGCTGGTTCAGTCTGCTCGACGAAGCGGCGATCCTTCAGATCGCTGACGACATCAACGACGGCGGCATCCTCTATCGCGACGCCGTGCACGTCGCGTTTCCGGGAATCTTCTACCTGACGGCGCTGCTGTTCCGGATCTTCGGGCCGAGCATCGTCGTCGGCCGGATGATGATGGTGGTGGTGTTCACGATCGTCGTGGTGCTCGTCTACCTGCTGGCGCGAACCGTCGCCGGCCGTGCCGCGGCGTTGCTGGTCGGGATCCTGACCGTTGCGTACCGCATCACGGCTTTCCCGCACTGGCAGATGGTCAGCTACACCTCGATGGCGATCTTCCTGCTGATGATCGCGGTCCTGCTCGCGGCCATCGGAATTCACCGCGGGCAGCGAGGCTGGGCGATCGCGGCCGGCGCCGTGGTCGGCATTGCCGCCGTCTTCAAGCAGGACTGCAGCGCCTTCATCGCGGTCGCTCTCTGCGCCTTCTACTTCGTCGATGGTTTCTCCGGTCGTTCGCTGTCAGCGTCGATCGGCGCGGTGGCTAGATTCGGGATCGCGGCCGCGCTTCCGCCAGTGCTTGCCGTGCTGGCGTTCGCTCCGGCGGGATTGGTCGGCGAGATGCTCTGGCAGACCCTCTGGTTTCCGCTCGTGCAGCAGCCGGTCTGGGCGCCCGGCATGGAGGGAGTCGTCAAGTACATCGGGTTCCCGCCGATGTGGCCGCCGTTCGAACAGAGCCGCGTCATCCGCTGGGACGGCTTCTTCAGTTACTTCCCCAGCATCATTCTCGACTTCGCCTATCTCGACATTCTGCGCAGCCGCATCTTCCAGGAGACGCTGCTGCCCGAGCTGTTCGTCCGTCTGGTCTACGGCCTGCCCTACGCCGTGCTGTTGGTGGTGATGGCGCGCGTGGCGATGCTGTGGTGGCGAGATCGAAAGTCGACGGCGGCGCCGCCGGCGCACGTCCGTCACCTGTGGCTGCTGCTCCTGGTCGGTATCCTGATGATCGCGTCGCTCAGCCGACCGCGCGATCTCGTGCATCTGATGATTCTCTATCTGCCGACCCTGATCCTGCTGGCGTTCGTGATCGAGAGCGTCGCCGGCCGGCGGCGGCGCTGGTGGCGGCGCGCGGTATTCGCAATGTCCGCCGCCGTGATCGGTGTCGTGTTGGCGCTGTCGTTCAAAGTCGTGTCGCTGGCGCGCGTCTTCTACGACGTGCCGTTGGCGAGCCCGCGGGCGGGGATCCGCGTCAACCTCGACGCCGCCGTCGCGGTCGATCCACTGATCGAAATGTTGCGGCAGGTGCCGGACCCTTCGGCGCCGCTCGCGGCGCTGCCGTACGTGCCGGCGCTGAACTTCCTCGCCGACCGGCCGTTCGCGACCCGGTTCTTCGCGCTCCTGCCGCTCGAGGAGTTCGACGATCGACAAGAGCAGATGATCGCCGATCTCACCCGCGACCCGCGCACCGACCTGGTCTATTCACTGCAGCTTCTCGCTTCGATCCCACGGCCGCAGACGTATGCGCCGCGACTGTTCGACGCACTGATCGAGCGCTACCAGCTTGGACGGGTGTTCAACGGCATACGGATGGACGGATGGCTCTTCACCGTGCTCGAGCCGCGTCCTGCGGTCGACGAGGACGTAGCCTTCGACTTCGCGGCGCACCTCGCCGAAGCGTCGGTGACCGTGCGCGGCGAGGACGGCGGTGCCAGTGCCACGGAGATCGAGCCCGGCGTCGAAGTGTGGCCGTTCGAGAAGCCGATCGTCACCCTGATGCCGACGATTCAGCCGGCGCGCACGGCGCTCGAGTTTTCTGTTGATGTACCCGCGGGTGCGCGCTTGCGCATGGGCGCGGCGATGAACCCGGACGAGTGGACGCGGTTCCTGACCTCGGCGCTGCGCTTCGTGGTGCGGGTCGACGGCGAGCCGATCTTTGACGAGACTCTCGACCCGGCGCGCGACTTCCGCGACCGCCGCTGGCAATTCGCGGACATCGCGGTGCCGGCAGGGCGCCGCACGATCGCTTTCGAGACGAGTACCGACAACGAGTTCGGAGTCGTCGAAAACCTGGCTGGATTCGCCCGCCCCAGATTGGTAACGGACGGCCTCCGATGAGGCGCGACCGCATTCGTGATCGCCGGGAGCGCGGGTGATCCGGCTTTTTTCGTGGCGCTGCTCCAGCGAGCGATTGCCGTACCTGGCGCTCGCGGTTGCCGCGGCACTCGTCCTGCTGCCGGCGCCGCCGGCATCCGGCGTCTTGCACCGCATCGGATCCCCCGGTGCACCCGCTACCGACCCGCCACTCGAGGCGCGCAAGGTGAAGCTCGGGACGGCGACGCGCAACGCTCTGCAAGTGCCGGCCGACTTCGCCTTCGAGCTGACGGCGGCCGAGGGCTGCAAGCGGCTGATCTTCAGCACCGGCATCGCCGCCGATCCCGCTTCCCAGGCCGAGATCGAGTTCGCGATCGAGGTCGGCCGGGCCGGCCAGTGGCGGCGCGTCTACTCGGGGAACGTCACCGCTTCGGCGCCGGGATGGCGGGACGAGACCGTGGTTCTCGAGACGCCGGCGGCGGCGGGCGATTCGCTGCGCTTTTCGACATCGAGATCGGGTGCCGCCGGCGCGGTCGCGCAACCGTATTGGGGATCGGTTCTGATCCTACCGGTAGACGCGCCGCCGTCGGGGGAGGAGCCGACGTCGGCTGTCCGCCGGCCGAACGTGATCGTGGTCTCGTTGGATACGCTCGGCGCCGATCAGGTCGGCTGGTACGGGCGCCAGCCATCGGTGAGCCCGGTGCTCGACGCGTTTCTATCGCGGTCTTTCGCCTTCCGGCGTGCCTATTCGCAGTATCCGAACACTCTGGTCTCGCACGCGTCGCTGTTCTCCGGACTGTATCCCAATCGCCATCACGTCTACGGCAACGCGACGACGCTGCGCTCGGAGACGCTGGCGGCGATCCTGGCAGCGCAGGGCTACATGACGGTCGGCATCACCGAGGACGCGTATGTCAGCTCCGACTTTGGATTCGACCGCGGGTTCGACTGGTACGACGACGGCCACCATGTCAGCGAGGAGTTCCCCGGCTCCGCTCGCCAGACCTTCGACAAGACCGATGCATGGCTGCGGCGCTTTGGTTCCGCGGCGCCGTTCTTTCTCTTCGTCCACACCTACGAAGTGCACACGCCGTATGTGCCCCACGGCGAGGCGGCTCTGGCGACGCTCGAGAAGCTGTCGCCGCGCTACAGCGGACCATTCGAGGGCGTGTATCCGGGTGGCGAGCTCGAGGTGAAGCACAACCGCGGCCTCGAGCCGATCGGCGCCGCCGACGTGGAGCGGATGTTGGCGTTGCACGCCGCCGAGATTCGCTACCTCGACGGGATCTTCGGCGAGTTCCTCGAGACCCTGGCCGGGCAGCCCTTTGCCGCGGACACGCTGGTCGTCGTCGTCGCCGACCACGGCGACGAGTTTGCGCAGCACGGCAAGATCGGCCACGGCGAGACCCTCTACAATCCCGTCCTGCACGTTCCGCTGGCGTTCTACTGGCCGGGCCGACTGACGGCGGGAGTCGAGGAGACGCGCGTCCAACTGATCGACGTCGCACCGACGATTCTCGACCTGGTCGACATCGCGCCTCCCAGCCTCGATCCGGCGTTCGACGGCCGGAGCCTGGCGCCGGTCATTCTCGGACGCGACGGCGGTGAGGTCGCGCGCCCGGTGTTTGCCGAGCTGCGCTCCGCATGGGCGAGCTGCCGCGAGCTCGACCTCGGCGATGATTGCCGCTCCGAGCACTACGCCGCCCAGGACGGCCGCTTCAAGTATCTCACGTCGATGATTCCGTGGACGGAGGCGTTGTACGACCTCGAGTCGGATCCGGGTGAGACGCGTAACGTAGCGGCCGAGCATCCCGAGGTCGTGGCCCGCTTTCGCAGATTGATGGCGGACTACGTGATCGGCGCCGCGCCGGAGCCGGATGCGCTAGAAGCGGCGGTGACGGACCAGAGCGGCGGGGGGGCTGCCGCGACGGGCATCGACGAAGTGACGCGCCAGCGTCTCGAAGCGTTGGGTTACAAGCCGTAGCGGGATCGCTCGGAGCATTCGAAAATGAGCGATTCCGTCGTCAGATCGACCCGGTCGTTGGTGGTCGAAACGTGCATTGCCGCGGCGGCCTATGCGGTCATCGTCTGGCTGTTGCTGTATCCGCTGTTCGCGGATCCGGCGCGGCAGGTGCTCGATCCGTCGAGTCGCGCCGACGGCTGGCTCACGGCGCCGGTAGCGAGCTGGGCGATGTGGGCGATGGCGTGGGACTGGCACGCGCTGACGACGGCGCCGTCGCGGCTGTTCGAGGCCAACATCTTTCACCCGATGCCGGCGTCGCTCGCGACGGCGCAGCCGCTGTTGGGCCAGTTGCCGATCTTCGCGCCGGTGTACGCTGCGACGGGCAACCCGGTGCTGGCGTACCAGCTCAACCTGTTCAAAGTGCTGGCGCTGTGCGGCGCGGCGATGTTTGCGCTGTTGCGCCATTGGGGAGTCGGGCGCCCCGCGGCCTTCTTCGGAGGCTTCGTCTACCTCTTCTGCCCGGTGCGGATGGCGAGTCTCACCCACGTTCAGGTCGTCGCGGCCCAGTATCTACCGCTCGTCGTCCTCTTTCTCGACGAGACACTCACCACCGCGCGCCTGCGTTGCGCGGTGGCCCTGGCGATGGTCTGGGCGCTGCAGAGCCTGTGCTCGGAGGAGCTGTCGTATCTGACGCTGATGACGGTCGTTGGCTATGGCGCGGGCGTTTTGTGGCACGTGCGGGCGCGCGTCTCGCCGCGCGGCGCCGGCCTGGTACTTGCCGCGGCGGCGATGGGCGTCGCGCTCGCGTACGCCGTCAGAATGCCCCGTCTGCATCTGACGGAGCTCGGCCTGCTCGGCGAATCGGACTGGCTCGCGTGGGCACGGCTGGATTCGGCCGGCTGGCTGATCAACTACCTGGTGCCGCCGCTGGTCCGGCAGTGGCTGGGCAGCGGCGGACCCGCTCTGTACATCGGATTCGCGCCGCTGGCGTGCGTGTTGTTCGCGTTGTTCGGCAGCAGGAGCGAAACGGCCGAGCCAGAACGCGGCCGGCTGCGCGCCGGCGCCGTCGGCATCATCGCGATTTCGTATCTGATGGCGCTCGGTCCGGAGGTCTCGATCGCGGGCTTGGCGCTGCCGACCGTCCAAGCCGTCGCTGCGTTGCTGATGCCCGACCTGTCGACCGTCGCGACGCCGGCGAGATTCGGTTTGACTCTGATGCTGGGGATCGCGGCTCTCGCCGGGCTCGGCCTCGACGGGATGGTGCGGCGATTCACAGCAGTGCGCGGCGCGAGATCGCGACTCGGCTGGGCAGCGGCGCTGCTCGTCGCGGTTGTGACCGCGGTGGAGTACGGCCTGCCGTTCGAGGATCGCGCTACGCGCACCGTCGAGGCCGGCGACCTGGCGCGGCCGGTGTATCGCGCGCTCGCGCAACTTCCGCCCGGTGCGGTGCTGGAGCTGCCGGCGGCGACTTGCGATCTGTTCAACGGCGATCTCGAGAGCTTCTACACGGTGAGCAGCACCGCGCACTGGCAGCCGCTGCTGAACGGCTACGGCAGTCGCTCACCATCGACGCGACAGACGGTCGTCGCATTGGCCGAATCGCTCCCCGATGCGCGCGCGACCGAGCTGCTCGGCCGTATGACCGGATTGCGTTACGTCGTCGTTCATCTGGCGCATCTGCGCCATTCCGACCGCGGCCGTTGGCTATCGCCGCCGGGCTTGAAGCTGGTCGGCTTCTTCGGATCGGACTTGCTGTTCGAGGTCGCCGAGCCGCGCGAGCCCGATCTGCAGGCGCTCATCACGGCGCAGCCGGGAGGCGACACGACGTTGTTGGGCGAAGCGCTCGGCACGCTGCCGGCAAATGGCAAGAAGGCGCGCCTCGCATCCGCCGGTGAATTCGCCGATCCGGTGAGCGCCGGCTTGGATTTCAAAGTCGCGGTGTTGATCGCCAACGAGTCGGAGCGCACCTGGCCGGCGCTGGTCTGGAGTGGCCCCGCGAACGGCCGGGTCAGCCTCGCGTACCGCTGGGAGGACGAGAGCGGCAAGATCATCGCCGGCAACTCGGCCGCGTCGCCGCTGCCGTACGATCTGGCGCCGGGGCAGTCGATGATCGCGTCACTCTGCGTCGCCGCTCCGGCGGAGCCGGGTCAGGCGCGCCTGGTGATCGGATTGGCGCAGGATGGGGAGTGGTTCGCCGATACGACCGCGGCGCTGCCGGTCAACGTCGCCACACTCGGGTTTTGATGTTGACGACGGCGGCGGACGCGCGCGGCGCGATCGTCTTCGTTGCCTCACGCGGACATAGCGATTAACGTTTCACGCAATGGCGCTGGAATCCGAACGACTCGACGACGGCAGCAGGGTCGCCAATGCTCCGGGGACACGGCCGTTGCGTGGCTTGCGTGGCGCCAACGGCGATACGTGGGAAACGTTCCGCCGCACGCTCGCGCCGCGCTGGGCGGCGGTGTGGTTCGATCTGGCGGCGCGCTACACGTTGCTGGCATTGGGGGTCGCCGGCGCGGTGATCGCGGGCAACGGCTTGGGCCTGCTGCTCGTGCCCGTCTTCGGCCTCTGGATCGGCTTCTGGCTGGCGTCGATCGTGTTGTTCATGCACGAGGCGGCGCATTTCAACCTGCATCCGGACAAGAAGAAGAACGACCGGCTCGCGCAGTGGTTGGTGTGCATTCTGATCGGCGATGAGATCCGCCGTTATCGAGCGGTGCACTGGGAACACCATCTGCATCTCGGCCAGCCGGACGACACCGAGGTGTCGTATCACTTCGCGCCGACCCTGCGCTGTGCGCTCGAGAACCTGATCGGTATCCATCTGTGGCGGGTGTTCAAGGAACACCACAGCGGTCGCGACGCGCGGCAAGACGCCGCCGCCGTCGCGCGGCAGCGATTCGCATTGCTGAGCGGCCTCGCGTTGCATGGGATCCTACTCGTCTGCTTTCTCGCGGCCGGCTGGTACGGCGCGGCGGCGTCGTGGGTGTTCGGCGTCATCGTGTGCTTTCCGTTCTTCTCGGCGCTGCGCAATCAGTTGGAGCACCGTTCGACGGAGGCAGTGGTCGGAGTGGACTACACGGTCACGCCGCACGGCGCGGTCAACCGCATGTTCGCGTCGTCGCCGTTTGCCCGTGCATTCGGCAGCGTCGGGTTCCGCCGCCACCTGCTGCATCACTGGGACCCGCAGATCTCCTACTCGCGCTTCGACGAGCTCGAAGCGTTTCTGATGCAGACCGAGGCGAATGCCGAGATCGACGCGGCGCGCACCACCTATCT
>CADEER010000216.1:0-2233 GCA_902826395.1 uncultured bacterium
AGGGCCGATCAGGTTCCCTATCTGCGCAGGGACATACGTCGATTTCAATCGCGAACAGGTCCTTGCGGCCCGGCCGCCACTCGCCGAGCACGGTGACGCGCGTGCCGGGGCTGGCGCCGACGATGGGAGCGAGGAGCGGGCGGTCGCCCTGCACGTCGAAGGAGGTGGGCGTCGGCTGGCTGGCGACGTCGGCCGACGCGACCGCGACTCGTCGCACCGCTGCGTCGCACAGATGGACGCTGCGGTTGAGAACTCGCAATTCCACGCCGGTTGCGCAGGTGCCGGCCGCCTGCACGGTGCCGCGGACGTGCACGATCTCGCGCACGGCCCGTTCTTCGGTATGGCCGCGCGCCGGTTCGGCCGCGGCGGCGATCGACAACAGGGTAGCCAGTGATGTGGCGGCCAGTGTGCAGCGCGTGCGCATCGTCAATGGCCGTGGCCGTCTTTGAGGCCGTGCTCGAGCATCGTATGGATCTCTTTGTCCTTGTGCCGCCGCGCGATGTCTTTGACTCGCGGGTCGTCGCGGGGAACGCCGAGCGTCATCAAGACGATGACGGCGTAGCGCTGCGCATCGATCGGCCCCGTGAAGGCCAGCCGATGCAATGCCTCGATCGCCGGCTCGCCGCCGATCTGGCGCAGCGCGCGGGCCGCCGCCTGGCGCTCTTCGACGGCGCTGATTGTGAAAACAGTCTCCAACGGCGGCAAGGCGGCTGCCGAACCGGTGGCGCCGAGCGCCTCGATGACGCCCATACGCACCTGCGGATCGGCATCGAGGAGCACCGTTCCGGAAACTACCGGGATCGCTGCGGCGCTATCGCGCTCGAGTAGCTCGACGGCCGCCGCGAGCCGCACTTGCGGGTCGGTTGCGGCGAGCCGGTCGCGCAACTCTTCATCCGCAACCGGCGCTCCCAATTGGCGCAGGGCAGTCAACGTGGCTTCCTGTAGCGCGGGCTCCCGTATCTGTTGCAGCGGCTCGACCATGGTTCGCAGGCCGAGCGTGCCGATCTCGGCGATCAGCGCCGTGCGCAGCTCGATCGGCAGGGCGGCGTTGTTCAACACGGCGCCGAGAGTCGCTGCCTCTCCGGCGGTCAGCGATGACGCCAGCTGGGGCAAGGTCGAGAGATCGGCGACGCCGTTGGTGATCAACAGCGGGTGGGGAGCCGACAGCATGGCGAACACCAGTGTCCGATGACGGGCCACCGTGTCTTTGGACGGATTGCGGCTGCTCTCGATCATCTGTTGGATCGGTGCTGCGATGGCGGCCAGTTGCTCCGGTCCGGAGCTCTGCAGCCAACCGGCGCGCTGCTCGACGAACTGGTACATCGCGCCGGCTGGGAGGTTGGCATCGAGGTAGCTATTGCGGCGCAGCGGGCGGACGAACGCGACGCCGGAGCTGCCGGCTTCGATCAGTGGGGCGCCGGGCTCGTCGGTGATCGACACTACGCGCAGCGTCCGAGAGCCTTCGCGGCCTCCGGGCTTCAGCTCGTTGTCGATGACCAGGTCGTGGATGCGGATGCGGCCGTGGTCCAGATCCTCGGCGGCGGTCACACGTCCGATGCCGACCACGGCGGCGCCGCGCAGCAGGTCGGCGACCCTCGGTGCAGTCGCCGCCGCGCGATCGGCAGCGGAGAACAGTAGGGTCGCGGCGAGGGCGGCCGCCGCACCGCGATGAGCGCCGCGGTTTTTCTGCGCGGCGCGATCACTCCCCCCGCGGCGTCGCCGCCGCGGGGGGATGTTTGCGAGCACTGGACTACGGAACAAACTGGACACCCGGCGCCTGGTACCCGGACACGCCGTCGGCGCTGATGAAGACCGGGTTCGTGAAGGCGTGGGCGGTGATGCCCGATTCGTTCAAGTTGCCGTCGATGAGTCCGGCCAGGGTCGTGTTGGAGCCCGTGCTGATGCTGTTCGGCACCACCGGGAAGAGCGGCTCCGACACCCCGTCGGTACCCTTGACGATCGCCACCACCCAGGTGTCTTCGCTCAAACTGGGCAGCGTGAGAGTCGTGCTGGCTTCGTAGCGCGACGAGCCAGTGCCGGCGACCGGCACGCTCGTCACGGTGAAGTCGACGCCGTCGACGTGCACGGCGTCGGGGTTCAGCGAGTAGCGGTTGACGTCGACCAGGCCGGCACCGGACTGAACGTCGTCGATGGTGTTCTGCGTGGTCGTCGTGTTGACGTAGAACTCGACCTTGTCGAACGGCGCCCAGGTCGGGCTCTGGATGTCGACGGT
>CADEER010000216.1:2333-7543 GCA_902826395.1 uncultured bacterium
TCGAGGCGACCATGCTGCGCGGGAATCCCGACTGGGTGATGAAGCGGCGATGCGTGTCGGAGTTGGCGACGGCGGTCGACACGATGCCCTGGTTGATCAGGTTGAGCCAGTCGCCGGCGTTCTGCCCGAGGAAGAGATCGACGACCTGGCCGCGGCTCTCGCCGATCCAGATCTCGAGCGCGTCGAAGTCGTCGGTGAAGTAGTTGGTCACGCCCGGGTTCAGGCGGCGCGCCGCCGCCGGCACGCTCGACGCGGGCGGCTCGATGCCGGTGTCGATTGCCAGGCCGGAGCCTCCGTCGACGCCGAAGTGGCTGTGGATGTGGTTGATCTGCACCGTGTTGGAGCCGCCCGAGTAGTCGCCGTGCGCCAGGCCGACGATCGTCTCCGGAGTTTCGCTGTAGAAGCCGGCCGACGGGTAGTCCTGCCCGTCCGGAGCCGCGCCGCCATGGTCGACGAACCCGTGGTTGGGCAGCAGCGGATCGTAGTCGAGCGGCCAGGCATTGAAGTGCCCGTAGTCGAAGGTGGTGATCTCCTGGCCGATGGTGGTCGAGATCAGGGAGCCGACGCCGAGATCGGCGATCGTGGAAGTGAAATCCGTGCGGTACCCGTGGTCGGTGGCGGCGAAGAAGTCGACGCCCTCGCCGATCATCGCGACGACTCGGTCGGCGCGGCTGATGGCGGCGTCGGGGCTGTCGACCGAGTGGACGTGGAAGTCGCCGGAGATGAAGCCGGTGCTGTCCACCACGCGCTCGACGACGCCGTTGAAGTTGGTGGTGGCGCCGGCGGTGATGGTCACGTCGGCGAAGTCGACGGAGTACTCGGTACCGTGCGAAACGTAGACGCGGTAGCTGCCAGGCTCGAGGGCGAACTCACCGGTGTCGCCGGTGTGATCGGCGTAGGTCGCGAGCGCCACGCCGAACGGATACCCGTCTTCGCGGGTATCGCCGAAGACGCTGGTCGCGTTGGAGATGACGCCGGCGATGTTCTGCGTGATGCCGGGGTCGTTCGACGGATCGAAGCCGACGACCGACACGCGAGCCGCGAGCGGGTTGGCGTCTTCGTCGACAACCGTGACGTGCAGGGCGCCGGTGGTCGGTAGAGTTACGTCTTGGTCGGTGGTGTCGAAGGCCGTGACGGTAATCGGATTCATCACTGGCGAGCTGCCGCCGCCCTGGTAGGGCGAGCCGTCGAGGTTTGCCACCAGGTTGTACGTGCCGGGCGGCACGGTCATCGAGAAGTTCCCGGCCGCGTCGGTGCGCGCGTGGGTGACGACGTTGCGCGACAGATTGGGATGCAAGCCGGCACCGCCGGGTCCGTTGGCGGGCACGCCGAGGATCGCGACATCGGCGCCGGCGACTGGCGAACCGCCGACGTCCACCGTGCCGGTGACAGTACCGAACGGCACGCACTGCTCGACGTTGCGCGCGTCGACGACCGAGGCGACGCTGCCGTCGCCGACGAAGAAATGCCGCGTGAAAGTCATGCTGTCGCCCGGCTGGCCGTTCGCCGCCAACTCCCAGTTGGGTGTCGCGACTCCGATCAGAGCCAGGAGGATGTCGATTCCGAGCTGCGGCACGGTGACGCCCGAGGTCGAGAACGTCGAGGTGCCGAGGGTTTCAGACACGTACGCGTAGGACACGCCGTCCGAATTGAGCTCGCCGCTGTAGGCGACCATGTTGCCGACGCGGTTGCACTGGTTGTTCGAGCACGGCGACGCGAGGAGAGGCTCGCCGAATCCGTAACCCGTCTGGAAGAGCTCGACCTGGCTGCTGCCGTTGAGGAATTCGCCGAAGAAGATATCGATCGCCGCGCCGCTGGTGTTGAGGACGGTCGTCTCGACGCGCACGTTGCGAGCGCCGGGCTCCAGAATGTAGTCGGTCTGGACCGTCACCGGGAGATCGTTGTCGTTGGCCGAGGGGGGAAGCACGAACCCGAAGTCGGCGATCACCGAGCTCGGATTCAGGAGGTCGAGGATATCGTCGACGCCGGTGGCGCGAATGATTGCTGGACCGCCGTTGCTGCCGTCGTTGAGGACGTTGACCGAGGTGTAGTGGGCGGTCGACTCGATGTTGAGCGATACCGACCACTCCTCGAAGCTGTCGCGATCGTCGCCGATGGTGCGCACCAGGTCGGCGTCGATGATCTGGCCGCCGAACTGGCCGATGCCGCCGAGATAGTTGCGCTGCACGGATTGGACGACGACGCGAATCTCGTCGTTGGCGATCAGGAAGTCGCCGACCTGGCAGCGGCTCTGCTGGCCGCCGATGCAATCGGCGTTGTCGGTGATCTCCATCGCCGTCGCGCCGCCGCCGATCGATCCGGTGCCGTGCTGCACGACGATCAGATCATCGGCATTGCTGTCTCCGGTGCAGGTGCCGCAAGCAGCCACGCTGTCGGCATCGCCGGCGGCGGTGCAGGCGGCGCCGAACAACTCGGCGACGGCGACCGGATCCGGACACTTGTCCTGGACCTTCTCGATCGCTTTCTCGGTCAGCTTGTCGACCTTGTCTTGTGAGTACGCGACACAATCGGTGCCGGCGGGCAGGGTGTCGTTGGCGACCAGCTTCTTGCACTTCTGGACGATCGAAAGCCGCTTGTTGACCTGCTTGACGAGGGTCTTGCCGAGGATCTTGGCGCAGTTGGCCTGCTCTTTACTCATCAGACACGCGCCGCCGGGGCAGTCGCCGGCGCTGTCGCATACCGCACCGTCGTTCGCGCCGTCGACACAAGCGCGGCCGGGCAGCACGCACGTGCTGGTCGGGCAGTTGGCGTCAGCCGTGCAGAGCTTGCCGACGTTCACGCCGCCGTTGCAGCGCTTCACCAAAGCCGTGGGATAGACGGTCGCCACCATGTCTTCGACCGCCGCGTCGTGTTCCTGGAGCAGACAGTCGACGAGATCGGTGGTGGTGGTGACGCCGAAGCACTGGCCGCCGAAATCGAGCGCCGCGACGATCAGGTCCGGACACTTGTCGGATACCTTGTCGGTGTACTTCGTCACCGCCTGTGAGATCTTTGGAGCGGCTTTCGGATCGAGCGCGCAATCCGTGCCGGGTGCCAGCGTGCCCTTGTTGATGGCGTCGTAGCACTTCTGCAGCGCGCCAAAGTGCTTCTTTACGTACACGCGCCCCTGTGTCGCCACCGTCTTCTGACACTTTGCCTCTTCCGAGGTCAGTGCCGAGACTTGAGTGACGCCGATAAAGAGCGCAATCGCTGCCGCCGCACCGACGGTGCGGCGCAACATGTTTGCCATGCAGACCCCCTCGCTGATCGCGAAAAAAGACGGGGGGCACCGCCCTAGATTGCCGTCTGTTGCGGCCCCCCAAGTTACGACCGCGGATCCTCGCAACAGCCCTTGGCTAAATCAAGGAGAAACACGCCCTTCACCGTCCCTGCCGGCGGAGTGTGCGAACTGACCGGTACGCAAGAAATGCAGGGTCTGGACGCCGACTTCCGGCGCGGCCGCGATGCGCCCGTGGGAACGGTGCACGGTCAGGAAATCCGCCATTCCCTCGAGCTTGGTGCCCTCGACGCTGACCCCGCCATCGTCTCGGCCCGGGATCACCATGGCGCCCAGCGGATTCACCGGCCAGTCGCCCGCGATGATGCCGACCTCGTAGTCCGCCGCTGGCAGGTTCTCGGTCAGGCCGGCGGTTCCGGTGTGCAGGCTGAGGCCGGTCGGGCCAAACATGGCGCCGAAGAGGCCGGTTCCGCCCAGCAGGTCGACGATCTCGCTACCCCGGTTGGGCGGTGCGATCATCACCACCCGGCCCAGGTTTTCCGGTCTGCCGCGCGCTATGAAGATGCGGGTCAGGACTCCGCCGAGAGAATGCGTGACGAAATGCGCGCGCGGGGCGGCGGCGCAGCAACGCTGATAAGCGTCGGTCACGATTCGGATCAACTCTTCGGGAGTCGCGTCGGTCGACGGATAGTCGACGTTCGAGACGGCGTAGCCGGCCTCGGCGAGGCGGGCGGCAAGGGCCGACATCGACTCCCTGCCGCGCGCCAGGCCGTGCAGCAACAAGACCGCCTCGCGATCACCTGTCGCCGGCGCCCGCCCCGGTACCGCCAGTGCCGCCGCCGCGGCGAGCGCGGCGGACATATTCAGGATCCGACGCTGCCACATCCCGAGGCGGAGTAGCACTGGCGCAAATTCGACCGCAATCCCCGATCGTGGCACGATGACGCCCGGGCGAATCATGAAGGTAGCAGTCATCGGCGGCGGCAGTTGGGGAACGGCACTCGCGCGACTCCTCGCGGGATCCGGCAATCAGGTCACTCTGTGGTTTCACGAACCCGCCGTCGAGGCGATCGCGCGCCGTAGCGGTGAGAACCAGACCTACTTGCCCGGCTTCCCGTTGCCGGCGGAGCTGACCACCACGACCGCCCTCGACGAGGCCGTGGACGGCGCCGGGGCGATCGTCGCCGCATGCCCCTCGCACGTGATGCGCGAGGTGTTCGCCCCCGTTGCGGATCTGATCCGCGGCGAGCCGCTGGTGATCAGCGCCTCGAAGGGGATCGAAGCGGGCAGCCTGGCGATCATGAGCGAGGTGCTGGTCGAAGTGCTGGGCGAGGGACATCGCCCGCGGATCGGCGCGCTCTCCGGTCCGAGCTTCGCGCGCGAAGTCGCGGCCGGCATGCCGACCGCCGTGACGGTCGCGGCGCCGCAGCTCGCCGAGGCGCAGAACATGCAGGCCCTGTTCGCGGCGCCGGCGTTCCGCGTCTACAGCAGCACCGACCTGCTCGGCGTCGAGCTCAGCGGCGCCTCCAAGAACGTCATCGCCATCGCCGCCGGTGTCAGCGACGGCATGGGCTTCGGCAACAGCACGCGCGCCGCCGTGATCGCGCGCGGCATCACCGAGACGGCGCGTTTAGTCGCGAAAGCGGGCGGCGATCCGCAGACGTCCACCGGCCTCGCCGGCGCCGGTGACCTGATCCTCACCTGCACCGGCGACCTCAGCCGCAACCGCACCCTCGGCCTGCGCCTCGGCCGCGGCGAAGCGCTCGCCGACATTCTCGCCGAGATGAAGATGGTCGCCGAGGGAGTGCGCAACAGCGAGACCGTCAGCGCGCTGGCCGCCAGGCTCGGCGTCGAACTGCCGATCTGCGAGCAGGTCCGCCAGTTCCTGCACGAGGGCAAGTCGGCCAAGAAAGCAGTCGCCGAGCTGTTGTCGCGCGAGCGGAAGTCGGAGTTCTGGGGCGTGTGACGAGCG
>CADEER010000217.1 GCA_902826395.1 uncultured bacterium
ATTCGATCGGACAAGACGCCTTTGTCTCGCCAGCGCGCCCACCGTTGGACGCGCTGACGAGATTTAAACGATCCAAGGTTCGTGCCAGTCGAGGCTCGCTGTTGACGCGTTGCGTCGACTACCGTGAGGCGATCTCGGCTGCTCAATGCGCGAGCAAGGCGCTGCCTACGAGGGCAGCACCGTAGCGTAGTCACCCTGGCGAAAGCCGGGGTCCACGCACCACTGCCACCCATGGATTCCGGCTTTCGGGACTGTCGGTTTTCTCCCGTACACGTACACGTACCCGTACTCGTACACGATCAATGCCCGAATTCTGCAGGAAACTCCGTGTACGTGTACGTGTACGTGTACGGTCACTGATGTCTCGTTTTCCGACAGTCCCTTTCGCCGGAATGACGAGGAGGAGTCAGTAGAGCTCGTCGAGGGGGACGCGCGAATGTAGAACCTGCTCCTCGGCGAGATACTCGCGCCAGCGCATTGGATCGAAAACGCGGCCGTCGATGAATGCGTCCGGCCCCATCGGCAGGGCGCGATTGGCATCGATCAGTGTCCACGGCGCGCCGTGCGAACCCTCGACCTTCATATCAACGTCGGGAACCGTGATGTCGAGCGGCGCGGTCGCCTCGCGGTAGAACTCCGGCAGATAGACGCGCTTTGCCACAGCCGGCAGATCGCAGCGCCGTTCGATGTGTCCCCAGCGCCACATCTGGCCGAGCAGCCACAGCGCATGCGATTGCCAGGGAAAGGTGGCTGCATAGCGATAGAAGACGTGGAAGTCGGCGTTGCCCTCGTCGTGGCGCTCGGCATCGGCGAATTCGCCGAGCAGCGAGCAGCGGACGGCCTCGATCGGTGCGTCGACGAAGCTCTCGCCGGCGATTACATGCGCCGCCTCGATGCGATGTTCGGGATCGTCGAGCCAGAGGGCGGCTTCGACCAGGGCCCGCACCAGTGCCGCGTGAGTGCGCGGATGAGCTTCGTGCCACGCCCGGGTGACGGCGAACACCTTCTCGGGAGAGTTGTTCCAGATGTCGTACTTGCCGATCACCACCTTGCCCCAGCCGAGCTGGGAGGCGTAGGTGCTCCACGGCTCGCCGACGCAGAACCCGTCGATGCTGCCGGCGCGCAGCAGGCCGACCATGGTCGGCGGCGCGGCGACGATGATGCGCACGTCGCGGTCCGGATCGATGCCGGCAGCGGCGAGCCAGTAGCGCAGCTCGTACATGTGCGCGGAGTAGGGGAACACCACGGCCAGGGTGAGGCGGCGGGCGCCGTTGCGCCGGCGCTCCTCGATGACGCGCCGCAGCGGCCGCGCCGTGCGCGGCCGCTGGTACATGCCCTGCGGGTCGAGCTCCACCAGTTCGCGAAACAACTCCGGGGCAACGGTGATGGCGTTGCCGTTCAGGTCCAGGCTCATCGCCGTGACCAGCGGAGTCGAGAACCCGCCGGCGCCGATCTCCGCGGCCAGCGCCATCGGCGCCAGCATCTGCGCCGCGTCGAGGATGCCGGCGGTCAGTTTGTCGCGCACGTTCGACCACGAGGGCTCGCGCGACAAGGTGACGTCGAGCCCGTGCTTGCGGAAGAACCCGCGCTCCTTGGCGATGATCAGCGGCGCCGAATCGGTGAGCGGTACGAAGCCGATGCGGAGGCGAGAGGGTTCGCCGTCGCGCTCCGGCTGCTTCATTGAATTCGCCGATGTCATCGAAACGGAAACCCCCTCACAGCAGCTCGGCCATATTGAGGACGCTGCGCGCCACTTCGACGAGGCGCAGGTTGCGGTTCATCGCCATCTGGCGCAGGGCCTTGTACGCCTCTTCCTCCGCCATGCCGCGCTTCGCCATCAGCAGGCCCTTGGCCTGCTCGACCAGCTTGCGCTCCTCGAGCGATGCCTTGGCGCGCTGCAGCTCGGTGCGCAGTGCCTGGACCTCTTCGAAGCGCGCGATCGCGACGTCGAGCACCGATCGCACGCGTTCACGGTCGGCGCCGCGGACCACGTATCCGGCGACACCGGCGCGGACCGCCGCGCGCATCGCGTCGGGGTCGTCGTCGTTGACGAACATGACGATCGGGTGGGGATTCTCCGCGGAGATGCGGTGCATGTCCTCGAGCATGTCGCGATCGGGCGACTCCATGTCGACGATCACGACGTCGACGTCGGTGCGGTCGAGAGCGGCGTAGAGATCGACGCCGCACGGAACAGTCGCCAGCACGTCGCAGCCCGACTCGCGCAACGCCTCGGCCAGTACGGACGACCGCCGTGGGCTTTCGTCCACCAGCAACACACGGAGGGGACGGAGAGGCGGCTGCTGCGACATGGCGTGGCGATCCGCGCGCGATATCCGCAAACATCGTGCCGCGGTGCCACGATTACGCATCTCACCAGTCGCGGACTGGTTGCGCGCGCTGGTGTGCCTGAGTTTTGAGCAGAGAGGGGGCGTGGCGCCCCCAGGACGGCAGAGCGTCGCTTCAGTCGCGTTCGATCCGTCGCGGCAGGCCGTCGCTGATCTCGAACCACGTAGCCTTGGACCCCGTGAAGATGTGCTCTTCGGGGCGGACGCCGGGGTCGCCGTCGAAGCTGCCCGCCGGAATCACCACCAGATCGCGGCTTTCATCGACGCGCGGCATCGGCGCGCCGCAGGTGCGACAGAAGACGCTCATGAAGAAGCGCGCCTCGGGCACCTTGTATGCCGTCAACTCCTCCTGGCCGCGCGTGAAGCGGAAGCCGGCGAGGTCGGTCCAGGCGTTGGTGGCGTGCGGCGCCGAACGCGCCTTGCGACAGCGCGAGCAATGACAATGGCGCATGCCGGCGGGCGGCCGCGGCAACTCGTAGGCGATGCGATCGCACAGGCAACTGCCTGCGACGGTTGCGCCCGGAGTGGAGCCGGGGCGTTGCGGGCTCGGGAGCACCGGCAGATCGAAGTCCGGCGGCCAGGTGTCGAAGCAGGGCGCTCCGTCGGTGATCTCGCTCCAGGTCGGATTCGACTCGACGAAGATATGCGCTTCGAAGGGGATTGCCGGAGGCGTGCCGTCGAGGACGCCGAGCGGGAAGCCGACCTGGTCTGTGCCGGGGATGTCGTATGGCAGCTTCGAGCCGCAGCGCGGGCAGAATCGGCGCTGGGCGTTCGGCGACGAGCGATACGATTTCACCAGCTCGCCGCCCCGGGTGTAGCGAAAGTGGGCGGCGTCGACCAACGCATAGGCGCCGTATGCGATGCCGTGCGACTTCCGGCAAATCGTGCAGTGACAAGCGTGCGGCATCACGAAATCGCCGTCGACCTCGAAAGCAATGTCTCCACACAGACAGCTTCCACGCAGCATCACGATCTCCCCTTTCGATCAAAGGTCGGTTCGACGGCCCGAACGCCAAACATCCCCTCTCCCTCCGGGAGAGGGTTAGGGAGAGGGCAATCAAATGTATCTTCTGCGCCAGCGCATGTGTCGCAAGGCTTCGCCGTCATCTCGAGAAAATCGCCAATCCCGAAAGCCGTGATCCACCTGCCGGTCGCTTCAACTCATCAAGCGCCGTCGCACCGCGCCGCGAGTCGACAACAGCAGCGCGGCCGACAGTCCGAGAATATAGGCGAAGTCCCAGAGCAGGATCGGGCTCGCCTCGCCGCGAAAGGCGTGACGGGCGATTCGCACCGGGTGCAAGAGCGGTAGCGCTTCGGCGACCCACAACCAGATGCCGGACAGCCGCTCCTGCAGTGGGAAGAAGACGTCGGAGAACAGGAAGAGGGGAGTGAGGAAGAGGGTGAAGTAGAAGGCGAAGACATCGATCGTCGGCACGCGCACGGTGAACGCGACACCGATCGACGCGAACAGCAGCCCGGCCAGCGGAATCGCCACGATCGCCAGCAGCGCGTGCGGCAGCGGCGCGAGGCCGAAGAAGATCAGCACGATGAAGAACGAGAGGCCGTAGATCGAAGCGCGGGTGACCGCCCACATGACTTCGCCGATCAGCACCTCGTCGGGCCCGATCGGCGTCGTGAGCATCGCGTCGTACGCCTTGTCGAAGGTGAGGCGGACGAAGATGTTGTAGGTAACCTCGAAGCTGGCGCCGTTCATGGCGGCGACGCAGACCAGGCCGGGGGCGAGGAACTCGGCGTACGACATGCCGGCCATCTCCGCGACGTAGGCGCCGACGCCGATGCCGATCGCGACCAGGTACAACACCGGCTCGAAGAAGTTCGGCAGCAGGTTGTACATCCAGGTGCGCGCGTACATCGCGGCATTGCGCCTCCAGACGGCGCCGGCATGGGCGAAGGAGATCGGGCGACTCATGCTCCGCCCTCCAGACTGGCACCGGTGAGGTGCAGGAAGAGATCCTCGAGGTTGGTGGGGCGGATCGTGCGGCCGCAGCCGTCGTCGACCGCCGCGCCGTCGAGCTGCGGCGTCACGGCGCTCGCATCGTCGACGTAGAGGATGAGGCGGCCGCCGGCGCGGAGGTGGCGGGTCTCGGGCGGCAGCACCGCCCGGATGCGCCGCTCGCCGTCGCCATTGCAGTCCACCTCGATCGCCTGGCGCGCCAGGTGTCGCGCGATGAGCTCCTCCGGGTGACCGTCGGCGAGAATGCGGCCGCCGGCCATCACGGCGACGCGGTCGCACAGCCGCTGTGCCTCGTCCATGTAGTGGGTGGTCAGCAGCACGGTTTTTCCCGCGGCGCGCAGGTCGCGGATCTTCGCCCACAGCGCCAGGCGAACGGCGGGATCGAGGCCGGTGGTGGGCTCATCGAGGATCAGCAGCTCGGGATCGTTCATCAGCGACATCGCGATCGCCAAGCGCCGCTTGAACCCGCCGGACAAATTGCGCACGGGCACGCCTGCGTGCGAGCCGAGCTCGAGGAAGTCGACCAGATACTCGATGCGCCGGCCGAGCTCGGGCTCGCGCAGCAGGTGGTAGCGGCCGAACACCTTCAGGTTCTCGACCGGATCGAGCGGGTCGATCATGACGTTGTCCTGGAGGGTCACGCCGAGGCGGGCGCGCACGGCGCGCGGATTGGCGGCGATGTCGATGCCGAACACCTCGACGCGACCACCGGTCGGCTCAGTGGCGCCGTAGATCATGCGCAGCGTCGTCGTCTTGCCGGCGCCGTTCGGCCCCAGCAGCCCGAAGCAAATCCCTGGCGCAATCTCCAGATCGAGCTCGTCGACGGCGACGCGCTCGCCGAATCGCTTGGTAACCCCGCACAGTCGAACGATCATCCCGGCCATTCTCGACGCCGACCAGGCTGGGTCAAGGCGATGGCACTGTACTGAACGGCCGGCGATCGGTGCGCCCGGACGGCGGTGGAAAAGGTTGTTCGCCGCCTACTGTCCGCACTACGAGCGCCCATGCAGCGCGTCTCACTCCATTCTCGATCGTTGTCGCCGCCGCCGCACGTCGTTTCGCCCCGTCGCAGGCCCACATCGCATGCGTCCGAACTCGCCAGTCACGTCAATCTCCCGCTTGTACGGCCTATCCGCTTGGCCCGGGTTTGAATCCCGGACACTCCTCCCATCGCCCCGTACCGTGTGCCCCGACCATCGTCAGCGAATGAAGTAGTGCCCCAAGAGGACGAACATCTCATCCTCGGTGGTCACACCGCCGACGAGCGGACACGCATCGCACAACCCATCGCCCGCCCCGTCGCTGCTGTCGCAAGAGCGATTGCGCTCTTCTAGCGGGCCCCCGGAGCAGTCGGCCGTTACCTTTCCTTGCGTGCAGCCGGTTGGAATCTTGCACGGACCGCCAAGGAAAAAGTTGTTGGGCGGCTCCGGAGAAGTCGACCGGCGCTTCACTTCTTCAGGATTGGTATAGCCGTTGTCGTACAACGAGCAGTAGGTCAGGGCACGCTGATCCGCGATCGGGCTGTTGAAGATCAGCGGATCGTCATCCATGCGCAGTACCAGCGGGTCGTTGTAGATCAGGTTCACGTAGATCAACGATTCTTCAGGATCTCGCTGCGTCGCGGGCGGTACGCCGTGCAATGACGCGCCAACGGCAGTTACCAGCTCGTTCATCTGGACTCGGTTGTTCTCATCGAGGTCGATGTCGTCACATTCCGACAACGGCGCCTTGTCGAGCGCGATGATCACCGATGTCACCAACTCGTCGATGGTGACTCGCTGATTCAAGTCGCAATCGCCGGTGCGTGGATGCATCATCGCAACGCAGGGCGCTCCCTGACACGTATCGCGGCTGACGAAGTCGTATCCCAGCGGCGAGCAGGCAGCGCCACTGGCTGGGCCGCCCTGACACTGAAACGCGCCGAGGAACGCGCGAAAGCGCTTGCCGCGCTTGTGCGTGTGGGAGCTTAGGTCGAACACATGTGCATGTTGCGGGAGGAGGGCAATCGCGCACGGTTCATCAGTGCCGAACGCGGGCGCGTTGGTGGCCATGACGGCGGTGACGTCGTAGATGTCCTGCGCTGGCGTCACCTGTTCTTGCGGTTGAGCAAACTCGAAATTCAGCCACGCCTCGAGGCGGCCCGCGCTATCCGTGAGGTTGAACGCGTGTGAGTTCCACAGGATCATGCCTTTGAGGGGCAGCTCGCCGTAGACGCCGTCGGCGTAGAAAAACTCTTCCGCCGTCTGCTGCGTTATGGAAATGCCCGCAGCGCTGAGGCCGAAACCTCCGTCGCCCGGTCCGTACCCGATACAGGCCACGCTGGAGTCCGCTGGTGTGGCGCACTGCGCATCGGCGCCGCAGTCTCCGATCATCATCGGATCGCACGACTCACCATCATATGCGCCGCCGCGGCAAAAGAATCCTGGCCAGAGCGGACTGTGCGGATCCGCCGTGCCCTCATACAACACGGGAATCATGTGATGACTCAACGGATCCTGACGCGTTTGATGAAACTTGTATCGGAACTTACCGTCTGCAGTGCGCAGGTTCGGCGGGACTTGATCGGTGACGTCGTAGTAGCTCGCGAAGCACACTTCACGTTCGCTGTTGGCGTCGAGGTACCAGCGCGGCATGACGATCTGGACGCCAGCTCCGGGCGCCGGCGGCGGCAACGGACTGATCTCGATCGGCTTCGGCGGCGGCAGGCACGCGTCGAGCAGATCGGCCGTGTCCTGCACGACACCGGTGCGCGGCGCCCCCGCTTTGATCCACAGGCGCATCGCTTCAATCTCGTCCAGGCTGAGCGCCGGGTAGGGATCGAGCGGCATCGCGCGCAGCGGTGCATGCTGGGCGTCTGGGAGCGTCTTCGCCGCGAGGTTCACCCACAGCAAGGACGCGCTCGCCTGACCGGGCAGGACCCGCGTCCATTTCTGCGCCGGTAGACTCTGCGCCGCAACGTCGACGAGATTGTCGTACGCGACGTCGGGCCGCAGATCGAGGCCGCCCGAACCTGGGCTGAACCCATGGCACAACGCGTTCGTGCAGTTGTGCCGCTCAAAGATGGCGTCTTGGATCAAGGCAAAGGTGCTGTCGAAGTTGTCGTTATCACACTCACTACGTGCCGTGACCGGCATCACCATCAGCGTCACCAGCGCACTGATGGCGAGACGCAGGTGAAGCGTGCCCGATTGCCGTGTGCG
>CADEER010000218.1 GCA_902826395.1 uncultured bacterium
GGTCGCAGAGGTCGCCCGAGCCGGCGTTGCAGACCGTGCCCGCCGAGGTCACGACATCGGCCGGACACGCCTGGTTGGCGACGCCGGTACAGGTTTCGTTCGGATCGCACATGTCGCCCGAACCGGTGCGGCAAACCGTGCCGTTGGGCGTGATGACGTTGGCCGGACACGCCTGGCCGGCAACGCCGGTACAGGTTTCGTTCGGGTCGCAGGAATCGCCCGAGCCGGTGCGGCAAACGGTGCCGTTCGGCGTGATCACGTTGGCCGGGCAGGTAGCCGAGGAGCCCGTGCAGGTTTCGTTCGGATCGCAAGAATCACCCGAGCCGGTGCGGCACACCTGGCCCGCGGTGCGGAACGTACACGTCGACGTGCAGCACGATGTCGCGCTGCCGTTGGCGCCGCCCTGGTCGCACGCCTCCGGGCTGTCGACGACGCCGTCGCCGCAGTCCGAGTAGTAGAACGCCAGATCGACGCTACTGCGCTGCCCCAGCGATACGCCCGAGTTCGTCCGGCACGTCGTGTACGACGTCGCCGCCTGCGCATTGGTGAAACTACAGCTCGTGCCACTGGTGGTGATCAGCACGTCGACGTCGAAGGTGAACGAGGTACCGCTGTCGAGGCGGAACACTCGCTCAATGTCGCCGAGCGCCGTGTTCGCCGGCGTCCCGCTCGTCGCCACCACGGTCGCGCTGCCCGCCGTGCGCGTGATCACCACCGTGTTGGTCACCGCCTGCGTGGCGCTGCCAAGGGCGTTGTTCAGCGTCGTCGTGCCGGTGTACGTGATCGAGCTCGCCGCCGAGCTGACGAAGTCGATCGTCTCGGCCGCCGCATCCAGGTTGCCGTCCATCGCGTTGCCGTTGCGCGTCGTGTTGTTCTTGATGCCGATGTACACGCGCGTGTGGGCGGGGAGGTTGACGCCGGTGCAGGTCACCGTCGCGCCACTTCCCGTCGGCGGCGCGCCGCTCACCGTGCAACTGCCGCCGCCCGGCAGGCTGTAGACCGGGCCGCCCGTGATGACCAAGGCCGAGGCGCTCGACGCAATACCGAGCAGTGCCGCGATGGCGATGGCGGCTGCGCCGCCCATCCGTTTCGTCGTTGGCGATCTCATCGCGCCCCCCTCACCACGAGCCGTGGCTGCCGTGGCTGCCGTGTGAACCGTGGCTGCCGTGTGAGCCGTGCGAACCGTGGCTGCCGTGCGAACCGTGCGATCCATGCGAACCGTGGCTGCCGTGTGAGCCGTGCGAACCGTGCGAGCCGTGCGATGCGTGCGACATGTGCTGAGCGAGCAGCATCTTCTCGCTGTTGGGCTCCGTGCGCAGCGCTTGCGCCGCTTCCGAAGTATCCAACGCCGCCACCGGCTTCACCGCCTGGCGCGCTTCCGCGGGACTCAGAAAATCCAGCGGTTTTTTTCGCAACTCGGGCAGCCCGCCCCGCTTTTGCTCGCTCATTAGAACCCCCAACGATCCGACGCGCGCCGATAGCCCGGCACCCCCCCAATGAGGGCCGGGGACGCGATTCCGAAGTGGCCGAATCTAGCCCAGCCACAACCCCCAGAGTCAAGGAATTTAGCGGAGCGCAAAGGCTTCGCTGCATCAGCGCCGCTCGCGCGGCCGCTAATTTTGGGGTTTCAAAGAGCCGGCCCAGCGGCTGCACTCGGCGGCGATCGCGCTCAGGACCTGGCCCTCGTCGCGACCGGACCGCTTCGGGACCTTGAACGAGTGATCGCCGCCCTCGACGACGTAGACCTCGGCCGGCGCTCCGACCCCGCCCAGGACGGCGCGCAGATCGTCGAGATTGCAAAGTGGGTCGCGCGTACCCTGGACGAACAGCATGGGCGCCGTGATGGCCGGCAGGTGCGCGCTCCGCCGCTGTTGCGGCCGCCCCGCGGGATTCAGCGGGTATCCGAGCAGCACCAGACCGTCGACCGCGCAGCCCGCGGCGGCGATGTGGGTTGCCATTCGGCCTCCCATCGATTTGCCGCCGATGAGCAGCCGCGGCGCCCCAAAGGCCGCGCGGCCGCGGACCTGCTCGACCACGGCGCGGTAGCACGCCTCGAGAACGGCCGTCTTGTCCGGGGCGCGGCCGCCGCGCTGCTTGTACGGAAAGTTGAAGAGCAGCACCGCGATGCCGCGCTCGCACAGCCGCTCCTGCATGGCCGTCATGAACGAGTGATCCATGCCGGCGCCGGCGCCATGCGCGAGCACCAGCAGCGCCTCGCAGTCGCGCGGCTGGAGTAGTGACGCGCTCACCGCGCCGCCGCGTCCGTCCTCGAGCTCGAATCGCCGCGGGTCGACCATGCCGTCAGGCGAGCAGCTCGCGCAGGCGCTGTGCGTACGCCGGTCCCTCATCCTCGTGCTTCAGGTACACGAAGACATCGCTCATCGATTGCGTCCGCTGGCGAATCATCTCGGCAGCCGCGGCCAGCGCCGGCTCGTCGTAAGTGTCGCGCCGCAATCGGAAGTAGCCGAAGTCGGCTCCGGCCGCCGGCACGTCGCCGTCACTGTCGTCCTCGCCACCGTCGGTCACACACGGCGCAGCGCCGAAACGGCGCAGGCAGTCGAAGACGTCGGGCACGTACCAGGAAGCGCTGCGAAACTCGAAAACGGTTCGAAAGCCGGGTGTGAGCTGGTGCAGGAAGTCCTCGAGCCGCGGCAGATCGCACTTGAGGAATGGCGGCAATTGAAACAGCACGCAGCCGAGCTTGTCGCCGAGCGCCGTCGCGTTGGCGAGGAAGTCGTTCGCCAGCTCGGCGGCGTCGCGCAGGCGCAGCTCGTGGGTGATGCGCCGCGGAGCCTTCAGCGAAAAGGCGAAATCATCGCCCACGTCCTTCGCCCAACTCTGCAACTGCCGCACCGTGGCAAACCGGTAGAAGGTGTTGTTGATCTCGACCGTGTCGAGTCGCTCGGCGTAGAAGCGCAGCATCTCTTTGTCGTCGAGGTCCTCCGGGTAGAAGTGGCCCTTCCACTGCTTGTAGCTGTACCCGGAGGTGCCGATCCGATACCGCGCCATCACCCACCGGCTGTAGCACGCACTGGTCGAGCCGACCAAGGCGCTTCAGCGCGCCATTTTCGATGTCGACAGGGTGGCGGCTTGCCGGTAAGGGCATAGCGAGAAGATTCATGGAGAACGACGGCGACCCCGACCGCGGCACGACGGCGCTGGCGCAGCAGTCGCGGATCGGGCTGTTCGTCTGGGGTCTGATCGGCTTCATGATCGGCAGCGCGCTTCGCTCGGACGTTTTCGGCGGCGTGACGGGCGGCGCGATCGGCGTCTTGTGGGGCGCCTGGCGGCGCGCCAGTCGGCAGAACGCCGAACTGGCCGGCGCCCTGCAACGACTCGAGGCGCGCGTGCGCGCCGTCGAGGCGGACCCGATGCCGGCCGTCCGTGCCGCGGAAGAGATCGGTATCGCCGCAACAGCCGCCGTCGTCGCCGCCGAAAGCGACGACACCGCCGCGGCTGAGCCAGCGCTGTCGCTGCCGGCGAGCTCGCCTCCGCCGCGCATGGCGCGGCCGAACGAGCCGGGCGTCTTCGAGCGCGCAGCCGCGTCGCTGCGCGATGTCCTGTTCGGCGGCAACACCGTCGTCCGCGTCGGCGTACTGGTGCTGCTGGTCGGTCTCACGGTGCTGGCTCGGTGGGCAGTCGAGAATCACCTCTTCCCGGTCGAGGCCAGACTCGCGACGGCATCTCTCATCGGAATGGCGCTGATCGTTGTCGGCTACCGTCTGCGCGAAGCGCGCCCGGGTTTCGCGACGACGCTGCAAGGCGGCGGCATCGCTGCGCTCTACCTCGTGGTGTTCTTCGCTCTGCGGATCTTCGATCTAGTGCCGGTCGGCATGGCATTCGCGCTGTTCGTCGCCATCGCCGTTGCGTGCGGACTGCTCGCCGTCGCGCAGCGCTCGCAAGCGTTGATCTTCATCGGCAGCCTCGGCGGCTTCCTGGCGCCGATCCTGGCGTCGACCGGCGGCGGCAATCACGTCGCGCTGTTCAGCTACTACCTCGTCCTCAACATCGCGATCGCCGCGGTCGCGTGGCGCGAGTCGTGGCGCGCCCTCAACCTGCTCGCCTTCGTCGCGACCTACGGCATCGCGACGATTTGGGGAGTCTTGCGCTACCGGCCCGCCGACTTCGCCACTACCGAACCGTTCCTCCTCCTCTACATGGTGTTGTTCACGGCGATCGCGGTGCTCTTCGCGACCCGGCAAACGCCGCGTCTCGCCGGGTTGGTGGACGGCACGCTGGTCTTCGGCACGCCGCTGGTGACGTTGCTCGCGCAGGCACGGCTGGTCGAAGGCAGGGATTTCGGCATGGCGTACTCGACGGCCGGGTTCGCCATCTTCTACGCCGCGGTCGCCACGTGGGTCTGGCGCCACTCGCCGGAAACGTTGCGGCGCATGGCGGAGGCGTTCCTCGCACTCGCGGTCGGTTTCGCCACGGCGGCGATTCCCCTCGGCCTCGACGACGCCTTGATGACCACCCTGGTATGGGCGGCCGAGGGCGCCGGCATCTATTGGGTCGGGGCGCGTCAGAACCGGCGTCTGGCCCGCTACGCCGGCGTCGGCTTGCAGGGCCTCGCCGCGGCCGCGTTCTTCTGGAGCACCGAAGTGAGCGGCGATCGCATCGCCGTCACGTGGGCCTTCGCCAACGCCCGCTTCCTGGCGTGTCTCGCCATGGCGCTGGCCGGCTTCTTCATCGCCCGCGAGGCCTACGCCGCGCGCGAGCAGAGCACTCGCGACGAGTGGGAGCTGACGCAGGTGCTGGCTGCATGGGGACTGTTGTGGTGGGCGCGCGCCTTCCTCGGCGAGATCGATCAGTTCCTCGACGATTACCAGGCGACCGCCGTCGTCGTCTGGATCGGCGCCAGCGCCGTTGCTCTCGAGCGCGTCGCCCGACGCGCCGACTGGCTGCCCGGAAGGTTGCTCGCGCTGTCGGCGATCCCGGCCGCCACCGTCGCCATCGCCTTCTCCTTCGACGTACAGGACCATCTGCTCGCCAACGGCGGATGGTGGGCCTGGCCGTTCGCGCTCGCTGCCCTCTACATCGTGCTTCACTCCGTCGAGGATTGCGCCGTGCCACGGGTCGTCACGGCATACGCTCCGATGCTGTGGCTGCTGGCCGCTGTCTCGACTCTGGCGCTGCACGGCTTCACCCGACACGTCCTGCATCTATCAGTCGACTGGCAGCTCGCCGCGGTCGCGGTGGGCTTCACCGCGCTGCTGCTCGGCACCTGTCGCGCCGTCCGCGACGAGATCGGTCCGTGGGGCCGACATCCTGCCGTGCACGCGGAGTTGGGCCTGGGGCCGATCGCCGCCGCGGCGCTGCTCTGGACGGCGGCGATCAACACGACGGCCAGGGGAGCGGCGGCGCCGCTTCCTTATATACCGCTGCTCAACCCCGCCGACGTCGCGCTCGGCCTCATCGCGATCGGGTTCGCCACCTGGTGGATTCTGTTGCAGCGCATGCGGCCGAGCTCGATCCACGAGGATCTGCGGCCGTACGTCGCGCCGGCGATCGCCGGTTTGCTCTTCCTGTGGCTGAACGGCTTGCTGGTGCGCACCGTGCATCAATGGGGCGATGTGGCGTTCACCGCGCGCGCCCTCTGGCGCTCCGCGTCTCTCCAGGTCTCCGTGTCGATCGCCTGGACCCTGGTGGCGCTGGGCGGCATGGTGCTGTCGACGCGCAGCGCCTGGCGCAGCCGTTGGCTCGCCTTCGCGGGTCTGCTCGGCGTCGTCGTCGTGAAATTGTTCGCCGTCGATCTGTCGCAGCTCAGGACCGGCGCCAAGATCGGAACGTTTCTGGTGGTCGGCGTCCTTCTCCTGGTGATCGGCTATCTCTCGCCGGTCCCGCCGGAGATCGACGGCGCCGATCGCGGCGACGACGCCGCGGCGGGTGCGACGGAGGGAGAGGCATGAGCATCGCTCGTGTGATCGCCGGTTGCATGGTGTTGTCGAGTCTCATCTCGACCGCCGGCGCCGAGTCGGAGATGGATCTCGGTCCGCACGATTTCGCCTTCGGCCGCGTCATCGAGATCGAGCGGCCGGGACCGCTGCAGACCGTGCCGCTCGATCGCGCCGTCTATCGCGGCAGCGTCGAGTCCCATCTCGCCGACTTGCGCGTCTTCAACGGCGCCGGCGAACCCATCCCACACGCGATTCGACCGCTCATGCCATCCAAAGCCGAGGCCGGTGCGCTCGTCGCGGCGCCGCTCTTTCGCTTGCCGGAGGCGGCCGCGGCAACGTCGCGAACGCAGACCGTCACCACCGGCGACGAGCGCACCTACAGCATCAATGCCGAGGTCTCGGCGAACGGCGCCATCCTGAACGTGACGTCGCAACCGTCGAACGACACGCCGGGCGTCGCTCTGCCCGCCGCGTATTTGGTCGACACCAGCCAGATCGAACACACCGTAATCGGCCTCGAGCTCGACCTCGGAGCGGAAGCTGCCGAGTTCATCGCGCCGCTCCGGGTCGAGGCCAGTGACGATCTGGTGCGCTTCCGCCCGGTGGAATCGGGCGCGGTGCTGGCGCGGTTGAATCAGTCCGGCCACCGCATCGAGCGCAGCGATGTCGACATCGTCGGCGGCCGTTACCGCTACCTGCGTTTGTCGTGGCCGGACGGGAAGCCGCCGGTCGAGATCCGCGCCGTCCAGGCGCGCCTGGCGCCGCACGACGATGTCCTGGATCGCCAACGAATGCAGGTCGCCGGCGCGCCCGTCGCCGGCGAACCCGACACCTTCGTCTTCGATCTCGGCGGCACCATTCCCGTCGATCAGATCCAGATCGATCTGCCCGACGAAAACACGGTCGTGGAGTCGCGGCTGTCCTCGGCAACGGCGCCGGAAGGGCCGTGGGCCGACTCCTTCTCGGGCCTGCTGTTCGCGCTCGATGGCGACACGCCGCTGCGGAACCCTGCGATCCGCTGGCCGGCGAATCGGCACCGCTACGTCAAGCTGACCACTTCGGCGAAAGGCGGCGGCATCCGCGGCGGCGTTCCGATGCTGCAAGCCGCGTGGTACCCCGAGCAACTGCTCTTCATCGCGCACGGCGCACCGCCCTATCGCCTCGGCTACGGCCGCGCCGGCGCGGCGGCGAGCCACTTCGGCGCGACAGACCTCATCGCCACCGCCAACATCAAGCTGAAAGACGTGCCGCTGGCCACCGCACGCCTCGGCGACGAGTACGCCACGGCATCGCCGAACGTTCTCGTCGCCACCGCCGAGCCGATCGCAACACGCACCATCGCACTGTGGGCCGTCCTCCTCCTGTCCGTGCTCGTCGCGCTCGTCCTCAGCATCCGCCTGGCGCGCCAGATCCGCGCCGCGCCGTAACGCGACCGCCGACAGGCATATAGTCACCCCGACGAAAGGGACTTTCGGAAAACGAAAGATTAGTGACCGTACACGTACTCGTACCCGTACTCGTACACGGAGTTTCCTGCACAATTCGGGCATGGATCGTGTAC
>CADEER010000219.1 GCA_902826395.1 uncultured bacterium
GCCGACGCCCACTCCTGGCGCGTGCGCGATTGCTCCCCTCAGTTGCCGCGCGGCAGAGAAGAGCTCCATCTCGATCAAGGGCGCGTCGGGACGCGAGAGCCTGACCTGGAAGTGGTTGAAGGGCGCGCAGACCGAGGTCGCGGATTTCGGCGACCCGGCGTTCGGCGCGACCGACTACGCACTGTGCTTCTATTCGGGCCTCGACTTGATCGCCGCGATGCGTGTGCCCGCGCAGGGCGATTGCGGCGGGCGGCCCTGTTGGTCGGCGAAGAGCACTGGATACAAGTATCTGGACGCGGCATCCAACCCGGACGGCGTGCGCCAGGTGCGGCTGAAAGCCGGCGCCGAGGGCAAGGCAAAGGCGATCGTCAAAGGCCGGGGCAGCGCGATTCCCCTCCTCCCATTGTCGCCGGCCGGATTGGCGCTGCCGCTCACGGCTCAGCTCCAGAACAGCGACGGGACATGCTGGTCGGCCACCTACGCCACCGCGCGGGCGAACGATGCGGAACAGTTCAAGGCGTCACAATGACGCCGACCTGATATCGGAGGTGGGACCGAAGCGGGGGATGCGATCTGACTGGCCAGCCATCGCCCACTTTCATGAATGGCTGGGCGGGGGGCGGGACCGCGAAGGTCCGTTCGAGGCGCCGTCCCCGCTCTTCTTCTTGCTATCCCGTTGGGCCCTGGTCTACGCTCGGCCGCTGGAATGGGGGCGCACACCAACATCACCGAGGAGGATCGGCGCTCGGCCGCGACCGTGACCTCCTCCGGCTCCGGGCACAAGTTCGAGATCCAGCTCGGGCACCTCTGCAACAATCGCTGTGTCTTCTGCTCCAGCGGCCAGCTCACGGCGATGAAGATCGCGCGGCCGGTGCCGCTCGAGCCGATCGTCGAGGCCCTCGAAAGCGCCCGGGCGTCGGGTGCCACCCACCTGACTTTCCTCGGCGGCGAGCCGACGATCCACAAGCGGTTCCTCGATGCGCTGGGCAAGGCGGTCGAGCTCGGCTTCGAGCACATCGTCATCTTCACCAACGGCGTGATGTTCCCGCACCCCGGCTTCATCGAGTCGGTCGTGGCGCTGGGCAATTTCGAGTGGCGCATCTCGATCCAGGGCGCCACCGAGGAGGCGCACAACGCGACCACCGAGCGGCCGCAGTCCTTTCAGCGCATCTTGCACGGCCTGCGCGAGCTGAAGCGGCGCGGCCAGTTGATCACCGCCAACATGTGCGTCAACGAGCGCAGCTATCGCTCGCTGCCGCACTACCCGGAGCTGCTGAAGACCCACGGGGTCAGCCAGTTGCACGTCGACATCGTGCGCCCCGAGAGCGCCGGTGAGCGCAGCGAGGAGTACCTCGGCGAGATCATGCCGCGGTACTCGGACATGGCGCCTTACTACGAAGAGATGCTCGCCGGATTCGAGGCGTGGAACACCGACTTCGACATCAACGTCGGCAACTTGCCGTATTGCGTCCTGCCCAAGTGGGGCTCGCGCATCCACCACGGCGGCCAGCAGACGGTGACCAAGTCGTCGGACAGCACCGGTCTCGAAGACGCGATGAACAAGTACGAATGGCAGGCGTCGCTGCGCACGCACCTGCCGACGTGCGAGGAGTGTGTCTTTCGCTCGCGCTGCACAGGCATTTTCCGCGTCTATCTGGAGCTGCACGGCGGCGACGAGTTCAAGCCGCTCACCCGCGAGCAGTTGCTGGCCCTCGATCCGCAGCGGCTCAACTTCGTGCTGTTGGCGGAGCCGAGCCTGGCGCCCTTGCGCGCTGCGCTCGCCGCCGGTCGACTGCCGGAGGGCTGGCGCCTGCGCCAGGAGATCACCGAGGATCGCCGGCGCACGATCGAGCTCGAGCTCGACCACGACTCCGGGCAGTCGCTCAAAGTTCGCTTCGTGCGCCCGGGCCACGGCGACATGCCGATTCTCAGGACCGCCGACGCCGATGTCGAGGCGCTCGCCGATCTGGGCATGCCGGTCGATGCGTTGCGCGATGTGCTCGAGTGGTTGCGCGACCGCGTGGCAGAGGGTGTCGGTGAGACGGTCGCCCTGTCCGACGATGCCGTCGAGCGAACGCTGCGCGCCGCCGTGCTGTCGCGAGGTCGCCAGCGCGTGGCCTTTCTCGCCGGGCGTGTCTGCAGCCGCTTCGATCTGGCGGGCTGGCGGCTCGACGGTTTGCGATGGCCTTCGTCCGACACGGCCGAAGTGCTGGCTCGCGGTCCCGCCGATGCGAGTGTCGCCCTGCGCTTCAACCTCGGCGTGCGCGGCAACCGCTCACAGGTGGGCGTCGACTTCGACATTCCCGCGAGCTGTGATCGCGACGCGGCGCGGCCGGCGGTCGAGCATCTCGTGACGCTGCTGCGCGACACGCGCTCCGCCGCGGACGCAGCCGCCAGCGCCGCCTGAGCGCGCGCGCCGCGGCGCCGAGCGCTCCGCCCGCCGTGCAGTCATCAGACGATCGTCCTTTCGGGTCGCAGTTGCCGCGCATCGATCGCGCGGCAGCGGGGCTCGGCGTTCTGACCGTCGTGCTCGGCAACTGGAAGTATCTCTCCGGGCTGCGCGACATCCTCGACCCCGTGACGTCGATGGAGCCGTACTACATCGACATGGCGGCCGGCTCGATCGCCGACATCGTCTCCGGCGACCCAGCCTGGGGGCCGCTCTATGCACTCTGGCTCAAGATGTTCCGAGCCCTGTTCGACGATCCGTTGGCCGTGCACGCGGCAAACGTCGCCGCGCTGTCAGTCGGGTTGTCGACGGCGTTGTACGCGCTCCTGTTGCTCCTGACGCGGCGCGCCGCACTGGCGACGGCGGGTGCACTGGTCTTTCTGATCTCCCATCTCAACGTGCCGCTGCCGAGCAAGGTGTGCTCGTTCGCGATCCTGCTCGTACTATTGGGCTTCACCGCCGGCGAGTTGGCGCCGCGCGGCTCGCCACGCCTGGCCGCTACCGCCGTTGCGACGCTCCTGGCTTCGTACGCGCGACCCGAGCTCTATATCGCCGGGCTCTGCATCTGGGGTGCTGCGATCTGGCAGGCGCGGCGCCAGCCGGTGCGGCTTGCCTGGCTGGCGGGTGGCAGCGTAGCGATCGCCGGCGTCGCGTTCGTCGTCGGGACGCCGCTGTGGAGCCCCGATCACGACGGCGGACGCCTGTTCGATGCCTTTCGCGAGCACTTCGCGTGGAACTGGGCGCAGTGGAACGAAGGTCACGCGGGCTTGGCGGCGATCTGGCAGCGGGAGTTCGGTGCGGCCGATAGCATCGTCGGCGCGGTGTTCGCCAATCCGAGCGCGGTGATGCGCCACGTTGCGGCCAACCTCGCCGGTGCGCTGCGCTTCGCCGCCGGCGGTGTCTTCGCCCATCCGCCGCTGCTGGCGCCGTCCGCTGTGCCCGCGATGGTGCGGATCGAGGACACGGCCCTGACCGCGGCGGCATTTGGCGCCATCGCGGTCGTCGCCTCCAGTGCATCGCAACGACGACGCGCGGTCCTCCGCTACGGACATCTGGCAATCCCGATCGCGGCGATCGCGCTGGTTTCGATCGCCGCCGCGACGCTGATCTATCCCGCGCCTCACTACCTGGCGCCGCTCGGCGTCCTGATCCTCGTTGCAGCCGTGCTGGCGGTGTCGCTGTTGATCGATCGCGTCGACGTTCTCGCCGATGCGCCGGCGCGCTGGGGACTCCGCGCCATGGCGGCGGCGCTGGCGGTTGCGGTGTTACCGACTCCGTTCGCACTGCCGGCCGATTCGCAGGCATTCGGCTGGCGCTTCGCCGGCGAGGTGACCGTGGCGCGCAAAGTCACCGACACCGTGCTCCAGGTCCGCGCTCTCGGACTTCCGCAGCCGGTGCACGTCCTCACCTTCACCGACGGCATAGGCGAGCTGATGGGCGCCGGTTACGAGGAGATCAAGATCTGGGGCCTGCGTGGACAGAAGCTGGAGGAATACCTCCGCGACCGGCATGTCGATGTGATCGTGACCATGGAGCGCGGTCGCCAGAGCTTCCACACCGATGATCCCTACTGGCACCTCATCGAGACCGAGCCACACAAAGCCGGCTTCACACGCTTGCCGACGCGCGATCTGCACGCCGTGCGCGTCTACGTACGCACCGCTCTGCTGCCCGAGCCCGCGGACGAGCACGGCCCTCCGCTGGACTGAGGATACCTCGCTGTCGCACCTACGCGTGGGATGAAGCCGAGTGCTCGCGTCGCGGCGACAGCGGGCGCAATTGAGGACTCGATACCTGACGGCAGAAGTCCGTAACCGACCCGGTCATCGCATCTTCGCTCTCGGCGCTGCACTCCCGGACATCACACGGATGGTCACCCAGCGCGCGCGCCGCCGGCACTGGCGTGATCAGACACGGCACCTCGAGCATTTCGGCGTCATCCAGACCCCATCCGGGCAGGCGCGGAGAGACGACGAAGTAACGGTAGTCGACGTGGCGGAACGAGAAGGGGGTATCGAGCTCGATCAACCAGCGCTCGCGATCCCGGTGGCAAACGGTGGCCGGGAGCGCCTCCCAGCCCAACGCCTCGCCGATTTCCCAGGGCTTGCTGAGATGGATGACGATTCGGGACCTGGCTCTGCGATCGATCATGGCTTCCTCCGCTGATTTACGCGGATTCTAAGGAAGCATGGTTCGTGCCACTGCGGGGCGATCCGGTGCTCGGAGACTTTGCCTAATGGCCTTGTCTGCCGAGAGAAATCTCTTCGGCAAAATTGGGTCAGCGTGCCTAAACCCTGTTCGCGGCGGTTGCCGAGAGGGTGTCGGCGGGGTCAGCCGCGCAGACCGCTGAGGCGCAGGCGTCGCGGCAGCAAAGCGCCGAAGTAACGACCGCGGCGGAACTGGTTCAGCATGTACACGCGGGCGCTGGTCAATAGGCGCCCGGCGAAGCGCGGCTCGCGCATCATCACGCGCGCCAGTCCCCACAGGACGTCCGGCCGGCTGTAGAAGCTCTGGTAGCAGCGCTCGAAGTACCGCTCGAGGGTTGCCTCGTCGAGGCCCTCGGGGATGAAGACGAAGTTCATTGCGTTCATCTTCTCCCAGTCTTCCTCGAACGTGCCGTGCTGACGGACCGTCGGGTAGGACGGCGTGCCGGGGTAGGGCGTGAACTTGGTGATCTGGCAGAGGTCGAGGTCGACGCTGCGCAGAAAGGCGGCCGTCTCCTCGAGGCTGTCGATGTGCTCGGTCGGATGGCCGAGCATCAGAAAGCCGCGTGCCCGGATGCCGGCGGCGCGCGTCATCCGCAGCGTCTCGTGCAGGCGCGGCAATCGCACCTCGCGCTTCACGACGTCGAGCACGCGCTGCGAACCCGACTCGATGCCGTAGGCGATCTGCCAACAGCCGGCGCGCTTCATCAGCTTCATGGTGTCGAAGTCGAGCAGGTTGGGATGGCTGTTGCAGCTCCAGGTGAAATCGAACCCGGCGTCGAGGAAGGCATTGCTCAGCGCAATGACGCGGTCTTTGCGCACCGTGAAGAGATCGTCGAGGAACATGATGTGACGCGTCCCCAATCCGACCAGGTGCGCGCACATCTCGACCACCTTCTCGACGCTGTGCATGCGCCCCTTGCGACCCGAGGTCGAGCGGTCGCAGAAGGTGCAGGAGAACGGGCACCCGCGCGACGTGATGAGTGTTGCGACGGGGCTGCGCGGATAGCCGAAAAGCGACGGTGCGAAGTTGTGCGGAAAGTCCGGCAGCAGATCCCAGGCCGGTGTCGGCAGCGCGTCGAGGTCTTCGATGTAGGGCGCGCGCGGATTGGCGCGCACGCCGCCGTCGCGTCGATACGCTAGGCCGGGGACGGTGTCGAAGGACCGTCCCGACTCGAGGCAGGACAGCAGCTCGAAGAGCGACACCTCGCCCTCGCCGACGACGCCGAAGTCGATGCTCGCGAACGCCTCCATGGTGCGCTCGGGGATGGCGCTGACGTGCGCGCCGCCGAGGACCGTGATGACACCGGGCAACTTTCGCTTCACGCGTTCGGCGATGCGCGCCGCGTTGTTGACGGAGATCGTCGTCGCGGACAGGCCCAGGTAGTCGGGGCGCATTCCCGCGATGCGATCGGCGACCTCGTCGAGCGGCGTGCCCTGCGCCTTGGCGTCGACGAGATGCACGTCGTAGCCGCGCTCGCGCGCAACCGCCGCGAGCACCAGGAGGCCCATGCCGGGAATCGTCTCCTCACCCTGGCGAAGGCGATCGAGACTGCGGTCCCAGAACACATACGGCGGCTCGCAGAATACGATGGTGCGCCGCCGTTGCGGCATCATGGAATCGATCGGCTGGGCGCTGTCGTCGGGCATCGGCATGGCGGAGATCGTGATCGACACCCTGTCATGTCCCGCTGGCGCTGGCCAGTCTCGATGTTGGCGGCCCGGTTCTCGAGTGGATTCCCGGAGGATGCGCGGCATACGTCCCGACGCCCTGGGCTGGGGCACGGGCTTGGGCTGGGACTCGGGCGTACGGCGTTGCTCTCAGCGGAACTGCGGCAGGACGGTCTCGGCGAAGATCTGTGCCGGCTCGCGGATGTCGCGGCCGAAGAACTCGATGACCAGCATCGTGCAGCCTAGATCGGCCAGGGCGTGGATCTGTTCGCCGCACTGCTCCGGAGTGCCGCCGATGCCCTTGCCGAGGTGGCCGCCGAACAGCTTCTGCGCCTTCTCGACCTTGGCTGCCGCTTCGGCGGCGTCGGCGCCGATCACCACCATGGTCTGCTGCGAGACGGTGATGCCGGCGGGATCGCGTCCGATCGCGTCGCAGTGGCGCCGCAGCACCGTCAGCTTCTCGCCGAGCTGCTCTTGCTGCACGGCGAGGTTGTTCCAGATGTCGGCGTGCTTGGCCACGAGGCGCAGGAAGACCTTCTCACCGCCGCCGCCGAGCAGGATCGGCGTTCGCCGCGGCGGCTTCGGCGCGCAGTGCACCCCATCGGTGTGGAAGTGTTCGCCGGTGAAGGTCACCTTGTCCTCGCTCCACAGCCGGCGCATCAGCTCGATCCCTTCGTCGAGTTGACGCAGCCGCTCGGCGACGGGCGGGAAGTCCATGCCGTAGCCGCGGAACTCCTGCTCGTACCAGCCGCCGCCGAGGCCGACGATGACACGGCCGCCGGCGATCTGATCGATCGTGCCGACGCTCTTGGCGAAGAGAGCCGGATTGCGAAAGCCGATCGGGGATACGAGCGATCCGAGCTCGACGCGCTCGGTGACGGCGGCGACGGCCGACAGCGCCGACCACGCTTCGAAGATCGGCAATTCGGGCATCGGTATGCCGTACAGGTGATCGTTGAACCACACCGAGTCATACCCGAGCTTCTCGATGGTCTGCGCCGCCTCGCGCGTCTCCTGCCAAGACCGCTTGATCTGCGGCAGATTCACCCCGAAATGCATCTTCGCCATACGCCCTCCTCGCCGCCGTGATCACTCGAATCGAACCCAAGTGCAAGCCG
>CADEER010000220.1 GCA_902826395.1 uncultured bacterium
AGTACGCGTACGAGTACGTGTACGGTCACGAATCTTCGTTTTCCGACAGTCTCCGTAGGTGGAATTGCGGATTTGACCCGCGGCCTGGCGCTCGGCACTCATCTGTTCCGATCGGGACGCGATGGAGGACTGAAATGGCGTGCAGCGCAGTGTTTTCGATGCAACGGGTCGCGGTCCTCTCCCTCGACGTGCTGCGAGCAGTCCTGGCGCTGGCGGCGCGAGTGTCGTTGGTGATGGTGGTCGTGGGTTTCATGGCCGCGGGACCGGCTCGAGCGCAGTGCGCCGGCGATTGCGACGGCAACGGCCGAGTCACGATCAACGAGCTCATCGGCAGCGTGCGGATCGCACTCGGCAATGCCGCGTTGCAGAGCTGCGGCTCAGTCGACCTCAACGGCAACGGACGTGTTGCCGTCAACGAGCTGATCGCGGCAGTCAGCAACGCGCTGAACGGGTGCGGGTTCGCCGGCATCTACACGGCGACGGTTGCGCTCGACGACGGCGAGAGCGCCGAGATCGAAGTGCGTGCCGCCTCCAACCAACAGATCAGCGCGGCGCTGTCGATCACCGGCGATGCGAGCTCGGCGGCGGCGCAGCTCGCGCAGGCGGGCAGCGGTACGCTCACCGGCCAATTCGATCCGGTCAATGGTTCGTTCCTGGTGAGCGGATCGATTCCGGGGCCGGGCGGCGACATCCAGATCCGCTTCGGCGGCACACTCGGCGGGAGTTTCACCCTGGAGATCAACGGGCGCAGCTACGGCGGCAGTTTCAATGCCGCGCCGACGGCGACGCCCGAGCCAACGCCGCAGGGCACGGTGCACGTGATCGTGGTCGGCCAGTCCGGCGTGCCGTTCGACCCGGAAGTGTTGGTCATCGATCCCGGCGACACCGTCGAGTGGATGTGGGTGGCGGGTCCGCACTCGGTGCGCTCGTCCGCCGTGGTAAGCGGCCAGCCGTCGTGCAGCCCCGACGGCTTGTTCGACAGCGGGCCGAGGTCGTCCGGCGTCTTCCGCCACACCTTCGACACGCCGGGTATGTACGGCTTTCACTGCGGCGTCGTCGGCCACTGCGACGCTTTCGAATCCGGTTATATCGAGGTGCGCGGTCCCGCGACGGCGACTCCATCGCGGACTCTGACCCCCAGCCCGACGTTCGCGATACCGACCTCGACCGCGACCCCCGACACCGTAGGCGGCGTCTCGACGCGCATGCTCGGCTTCTTCAGCGGCACGGCGACCTTTGGCACGTTCAGCCAGCCCGCTCGTTTCCAGATTATGGTCGACAGTTTCGGTCCGCTGGTGAACGACCTCAGCCAGTTCCCATCCGTGTCGCCGAATCCCGTGCGCATGTCCGTGGTGTCACCCACCGAGCTGTCGTACAGCGACGCCGGGCCGCCGATCGTCAGCTTCACGCTGTCCCTCAATGCGAGCTCGCACGTCGTCGGCCGCTACGAGGTGACGGACCCGCTGATGCCGCGCCTGCCCGCCGACTTCGACCTGGTGCGCGAGGAGTAATTGTCTGCGGGATTGCCTGCTGGCGCTCAGTCCTTTGGCAGTCCGAGGATGCGCTCGGCGATGATGTTTTTCTGGATGTTGGGAGTGCCGCCGCCGATCACCGTCGTCGGCCAGCCGAGGGCGCCGATCTGCCATTTGCCGCGCCCCACCGAAGCTTCCGTGTCGCCGAGGTAGGGGCTGGCGCCGCCGAGCAGCTCCATCGCGGTCTCGGACATCGCCACGAGCAGGTTGCAGTTGTGCAGCTTGCCGATCGAGGCGTCACTGTCGCCGAGCTTTCCCTGCACCTGGCGGGTCAGCACCCGCAGTCCCGTCAGGCGGCAGGCTTCGATGCGCGCGTCGAAGGCGGCGAGCCGCTTGCGCATCTCCATGTTCTCCAGCGCCGGCTCGCCGGCGATGCGGGAGGTCGCCGCGAGTTTGATCAGTCGCTCGAGCGCTTTGTGGTGGCGATTGACCTCGGCGATGCCCGAGCGCTCGCGCTGCAACGCCGAGCAGAGGATCTCCCAGCCCTGTCCCTCGCGGCCGACCCGGTTGGCCACCGGCACGCGCACGTCGTGAAAGAACACTTCGTTGTAGAGGTCCTTGAAGTGATCGCCGGCGAAACTCTTGATCGGCCGCACCTCGATGCCGGGCGTGTTCAAGGGGATGAGCAGACAACTGATGCCGTCGTACTTGGACACATCGGGATCGGTGCGCACCATGGTGTAGATACCGGTGCCGATGTGGGCGAGCGAGATCCAGATCTTCTGCCCGTTGACGACGTAGTCGTCGCCGTCGCGCACCGCGCGACAGCGCAGCGATGCCAGGTCGCTGCCGACGCCGGGTTCGGAGTAGCCGGTGCACCAGGCCGACTTGCTGTCGAGGATGTCGGGCAAGAAGCGCTTCCTCTGTTCATCCGTGCCGAACTGGATGACAGCCGGACCGACCCAGCCGAGCCCCGTGTAGTCGCTGCCCAGCGGCGGCGCTTTGGCGTTCAGCATCTCCTCCTTGAGGATGTACTGCTGCATCACCGTGCCGCCGCCTCCGCCCATCTCGCGCGGCCAGTCGAAGCCGATCCAGCGTTTCTCCCGGATCTTCCTCCACCACTCGTTGATGAAGTCGGCGCCGAGCTTGCTGCGCTCCGCGGGCGGCGGCAGGTTGGCGGCGAGAAACTCGCGCACCTCGCTGCGGAACGCCTCCTCCTCGGGTGTCAGATCGAAGTCCATCACACTCCTCGCAGCGCCAGCGCCCGCTCGTAGTGCGCGGCGGCATCGCCGAACATCGGCCGCGCCCACTTCGATCGCTTGAAGTAGAGTTGAATGTCGTATTCGACCGTGAAGCCGGTCGCGCCGTGCAACTGGATGCTGTCGATCCCGGTGCGGACGAACGCGTCGGTCGCATAGGCTTTGGCGAGCGACGCGTAGCGCGACACCTCGTGCGGGCGGTTCTCCAGCGCCCAG
The DNA here is from genome assembly GCA_902826395.1 of uncultured bacterium. GTDB lineage: Bacteria > Desulfobacterota > Binatia > HRBIN30 > CADEER01 > CADEER01. The sequence goes on from CADEER010000220.1 coordinate 2,948, forward strand.
GCTGCGTAGTAGAGCAGCGATTTGAAGGACTCGATGTCGACGTACATTTCCGCCAGCGGGTGCTTCACCCCCTGGAAGTGGCCGATCGGCTGGCCGAACTGCGTGCGCTCGTTCGCGTAGTCGACCGTGATGCGCAGCGCCCGCTCCGCCGCTCCCGCCATCTCGGCGGTCACCGCGATGGCGCACTGGTTGAGCAGGCGGGTGATACGCGCCGCCGCGCCGCCCGCCGCGCCGAGCACCTGATCGCCGCGGATGCGCGCGCCGTCGAGATCGAGGTTGCCGAGGCGCTTGGTGGCGTCGATGAGGGGGAAGCTCTTTGCCACAACCCCCGGGGCGCCCGCCTCGACGACCGCGAGAGCGACATCGTCGGGGCCGTCGCCGCAGCGAAAGGAGACGACGAAGAGATCGGCGCTGGTGGGATCGGAAACCAGCGTCTTGCGCCCGCTGAGCACAAAGCCGTCGCCGTCGCGCACTCCGCGCACGCCGATGCGCCTCGGATCGAGCGCGCCTCCCTCTTCCATCAGCGCGACCGTGCCGATCCTGCTGCCGGCGGCCAGCGCCGGCAGCCAGCGCCCGTGTTGCGCGGCGTCGCCGTTCTCGAGAATCGCCGTCGCCGCGAGCGTGCTCGCCGGCAGCGGCGACGGCACCAGCCCGCGTCCGGTCTCTTCGAGGATCACCACCAGGTCGATCCATCCGAGGCCGGAGCCGCCGTGCGCTTCCGGCAGGGTCAGCCCCAACCAACCGAGTCGCGCCATCTCCTGCCAGATCTCGGCGCTGAAACCCTTCTCGGTCTCCGCCAAGCGGCGGACTTCGCCGATTGGACAGCGCTGTTCGATGAAGCGGCGCGCGGCTTCGCGCAGCAGATCTTGCTCTTCCGTGAATCCGAAGTTCATCTCAGTCGTGTCGCTCGGGTGGCGCGGGGTGCGTTGCGGAAGGGGCGGGTGCCGTTGCTCAGATGGTCACGGTGGCGCCTTCGCACCCCGGCAGCACCTCGCAGCTCGACGCCGCAGCCTCGCGTGCATGCGCGGTCATGCGATCGAGCTGCTCGTCGTCGTGCGACGGATCGTGATGGTACGGGACGAGTCGGCGGGCTCCCGTGTGGAGAGCAAAGGTGACGGTGTCGTCGATGGCGCTATGTCCCCAGCCGATGCGCTCCGCGTATTCGTCGGCCGTGTACTGCGCATCGTGGATCAGCAGGTCGACCCCTTCGGCCACGTCGTAGCCGGAGGTCCACTCGGGGCTGCCCGGGCCGTTGCCCCAGGCGAGGGCTGGCTCGTGGTCGGACATGTACGCGACCGCCGCGCGCGAGTCGGCGATGCGATAGCCGACGGTCGGCCCGGGATGACAGATGAACGACGCGCGCACGTGGAACTCACCGATCTCGACCTCGTCGCGCGTCACTTCGTGCAACGTGAGGCGGCAATCGAGGTCGCGCAGGCGCACCGGAAACAGTGGCGGCGACAGGTAGCGCTGCAGGCGTTCGCGCAGGCCGAGGGTGACGCTCGCCGGACCCCAGATGTGCACCTCGACATCGTCCCAGTACAGCGGCGCGAAGAATCCGAGACCCTGGATGTGATCCATGTGCAGGTGGGTGAGCAGAATGTCGAGGCGGTGGATGTCGCGTGGCACGGCGCGGCCGAGCCGGCGAATGCCCGAGCCTGCATCCACCACCAGGATCGTGCCGGCGTCGCCTCGCACCTCGACGCACGAGGTGTTGCCGCCGTAGCGCGCCGTCTCTGCGCCGGGGCTCGCCAGTGAGCCGCGCGTTCCCCACAGCGTCACTTTCATGGAGCTGCTTCCCAGAACAGTGCCACGGCGCCGAGCAGCCGACCCGACTGGCTGTCGATCGGAAAGGCGGTCACCGATAGATGTCGCCGCACGCCGTCGAGTCCCTCGATCCAGAAGCTCGTGTGCGCCGGGTGCCGATCGGCGAGCGCGCGCACCAGCGGCAACTGGTCTTCGGGCACGGGCGTCCCGTCGCCGCTGATCGGCCGGAACGAAGTTGCCCATTCGTCCTGTGCCATCGCGCCGGTCTCTTCGAAGCGCTGGCCGAGCAGCGCTTCGGCCGGCTCGTTGTAGTAGAGCAGCGTCCCCGTCGGGTCGACGATGAAGATCGGCATCGACAGGTAGCTGGCGAGCTGGCGGAGGAGAATGACTTCGATTCCCTGCTGCCCCATGGCGCGATCAGAGCGAACGCGAATGCAGCGCGCAAGCTTCGCTCGGCTCTTTTACGACAGCTCTTTCGCGTATACACTCCGCGCTTATGCCCGGGCAGAGCGAGCTTCCCGACGTCGCTGCTGTTCTCGCCGCCGTGCTGCAGCGCGTGCCGCCCGAGCAAGCTCCGTTGGTCATCGCCATCGCCGAGCGGATGGCGGCGGATCGCTATCGCGGTTGGGCGGCGGAGTATCCCGACCGTTCGAAAGCCGCGGGCTTTCTCGATTGCGCGCAGCGGGAGGAAGAGATCGCACGCCGCGTCGAGTCGCTGTTCGCCGGCGCCGAAGCGACGCAAGCTCAGATCCGCGCCGCCAGTCCCGATCTCGATGACATCAACGCGGGGCTCTTTGCGGGTCGGCCGCTGGCGCAGCAGCTCGAGATCCAGGCGGGAGGCGAGCGCCTCGGCGCCGCCACCTGGCGCGCTTTGGCGGCGAAGTCCGAGAGCACGGACGCGCGTGAGACGTATCTCGAGTGCGCGCTCCTCGAGGAGGCCAGCGCCGACTTCCTCGAGTCGCTGCTGTCGGCATGCCTTCCCCCTTTGGCAAAGGGGGATTGAGGGGGATTCAATTTGATGGCGTTCATTGCGGAATCCCCCCTGACCCCCCTTTTTCAAAGGGGGGAACTCCTGGGGCGGTCGCGAGCCTTTCGTTTTCCGACAGTCTCTTGCCAAGGAGGGGGAAGTACAGTCCGTGTCGCGCGACAGCGGCGCGAGCGGTGGACGGCCACCGTTGGTTTCGCTAGCGGTGCGCGATGGCGCAGCGCGTACCGCCGCGAGTCGAACCGATGCCGCCGCGCATCGGCGGTCGGTTGCCGCGCATCGGCGCCGGCTTCGCGATGCTGCGCAATCCGGTGCGGTTCTTCACCGACATGCGCGAACGTCTCGGCGACACGTACGTCGTCGATGCGTTCGACTACCGGCTCTTCTGCATCTTTTCGCCGCCCAGCTTGCGGGCGCTGTACGAGTTGCCGGAGGAGCAGGCCAGCTTCGGCCTGGCGACGTACGAGCTGGTGTTCAAGCACAAGGTGCCGCTCGAGATGCTGCTCGGGCGCCGCAATCGACCGCATGACTTGTTCGGTAAGTCCGATGTCGAGACCTATCTCGAGTGCCTCGAGGAGGCGATGCGCCTCGAGCTCGAACGCCTCGGCGAGCGCGGCGAATTCGAGATCTTTGCCCTGGCGCGCCGCCTCGGCTACCGGCTCGGCCTCGCTGCCTGGGCGGGTAGCGAGGCGGCGACGCCGCCGCGACTCGATGCGCTGATCGCGGCGTTCGATGTCCTCGACACGGCGGATTCGTTCGTCCGCCCCGCGCAGGCGTTTCGCGCCTGGGCGACGGGCAAGCGGCGCGAGCGCCGCGCCATGGCGGCGATCGAGGAGATCTTCGCCGGAGTCCTCGCCGAGCGCCGTCGCCACGGCGCCAAAGTCGGCGACTTCCTCGACGCGGTCTGCGATTCGTTTGCCGATCTGCCCGAAGCGGAACGAGCCGTCCACGTCGCGCGCGATCTCATGGTGATCCAGATGGGGGCGCAATCGAACCTGTACGCCGCGCTGGGTTGGACGCTGGTCAACCTGCTGCTCCATCCAAAGCATCTCGGGCCGGTGCTCGGCGGCGACGACACGCTGCTCGAGCAGTGCGCGAACGAGTCGATCCGCCTGGCGCAGAGCTCGATCACGTTGCGTCAGGTTCTGCAGCCACTGGAGATCCGCGATGCGCAGCGCGCCTATCGACTGTCGCCCGGCGTCTTCCTCACCACCATGCTGCCGGTCAACAACCGCTGCGCCGCGCCCGGCTTGGAGCGCTTCGATCCTGCGCACTACGAGGGCCGCAAGCTGGCGGCGAGCGTCGAGCTGCCGTGCCGTGAGATGGTCAGCACCTTCGGTCACGGTCGCCATTCGTGTCCGGCGCAGCGCTTCTCGATCACCGCGATCCGCATTGCGGTGCGGCGATTGCTGGAGCGCTACGAGTTGCGACCGCTGTTCGAGAACGCCGAGGCGCCGCGCCGCCAGATCGGCGGCGTCGCGCGCAGCGCCCGCCCGTGCCGCGTCGAGTACCGCCGTCGCTGACGAAGCACGAGCGGTGCGGCGACGACCACACGGTGTCGGCGATGTCGTCGGCGACGAAGGGTTGCGACGGGCGACCGCAGCTCATTCGCATCGAAAAAAAAGATTCTCCCAAACTCGGACGGTGTTTGGTCACATCAACCGGGGCCAGCTCCTCTTCCGAATGCCGAGAATCGGCTCTCGTCAGGCGGCCAGCGTAGACCGCTAA
>CADEER010000221.1:0-2006 GCA_902826395.1 uncultured bacterium
CATCGCGATCGCAGCATATGCAAACGCGACGCGGAGCTCATCGAGGCAATGCAGCCTGCTCGCGCTGGAAGGTGCCTTTCTCGATTTCGATTTCGATTTCGATTTGGATTTCGAGTCGGGCGACTGGGACGGCCGGATAGGGCGACGTCGCCGGGGGAGCGCGCGACCGACCTGTGGACACACTCATCGAGCCTGCTATGGGGAGGGTTCGTTTCAGAACAGGGAGGCTCGTCGAAGTGTCGGACGAAAAGATCAAGATCGAAGCGGATTTCACGGTTGCGGCGCAGATCGAGGCGCGGGCGCTACATCCGGAGCTCGAGAATAAGGTGCTGTTGGTTCACGACGACCGCACCTGGACCTATCGCCAGTATCGCGACGAGTCGGTGCGCACGGCGCATTTCCTGCGCGGCCGTCTGGGCGCGATCGACGACAAGCGCCCGGGGCACGTCGCCATGCTGCTCGAGAATCATCTGGAGCTGCTCGCTCTGTACGGCGGAGTCGCAGGCGCGGGTCCTGGTCGTCGACCAGCGCTTCGAGGCTGAAGTCGAGAAGGTGCGCGATTCGCTGAAGATCGCGGCAGAGAACATTCTCGTTCTGCCGACGCAGGACGAACCGGTCGAAGCGTCGAGAGATCTGCGCGCATGCCTGGCATCGGAGGTAGGCCCGGCGAGCAAGTCGCTGGACGCGCCTGCTGCCGACGTATCGATGACCACCAATCTGATGGTGATCTACACCTCCGGCACCACCGGGCTGCCGAAGGGCATCAACAACAACCACATGAAGCTGTGCTTCATCGGCGCGGCGGCGTCGGACGGTCTCGGTGTCACCAAGAACGATCGCGGCTACGCTTGCATGCCGCTGTTTCACTCGAACGCCATCTTCGTCGGTTTCATGCCGGCGCTGTGGTCGGGCGGCAGCATGGCGCTGCGCGAGCGCTTCACGGCGAGCGGCTTCGTGCCCGACGTGCTGAAGCACGGCGTGACGATGTGGAACTACGTCGGCGAGCCGGTGCACTACGTGCTCGCGGCGATCGAGAAGCAGTACGGCGGCGACGAACAGCGGATTCTCGCCGAGGTGGCGAATCATCCGAACAACAAAATGCGCTTCGCGGTCGGCAACGGCGCCTCGCCGCCCGACATCGACCGCTTCACTCGCTGGCTCGGACTGGAGGACATGTTCGAGCTCTACGGCTCGACGGAAGCGGCGATCAGCTCGTTTCGCCGCAAGGGCGATCCGCGCGGCTCGGTCGGCCAGATCACCGATCCAGCGGTCAAGATTCTCGACGACGCTGGGCGCGAATGTCCGCCGGCGCGCGTCGGCGCCAAGGGCGAGCTGCTCAACTACGAAGAGTGTGTAGGCGAGATCTGCCGCGTCGCTGCCGACGCGTCACTGTTCCAGGGCTACTTCGGCAACCAGGAGGCGACGTCGCAGAAGTATCGCGACGGCGTCTATCACTCGGGTGATCTCGGGCATGTTCTGGAAGAGGACGGCAAGCGCTACTTGTTCTTCGACGGCCGCACCGACGACTGGATCCGCAAGGACGGAGAGAATTTCTCCGCCAGTCAGGTCGGCCGCATGATCAGCGAGCACGACGACGTGGCGCTCGGCGTGGCTTATGGAGTCCCGTGCGCCGTCTCGGACGAGCTGGTGATGGCGGCGATCAAGCTGCGCGACGGTGCCACATTCGACCCGCGGGGCTTCTTCGAGTGGTGCGAGCGACAGGTCAACGACGCGAGCATGGATCGCAAGTGGTTCCCGGACTTCGTGCGCATCGTCGACGAGTTCGAGTTCACGCAGACGCAGAAGGTGCTGGTCCGCAATCTGAAGAAGACGCACTTCGACCGCCGCCGCTTGCCCGACGAGCCGATCTACTGGCGTTGCCGCGGCGACTCGGAGTTCCGCCCTTTCACGGCCGCCGACTTCGAAGCTGTGCGCGCGGATTTCCAGAAGGCGGAGCGCGGGCAGTTGTTGGATCGATGAGTCGGCGTACGGGGTCCGGCGTACGG
>CADEER010000221.1:2106-3672 GCA_902826395.1 uncultured bacterium
CGTCGTCGGCGGCGGGCTCGGCGGCATGATCGCGGCCGCGATCCTCGGGCGCGCGGGACGGCGCGTGTTGCTGGTCGAGCGCCAAGCGCAGCTCGGCGGCCGGTTGCGCTCGTCGGCCGTCGAGGGCGGCTGGGTCGTCGATGACGGAGCGTACCTGTGGCCGGACGCATGGATCTCGGAGGCGCTGCGCCGCGCCGGCGCGGACGACTTCGTCGCCAGCGAGATTCCGCGTGAGCACGTGCTGCGCCTGTTCGTCGAGGGCGAAGGCGGAAGGCGGCTCGCGTTTCCCTATCCGCTGCGCGACGCGTCGCCGAAGTTGCTCGACACCGCCCGGACGGTGCTCGGCGTCGATGCGGCCGGCTACGCGGCGCTGACCGTGTTGTGGCAGCGCTGTGCGGCGCTGAGCGACGCCGAAGTGGAAGCGCTGCGGTGCGTGCCGCTGCGCGACGGCCTCAAGCGCCTCGGCGCCGATCCGGAGTTGGCGGCAGCTCTGCAGTGCAACGTCATGCTCTACGGCACCTATGATCCGGCGAGCGCATCGACCGCGGAGTGCATCGAGCTTTGCCGGCGACCCGCCGATCGTCCGCTCGCCCGCCCGGTGGTGCCGGGCGCCAACCCGGGCGGCGGGGTCGCGGCGCTGGTGCGGTCTCTCGAGCGGGCCCTGACGACGGCCCGCGTCGAGGTGCGCACCGGAGCGGAGGTCGTCGCTGTGCGCACCGCCGGAAGCGTCGCGACTGGAGTGGCGATCGAGTCCGGTGGCAGCGTCAGCGACTGCGCGGCGACGGATGTCGTGCTCAACGTGCCGATCGCGCAGGCCGCGCATCTGTTGCCGGCCGATCTGAAGCACGATCTCGGCGGTGCGGCGCGCGCGTGGTCGGCGGTGGGCGGCGTCATTGCCGCCGCATTCGCCTTTCGCGGCATGCTGCGCCTGCGCGAGACCGGCGAACCGGATGAGTTCCCGGGGTGGACGCGTCTCCTCACACGCGGCGCGAGCGGCGGGTGCGAGTTCGGCGGTGGCATGTTGTGGACGACGCTGCACTCGCCAGCGAACGCACCGCCCGGCCAACACGTGCTGCAAGCGATGCGCCTCAGCCCGCACAGCGACGTCGACGACCCGGCGCGCGTCGTCGCGGTGCACGACGGCTTCGAGCGCCTGATTCGCGAGATCTATCTCGATGTCGACGAGAGACTGTTGTGGACGCGGCGCTGGGCGACGCGCGACGGCTCGGAGTACCTGATCGCTGCCGCGCCGCGGCCGCCTGTGCGCGCGCCGGGCGTCGCCGGGCTTTACTTCGTCGGCGAGACGACCGACGTGCCGGCGGTGCAGATGGACGCCGCGGCGCTGTCGGCGCTGCGCTGCGCGGAAATGATTCTCGAGGGGCGAGGGGCGGGGGGTGGGGGGTGAGAAGAACGAGCAACGGCTGTTTGAGTTTTCGATGCTCGGGGAGTAATGGCCCAGGCGTCACTCAACGTCCGGGGCAGAGGGCTGCCTGACGAGAATCTCCAGAGCGGGAGGTGTTGGCATGTTGCGATCGATGTCGATGACTGGGTTGCTGGTGGGCTGCG
>CADEER010000221.1:3772-7388 GCA_902826395.1 uncultured bacterium
GCGGGCGGCGAAGCGCAGGGCGATGACGCCGAACAGCAGGGCGGCGGCAGGGATGTAGGCCGGGGAGCTGAGCGCGCGCGGCGTGTACGACTGCGCGAAGATGAACCAGATGTAATACATCCCGGTCTTGTGCAGCAGCTGCCAGCGCCGCTTGCCGAGGAGAGCGACGGCACCGTCGAACGACGTCGCGGCGAGCGCCGCGATGAAGACGTAGGCGAGGCCGCCGAAGACGATGGTCATCGGCTCGATCTCGAAGTCGGGCGCGATGCGCACCAGCGTCAGGATGGCGACGAGATGGGTCAGGTGCGACAGGGCGAACGAGAGGCCCAACCAGCGCCGGTTGCGCATCATCCAGCGGGTCGCCGGCATCGGCCACAATCGAAGCAGGCTGGAGGCGGCGAACGCGGCGCAGAACGCGACGAGCGATAGGCGTGCCGTCTGGCGGATGATGAGGCGCGTTGCCTCCTCGCCGCTCGGCGCCGTGGCGAGAGCGTGGGCGATCAACAGGAGGAGCGCGACGGCGGTGACACCGATGACGCGCGGGCCCGCGATCGGCCGGCCTGCGGTGGTGCCGTTGCGAGGGCGGTCGAGGGTGGCCTCGTCGAGTCGGTTCATCGGCCGCGGATGATGATCCGCGTCGCGGCGGCTGGCAAGGCTTCTCCACGAGCGAAGAGGTTTCGCCTTCGGACGGTCTTGATATGGTGCCGCGCATGGCGCGTGCGCTGAAGACGGTCCTGCTGGTGGTGGTGATCGTGCTCGCTTTGGGGTTGGCAGCAGCGGCATGGTTCCTGGTGCCGGCGCACCTTCAGATCCGCAGCGTGCATCCGCCGCTGCCGAGTCCCGATGTGGTCAGGGCACGCGTCGCGGAGGCCACGGGCGGACCGGTGAAGCTGAGCTGGATCAACACTTCGTCGCAGGCGACGCCCCGCAGCGGCGTGCTGGGCAGGGCCGACCCGCGGCCGGCTCTGCCGTACAGGCTGTGCCACAGCAGCTTCGTTCTCGAGTGGGAGGACGGGCGGACTCTGTTGGTCGACGCCGGCATGACGCGCGAGCAGGCGAAGTCGTTCGGCGCCGCCGGCGAGCTGGTGGGCGGCGGGCCGGTCGACGTGAACACCACGGTCGCCGACGAGCTCTCGCGCCACGGCGACCACGCCGATGGGGTGGTGTTCACGCATCTGCACGTCGACCACGTCGACGGCGTGCGTGAGCTGTGTGGCGGCGAATCGGCGCGCCGGCTCGCCGTGCCGCTGACGCCCAACCAGGCGCGCGCGCACAACTACACGACCGCCGGCGTGTTCGCGACGCTGCAGTCGCTCCCGTGCGCCGAGCTGCGCGAGCTGCCGGATCGCGAGCTGGCGGAGCTGCCCGGCTTCCCAGGGGTCTTCGTCCTACAGGCCGCCGGGCACACCCCGGACAGCCAGGTGATCGTCGCGGCGCTGCGCCGTGACGGACAACCGACACCGGTCGTGTTCACGGGCGACGTCGTCAACCACATCGATGGCATCAATCTCGATCTCGGCAAGCCGGCGGTGTATAGCGCCCTGGTGGTGCCCGAAGACGATGCGCGTCTCGGCGCGGTGCGGCGTTTGATCCGTTCGCTGCGCGACGAAGCGGGCTTCGCGGTATTGGTGTCGCACGACCAGATCGCCCTCGAGGCGAGCGGCGTGCCGCGCTACGGAGACGATCGCGGCTCATGAGCGACGGCGCCGTCGAGAGCCTGGACCACGTCATCGTCGGCGTGCGCGATCTCGACGCGGCGAGCGCTTCGTACGCGGCGCTGCTCGGACGCGACGCATCGTGGCGCGGCTCGCATCCCGGGCAGGGAACGGAGAACGCACTATTCCGCCTGGAGAACACCTACATCGAGCTGTTGGCGCCAGCCGGTGACGGAGCGAACGGCGATGCCTTGCGAGGCCGGCTCGACGCCGCTGGCGAGGGCCTGGTCGGGTTGGCGTTCGGCACGCGCGACGCGGCGGCGCTGGCGCAGCGTTTGCGCGCTGCCGGCATCGACGCCGGCGCGCCGGTCGACGGCGCCGGTGTGGAACGCAACGGCAGAGAGCGCTCGTGGCGTACGCTGACGTTGCCGCAGGGCGCGACGCGCGGCGTGTTTGTCCTGGCGATCGAGCATGTGGCGGGATCGCTGCCGCTGATGGTTGTCGATGGCGATGGCGCGGCCGCGGTCGACGCTCTCGACCACGTCGTAGTGTCGAGTGCGCGCGCCGAGGCGACGCGCCGCCTGTACGAGGAGCAACTCGGCCTGCGGCTCGCACTCGATCGCTCCTTTCCGGAGCGCGGCCTGCGACTGTTGTTCTTTCGCGTCGGCGGCGTCACCGTCGAGATCGCGGCGCGCCTCGACGAGCCGCCGGCCGATGTGCCGGACGCGCTTTGGGGGCTTGCGTTCCAGGTGCGGGACGTGGCCGCGGCGCAGCGGCGTCTGGCCGGGCGTGGCTTCGACGTGAGCGATGTGCGGCGCGGACAGAAGAGAGGGACGCGGGTGTTCACGGTCCGCTCCGGCACCGGCGGCGTGGCGACGCTGATGATCGGCCCGGAGGACGGGGATGCGTGATTCGCTGATCGTCGCCGCCGACGTCGGCGGCACCAAGACCGACGTCGCATTGTATCGATGTGGCGCCGTACTCCAGCTACTTCGCCATCAGCGCTACGCGAGCGCCGACTACGCGGGCGTCGAGGATGTGTTGGCGTCGTTTCTCGACGGCGAGGTCGTCGCGGCAGGGGCCTGCGCGGCGGCGGGCCCGGTGCGCGACGGCGTCATCGAGACCACCAACCTGCCGTGGACGATCTCTGCCGAGCGACTCGCGCAACTGCTCGGCGGCGCGCGCGTGATCTTGCTGAACGACCTCGAGGCGGCGGCCGCCGGCATGATCGGCCTGCCGGTCGACGCGCTTCATCCCCTGAAGGCCGGTCGCGCGGTGGACGGCAATCGCGCAGTGCTGTCGCCGGGGACCGGGCTCGGACAGGCGCTGCTGTTCTGGGACGGCGCCGCGCATCGGGTCCTGGCGAGCGAAGGGGGACACGTCGGCTTCGCGCCGCGCGACGAGCAGCAGATCGAGCTGCTGCGCTTTCTGCAGGACCGATACCCGCAGGTGTCCTACGAGCACGTCCTCTCCGGCCGCGGTCTGGCCGACGTCTTCGACTTCGTCACCGCCGTCCTCGGCATCGACGCGGCGGAGAGCAGCGCCGCGCGCGACGGCGATCGCGCGGCGGCGATCGGGGCGGCGGCCGTCGACGGTCGCTGTGCGGCCAGCCGCTACAGCGTCGAGCTCTTCGCTCGCGTGCTGGCGGCGCGGGCCGGCGACCTCGCGCTGTCGGTTCTGGCGCGCGGCGGAGTCTATGTCGGCGGCGGCATGGTGCCGAAGCTGCTGCCGGTCATCGCGGCAGCGGGGTTTGAAGAGTGCTTCGTCGGCCGGGGGCCGTTTGGCGATCTGCTGGCGGAGATCCCGGTGTACGCCGTGCTCGAAGAGAAAGTGGCGTTGCTCGGCGCCGCCGGCGCCGCCGCGGATGCCCTGGCCGACGCGAGCTACCTGGATGACTCCAAAGCCCCCTGCTGACCGGACAGGTCATCCCGGCGAAAGGGACTGTCGGTTTTCTCCCGTAC
>CADEER010000222.1 GCA_902826395.1 uncultured bacterium
CCTATCTCGCCCGACCCGAAGCGGGCCGCAGGTTCACCGGCCCCTGATCAGCGAAATCCCTCCTTTACCAAGGAGGGTGAACCTAGGGCTCGTCGGGCAGCGCCAGTGCGCGTTTGGCGAGTCGCGCGGCGACGCGCTTGCCGCGCATCCGCTGCCGCATGTAGCTCGATAGGTACGCGAGCCGCCGCGGCAACGGATCGTCCTGCGTCGCGCGCGCGCAGTGTGCGAGGGCCATCACCAGCGAGCTCGCGTTGACGCCGCTCCAGGAACCCGCCCCGCCGAGGTGACGCGACTCGAGGCGCTCGATCGCACCCACCGGCGCGGCACCGAGCGCAGCGAGCGTCTCGGCAGGGATCGGCGCATCGAAGCGCTCGCGCAAATAGCGCAGCGCCCGGTGCACGCGCAGAGTCAGCCGCGTAGTGACGGCGAGTGCGACCAAGCGCGGCCAGTCGATGTCGGCGCCGGCCAACCGTAGCACCACCACGCCGTCGGCAATCCAACGCAGCGGTGGCAGCGGATTCCAACGCGTGCCGTGCACGACCACGTGCAGCAGCGCATCGGTCGGCGACAGCGCCGACGTTGGCGCAACGCCGATGCGCAGCGGCCGCGCCGCCGCCCACAATGCGTCACCGAAGTCGCGCCGGCAGCATTCGGTCAGGATATGCCAGTGCAGATCGACCTCGACCTGCGCGCCTTCGTCGCGGAAGGGGCAGCCATGGCGAAAGCGCAGATCGAACTCGAGGGACGAGCTCTTGCCGATCTGCCAGCCCGCGCCGCGCAGCCAGTCGATCGCTTCGCGCGCTCGCTCCGGCTGCACGGCGACGTCGAGATCGCCCATCGGGCGGACGCCGCGATCGCGATAGTACTGCTCGGTGAGCGCCGCGCCCTTCAGCAACAGCGTCGGAATGCCCGCCGCGGCGAGTCCAGCGAGAACCGACTCGACGCGGCGCAGCAGGATCTGGTTTCTGATCCAGGCCTGCCTGTAGGCCGCCTTCAGCACTGCCAGATAGTCGTCGTCGACGTGTGGTGCCACGTTCTTGAAGACCAACGGCAGCAGCCGAAACGATGCGGCATCGAGGTAGACATCGCGCAGCGGCACGCGCGCCTTCCACTCGCGCCACGCCTCGGCCGCACGCTCGCCGGACATCAACGCGGCCGCGAGCAGGATCTCCTGCTCGGCGTTGGGCATGAATCCCGCGTCGATCTCACTCATCGGAACATCGCGCAGCCACACGGAAGCGCTTCGCCCGCGACGCTCCCACGATCGACTGCCTCTCTCAAGAGCACCGCGGCAGAGCGGGAGTTTCTACTTCAAGCGTTCCAGCCGACCCTTTCGACGGACAATGCTCTTGTAGTCCCACTGAACGTCGCGCGCCTCGGCCAACCAGCGTCCGAGCATTTCGGTGTCGACTTGATCGACGGCCGTGTAGCGAGCTTCCGCGGCTTTGAAGCTCCCCTCCTTCTTCAGCCCCTTCTCCTTGAACGACTGGCCGCTCCAGAAGAGCAGGCGCACGCAGGTCTTCAGCTTGCTGTACCCAACGATCGGGTTGCCATCGAGAAACCACACCGGATGGGCATGCCAGATCTTGTTCTCGGCCTCGGGCAGCCCGCCATCGATCTGCGCCGCGAGCAGTCGACAGATGGCCCTATCGCCGGGCGCCTGCGCGTCATTGTACCTCTTGGTATCCGGATGCATTGCGATGTCTATCGACCCGACACTCGGTGTCGGGCAGCGAGCGCGTCGTCGAAGATGCGCTTCACAGGGCCCAGCGCCTGAACGAACTCGAGTTGCTCGCCTTCGCACCCTTTGCAGTAGATCAGGCGCCAGCCGTTCGACCGGCCCTCGGTGATGCCGTTGCTGTTCGCATCGATCGGAGCCGCCCGACGCTCCTCTTCACTGGTCACCGTGACCACGCGGTTGGCCTTCACTTGTGTCATCCCGCGCCGAGCCGATTCCGCTTCGAGATCGGCGATGAACTTGTTGAAGTCGACATCCTCATGCAGGTGAAAGCAGATGTGCATCATGCGCGGGAACGCGGGGCTCATGTGGTCGAGCGGCTCGGCGAAGCTGGCGCCGCCACCGGCGGGTTGCTCGGCATCGCGATACTGCAACAGCTCGATCACCACGTTGTCGAACTGAATGAATCGCACGTCGAGCCGCTGTGCCCCACCCCTGAGGTCGGGGATTCCCATGGTTCGCGGATTGACCTGCCGCCGGCGAGCTTCGATTTCCTGATCGGTGAGCAGGGTGTTGTGAATGCGCTCGCCCTGAAAATCGCCGTCGCGCATGATCTCCGTTCCGCCGAGCACCTCGGTGTAGAACTCGAAAGCGCGGTCCATGTTCTGGACAGTGAGGCCAAAGTGTTGAACGCCGCGAAGACGACCGCCGAGCGGTCCACTGTCGCGCGCCCCCGAGGCGGCGGGCGCGGCGCGCGGCGCCGATGCCGTTGGAGCAATCGTGGCCCCAGCGAGACCGGCAACCATCGCCGCGCCCGCAGTCACCAGGACCGCCCGCCTCTCCAACAACACCTTCTCTGAGTCCTGCTGATCGCTCATCAAACTCTCCTTGGAAGCGCTGAAACACGACGAGAACGCCGGCACTCGTCCGATGATCTGTCAGTTCGTTCGCGGCGCATCGTCCACTTCACGGAATTTTCGCCTACTGTCGCAGAATCTTGCCCAGCTTCTTCCCCTTCGCCAGCTCGTCGATCAGCTTGTCGAGGTAGCGGATCTTCTGCATGAGCGGATCCTCGATCTCTTCGACGCGCACACCACAGACGACGCCCTTGATGAGCGCAGTGTTTGGATTGATCTGCGGAGCCTGGCCAAAGAAGGTCTCGAAGTCGCATTCGCGCTCGATCTGGCAGCGCAGCTCGGTGTCGCTGTAGCCGGTCAACCAGCAGATGATCTCGTCGACTTCATCCTTCGTGCGGCCCTTCCGCTCCGCCTTCTGAACGTACATCGGATACACGCTCGAGAACTTGGTGCCGAAGATTCGGTGCTGGGGCATTCATGCTCCTTCGATGAAGCAGGCTAGACCGCAAATCTGCCTGCGCTAACGCGCCCCACCGTCGCAGCGATACACGCAGATCGGGCTGCCGTCGTGGCGTGATCGCTCGACCAGTACCCAGCCGAGGCGCTGCAAGAGCGAATCCGCCGTAGCCGTCGCGCAGTAGACGGTGCCGTAGCCGAGGGCGTGCGCCTGAGCCACGAGCGCGTCGACCAGCGCTGCACCGATCCCCCGCCCCCGGCGCTCGGGTACGACGTAGCCGGCTGCGACCCAGGGAGTCAGATGCGCGTACTCCGGGATCGACGCCGCCTTGAGCGCCGCCACGCCGAGGGGTCGACCGGCTTCCGAGAGAGCGACAACGCCAACCGGAAGACGGCCTTCATCGTTGGCGAACTCGCCCAGGTCGTACAGCGCATTCCCGTGTCCACCCTCGCCGTACCACTCGGGCCACTCGCGCTCGAAAGCGCGGGCCAACTCGGGAATCACCTCCGGGTGTTCTCGCAGAAGGCGAATGAGCATTGGACTCGGTTGTGTAGCCGAACGGCGCGCATGCTGGACGGCACGCCTCGCCGCGTCCGCAGCAGGTATCGTGCCGGGCGCACCGTCAGGAGAGAGGCTCGGCATGGCCACGCAGCGCGCGCAACTGCGGCAGGTGGTTGTCGGAATGGGCAGCGGCGAAGAGAATCCACTGTACGCCATCGAAGAGACCAAACGCGGGATGTGGAAGGCCGTGGGCGCGGAGGTCGGTCGTCGCCGCGCGCACCCACGCTACCAACTCGTCGCGAACCTCGACGAGCGCGCCTATCCCCTCGGCGCGCGTCGCGTAGCGGCCCTTCGGCTCGGCGAGGCCGGGCGGCGCGGGACCCGCGGCCTCGAACATTTCGGCGCAGATGGCCGAATCGTCGAAGCGCGACGCGTCGACGGGAAGGGGCGCAGCCAGCAGGTGCGGGAGTAGTGCAGAGATCGAGCGATCCGTGAGCACGACGTGCTCGACGGTCTCGGCGAGCGACCAGGCCTCGCCGGCCGGGCGGAGCCGCCATGCGCCTTCCGATACGCCGTCCAGGATGTCGAGCAACGAGCGGGTCGACTGCTCGAATCGCACAACGGCGTCCGCTACCTCGATCACGCCTGCCTCGTTTCACGCACCGCGATGCCCAAGGTCCGCCTACTCAATTCGCCGCGGCGAAGTGCGCCATCTGATCTTCGTATGCCTTCACGAAGGCGGAGCGCGACGTGGCGCGTGCGACGTAGGCGCGACAGGCGGGATAGTCTGCCAGGCCGTCGAAGCGATCGACGAGGCGCAGCACATCCGCCATCGCGATGTCGGCGATCGAGAAGGACCCGGCCAGCCATTCGCCTTTTGCGAGCACGGGCTCCATGTGCTCGAGGCGGGACTTCACCCATTTGTCGAAAAACTCCGGGCCCCACGTGTCGCCTGTCGCGCCGTAGAACCTGAACAACGACCAGGGCACGCTCGCCATCTCGATCGAGTTGAGCGCCGCGAACACCCACTGGATGGTATCGCTGCGGCGGCGCGGATCGGCGGGCATCAGCGCGCCGCTGAGCTCGCCGAGATGAAGCAGGATCGCGCCACTCTCGAAGATCGAGCGGTCTCCATCGCTCAGCCAGGGGACCTGGCCGAAGGGCTGGTGCGCAAAACGCCCGGCATCGCGGTCGCGAAACGGCGTGCTCTCGACGCGATAGGGCAAGCCGGCTTCTTCGAGCGCCCAACGCACGCGCAGGTCGCGAACGTACCCCCGCGGCGTCTCGGGAACCCAGTCATACGTTGTGAGAATCAGTTCGGACATGTCGCAAGCTCCACAACTCTATTCGGCCGCCGCGTCGGTGCGCGTCCACTGCGCAACCGGCCGGCCGTCACGCCGCCACCACGATCCCGCTTTGTCCTGCGGCCAGCCCTCGGGCGAGTCCTCCCACGTCTCCTGCCGGCCGTAGGCGGTCAGATCCAGCAACTGCAGCGTGGGCAACATGGCCTCGATTCCTCGCAACTTCGTTTCATATGTTTCGTACACCTGATCGCCGTCGCGCAGGTAGCAGCGCAGGTCGCCGCCATTGCGGGTCGCGAGCACATCGGCCGAGTCGGCGGTCGAGTACCACGGCGCCGTCCAACCCATGAAGTCGCGGTAGGCGGCGATCTCGTCCCACGGGCCGCGGCTGAAGACGGCGAAGGTCACGTCGCGCTCCGCCAGATAGGCACGGACGGCAGAGTTCATCGCCACCTGGGAATGCGTGCAGCCCTCGCATTGCTTGTCGTGCGGTCTGCCGGTCTTCATCCACATGAAGTGATACCCGATCAGCATGCGCCGGCCCTCGAACACATCGAGCAGAGAGACGGGGCCGTGCGCGCCCACTACCGTAAGCGGCTCCATCCGCGTCATCGGCAGGCGCCGTCGAGCCGCGGCCAGCTCATCGCCGGCGCGCGTGTGCGCCTTCTCACGAACCAGCAGCTCGGCACGAGCCCGCTCCCACTGCTCACGGCTGACGATCCGCGGCATCTTGGTTTCCGTCATAGCGATCTCCTTTACATCCTCGAGCCCAACGGCTCGGTGCCCTCGGCGTGACTGTCTAGAAGCGGAAGAACCCGATCGGCCACGAACTCCAGATGTGCGAGCGCTCGCTCGTGTCCAATGTGCGGAATCCGATACCAGAGCACGACCTCGTGATACGGGGCTCGATCTCGAATCGCGCGGAGGCGTCGGACGAGGTTCTCCGGTGTATCGATGAGCATGTTTTCGCGCTTCCACGGCGTGTCGGAGTCGGCCTCGACGCCGACTTTCCCGGGGTCGCCTGCCCATTCCGCATACTTACCGAACTGATACTCGATTGCCTGCCGATAGAAGACTTCCCAATCGCGCTCGGGATCGTCCGAGGCCCACAACGGTACGCAGATCGTGAAGCGAAAGTCGTCCAGCGACCGCCCGTGCTGCTGCAACGCTGGCGCGACCTTGGTTTCCCACAGCTTGGGAAACGCCTCGTCGGGCGCGAAGAAATCCACCGGGATGATTCCGTCGGCGAGACGAACGGCCCGGTCGATGACCGGGCGCGACGCGCCGCCGAGGTAGATCGGGATGTGCGGTTGCGCCGGGCGCGGCAGCACGGGAAGCAGAGAGCCCTGCGGCCCATCGGGCAGCACCCCCTCCGACAGGCCCATCCGCAGGAACGGCAGCGCCTGCTCCATCAGATTAGCCCGCTGCTTCATATCGACACTGAACAGCGCAAACTCGCGGGCGTAGCCTCCGGCGGCGACGCCCAGCGCCAGTCGGCCTTGCGAAACGAGGTCTGCGACGATCGCCTGTTCGACATTCTGTCGCCACGGATAGAACAGAACGAGGAGCACGTTGGTCATGAACCTGATCCGCGTCGTCGCCGTCGCCAAGCCGGCGATCAGGGGGAGTTGTGCGGAAAGGTAGCCGTCGTCGACGCCATGCTGCTCGGTGGTGCAGAACGCGCGGAAACCGAGGCTGTCCGCGAGCCGCACCTCTTCCAACACCTCGGCGTACCGGCGCCGTCCATCCACCTCGCCGGGCTCCGGCCGCACGTCTGTCCAGATGCTCACCGCGGGTGCGTTCGTCTGATTCATACTGATGCTTTCCATAGGAACCAGTGTGCACCTCGGAAGAGCGCCCGACAAAAACACCGGCCGGATAGGTGCGTCACTACGCCTACACTCGCGGCTCGTACCGCAGGACCACCGCCCCCGAAGCGAACCTGCGCTCGCTCACCAGCTTCAAGTCGAGAGGCTTCGACAGTCCCGCAAACAGCGTCGGCCCATGGCCCGCCAGCCTGGGATGCACCACGAGCTCGTACTCGTCGATCAGTCCAAGCTCCGCCAACGCCAGCGGCAGCTTCACCCCTCCCACGAACAGTCCCTTACCCGACTCGCGCTTGAGCCGTTGAACGGCTTGACCCAGATCCCCGCGCACCAGCTCCGCGTTCCAGTCGGGCCGGTCCAGGGTGCTCGACACGACGTACTTCTTTGCCGCGTCGATCGTCCGCGCGAATGGCATCATCCAATCGGGCAATCCTTGGGTCGGCGACCGAAACGCCTCCTCCATCATCTCATACGTCACCCGTCCAAAGAGGAGAGCATCGGCTTGCGCGAGGTTCTCGGTGTGGTGGCGATGCAGCTCCTCGTCCGGGGGAATTCCTGCACGATGATCGCAGCACCCGTCCAATGTGACGTTGATGGAATACCGAAGAGGTCGCATTGGTCATTCCTTCCAGGGCGTCATCCGTTCGAAATGAACGACCGCCCTATCTGAATGACGACCGGCACACCTTCAATTCGACATGCTGCGGCAAATTGTTTCATCTGAAGGCTACGTCTCCC
>CADEER010000223.1 GCA_902826395.1 uncultured bacterium
CGACAGTCTCTTGCGCCGGGGTGAAGTGATACTCGACCGCTGCGCGACGCAGCGATCAGTGCAGCAGGTTCTCGCGCATCGTCGACATGAACGACGACATCGATCGCAGCGCAGCGGCCGGCCAGCGCTCGGATTGCACGAGCACAGCAAGCGCAAGCAGGATCGCCGATCGAAGAACCGCATCGGCATCGCGATGCTCCATCGCCGCCAGAAGCTGTTCATCGTGCACCGACAGCGAGACGTCGAAGCGCCCCGAACGGTCGCTAATGTTCTTCAGTGCCATCCTCGTTCCCCCATTTGAGAACGGAGCCTACTGCAACCCGACGAGCTTGGGTATTTAGGGATTCCCCTGATCCGAGGCTCATCCCTGTCAAGTGATTAGTCGCCGCTCGCCGCGCGCGACTCATGACAGCTCGCCGCGCATGACACGGTAGCGCATCGCCAGCATGAACTGCGCGATGTGCTCGAGATACTCGTCGAGCCACGGTTCATCTTCGGCGAGCACCGACAAGGCGGCGGCAACCGTCGTGCTCAACACCTCTTCGGCGCGATCGTGCTCGATCGCTTCGTGCAGGACACCGCCCTGCACCTCGATGTCGACTGAGAAGAGTCCCGTTCGATCCGCTATCATCCTGCTCATCGTCCCCTCCGGCGCCTCGCGCGTTCCTCTCACCGCCGTACGCCACCGCCCCGATGCGCGCTTTGATTGCCCAGCCATTCACCATGCATGCGTTAAAAGCCCGACAACGATGTTGAGCTGCGGGCGGCCCGACCCGCGCTGGCGCCTGTGAACCCGCATCGCCGCCGGTTCTCGATTTTGTGCGCACGCGGGCAGCGTGATAGGGGCGACGTTTCGCAACGGCAAAGGAGCACTCATGAAGAACCTCTTCTCCGTCGAGGGCAAGGTCGCGCTGGTGACCGGCGGCTCGCGCGGCATCGGCCTGATGATCGCCCGCGGCTTCGTCGAGAACGGCGTCAAGACCTACATCAGCTCGCGCAAGAAGGAGACCTGCGACGCGGCGGCGGCGGAGCTGTCGAAGAGCGGCACGTGCATCTCGCTGCCGGCCGACCTGAGTGCCGACGACGGACCGGAGACGCTCGCCCGTGCGATCGCAGAACGCGAGCCGGCGCTGAACATCCTGGTCAACAACGCCGGCGCCAACTGGGGTGCACCGCTCGCCGAATATCCCGATTCGGCGTGGGACAAGGTGATCGGCCTCAACGTCAAGTCGGTGTTCAAGCTGACGCGCGACTGCGTGCCGCTACTCGAAAAGGCCGCGACCGACGACGACCCGGCGCGCGTCATCAATATCGGCTCGATCGACGGCATCCAGATCCCGGCGCTCGACACCTTCGCGTACTCATCCAGCAAGGCCGCCGTGCACCACCTGTCGCGCGTGCTCGCGCATCAGCTCGCGCGCAAGCGCATCACCGTCAACGCCGTCGCGCCGGGTCCGTTCGAGAGCAAAATGATGGCCCAAACCCTGCGCGACTTCGGCGACGCGATCGTCGCCTCCTGCCCCCTGAAGCGGATCGGCACGCCGGAGGACATGGCCGGCATCGCCATCTACCTCTCGTCGCGCGCCGGCGCCTACGTCACCGGCGCCGTCATCCCGGTGGACGGCGGCATCCTGATCAAGCCGTAGCGCGCGCCGCGCGCTACGGCTTGATGTCCAAAGCGCCGCTGCGCAGCGCGGCCAAAGCTCGCCTGCGGCGATGCGTCCAAAGCGCGGCGATGCCGCGCGGCTAAAGCGTCACTGACGCGATAAGTCCAAAGCGCCGCCTGCGGCGAAGGGTCCAAGCTTTGGACGTGGCGCTGCACGGCGCCACTTTGGACGACCCGCGCAGCGGGTCCTTTGGCCGCGCGGCGCAGCCGCGATTTGGACCTCGAGGGGTAAACGCCTGCGGCGTCTACCCCTCGAGCTTGATCGCCTGGCGCGGGCAGCGGCGTACCGCTTCCTCGACCTTGGCGCGCAGCGTCTCCGGCGGCGTCTCGTCCTTGATGATCAGGAAGTCGTTCTCGTCCACCTCGAACACTTCCGGGCAGACCTTCATGCAGACAGCGTTGGCTTCACACAGGTCGAAATCGACGATTACTTTCATCGTTCTTGATTCTCCTCGTTCCAGTGGCGTCGGATGGGGCCGCTTCGGCCCCTCTTCCTAGCGCTTTCAGCCAGGCGGGTAAAACCTCCGTCGCCTGCCTACTGCCCGGCCTACAGATAGTTGCCGATCTCCTGCTCGAACTCCGGGAAGTAGCGGCCGATCACCGACACGTCGAAACGCGACAGGATTGCCTCCTTGGGCTCGCGCTCGAGCAGGAACGCGAAGGCGGCGCGGACGAACTCGGACGCCTCGACGCCTCGGCCCAGCGCGTCGAGCGTCGCGACGGACAAGGTGACGCGATGGCGCGATTCGCTCCCGCCCCCCGCGACCCTGACTTCGAAAGCGAGTGGGTCGCCCTGACCAACCTGCGTGACCTCGACCATGGCCCACGCTGGCTAAAGACTCAGCGGCAAAACGTCAAGACTCGACCGTGCGTGGCGACGTCGGGCCGTGCTAATGAAAATCCATGACCGTCCGCATCGCTTCGAACGACGAGGAGATCCTCTCCTGCTACCCGGTGATCGCCCAGCTCCGGCCGCACGTCGCGCAGCACGAGTTCCTCGAACGCGTCCGCGATCAGCAACAGGAGGGCTACCGACTCGCCTTCATCGAGGATGACGGCCGGGTCGTCGCGGTCGCCGGCTTCCGCATCAACCGCAGCCTCGCCTGGGGCAAGTTCCTCTACGTCGACGACCTGATCACCGCCGGGCTGGACCGCTCGAAGGGCTACGGCGGACAGCTCATGACCTGGCTCGAGGCGACGGCGCGCGAGGCGCTCTGCGATTCGTTCCATCTCGACTCCGGCGTGCAACGCCACGCCGCGCACCGCTTCTACTTCCGCAACCGAATGTCGATCTCGAGCCACCACTTCTCGGTTGAGTTCAAGGATTGATGTGAGATCGAGGCGAATCGCGAAACATTGCGACTTGGACAAGTGAACCGTGAACAGTGAACCGTGGACGGCGAGTGCGCATCCCCGGTCCATGGTTCACGGTTCACCGTTCACGGTTCACGATCCTTCACCCACTGCTCCAGCATGGAGTTCGCCGAGGCCGCGTCATCCGCCGTCAACGGCCGCGTCTGGTGCGTCAGCTCGAGCAGGACTCCGTTGGGATCCATGAAGTAGATCGAGAACCAGAGGCCGTCGTGGTCGACGACGTCGGTCACCTCGACGCCGTGACTGCGCAATCGCGCGTGCCACTCGTCGAGCTGCGCCCGGCTGTCGACGCTCATCGCGAAATGCCTCGCCCACACCGGCGCGCCGTCGGGCGGCGCCTGCTTCACGCCTTCGATCTCGAAGAACGCGATCACCTCGCCGTTGCCCATCGCGAAGAAGGTGTGCAGGCTGCGCCGCGTCGATCGGGTCTCCGGGTCGTAGTCGTTGCGCACCGCGGCGACCAACGGGAAGCCGAGCACCTCTTCGTAGAAGCGTCGCGTCCGCGCGGTGTCCTCGGTGACGTACGCGACGTGATTCAGTCCGGTGGCAACCTTCGGCATGTTCGACATGGCATCCCCCAATCCTGAAAAAGTGATTTCACCACAGAGGCACAGAGGACACAGAGAATGAAGGGCTGGAAGGCTCCATCTACAAGGCTGCCAAATCCTATCGCCCGTGAGGTTTGGCGTCGATGATGCGAGCGGCGCTTCGTCGGTCCTTCTCTGTGTCTCTGTGGTGAGGTTCTTTGATCTTTTTGAGGCTAAGTTTGGTTTTCGCTTTCAGCCCTCAGCTCCTCAGTCCTGGACACACAACGTGTCGACGTTGGCGCCGACTACCTCATCGCTGGGAATGGTCGGATCGAGCAGACGGAAGTTGGCCGGCACCACCGTCGCTAGGCCGAGCAGGCGGCGGAATACGTACACGCCGTCGGTCGCCGCCACCACCTCGCCGTCGCCGTCGACGTCGAGGCCGTCGCCGAACGCATCGACAGCGTCGACACTGGCGCCGATCACGGCGTCCGACGGGATGCTTGGATCGAGCAGGCGGAAGTTGGCCGGCACGACCGTGGCGAGTCCGAGCAGGCGGCGAAACACGTACACGCCGTCGGTCTGCCCGTCGACCGTGCCGTTGGCGTCGACGTCGAGCAGACACACCTGCCCCGAAAGACGGGCGCCGCTGACGACGATCATGTTGCCGGTATCCTCTGCGGCCGGGCTAGCGCCGTTACCGGTCATTTCGTTGGTGATCAGGTCGGTGCGGCCGTCGAGATCGATGTCGCCGGCGGCGCCGCTGTACGAAAGCGTGTCGCCGGAGTCGCTTCCCGAGGTGCCGAACGCGCCGTACAGCGCCGTCATGCGCAGCGTCGCGGGCGGCGGAATGGCGGCCGGCAGGAGATCGACGAACGTCGGCCAGACGCTGTCGCGGCCGTACAGAATATAGACGATGCCGGCTTCGGCGCGTCCGAACGGGCTGCCGTGCGGCGCGCTGAAGGCGAGGTCGCCAATGCCGTCGCCGTCGAAGTCGCCGTGCGCCGCCGTGTCGCCGGCGATGTCGGTGTTCTCGGCGCCGGCGAACGTCGACATCACGACTCCCATCGGCAACATGTCGATCTCGAAGGTGAGTCCCTTCAGCGCGGCGGCATCGTAGAAGACATGCCCGCTGCCCGAGAACGGCCGGTTGCCGGCCGGCGACCAGTCGCCGGTCAAGTCGCCGACGAACAGGTCGGCGGCACCGTCGTCGTCGTAGTCGAGGCCGCCGAGTAGCTCTTCGCCGAACGACACGTTGCGCACGCCGCCGTGGATCAGCGTGCGGGTGCCGGACAACGAGCCGGCGTTGATCGTCAGGCCGGCGGTCCACGCTCCCGCCGGCACGTTGTCGTCCCAGATGATGTAGACGCTGCCGTCGTCGGTTCCGCCGACGGCGTGCGCCGAGCCGCTCGGCGCGCCGGATGCCTCGATGCTGGCGCCGGCGCGGTTGAGCGCCGCCGCGACCAGCACCTCGGCGCGATCGTTGCCGTCGAGATCGGCGACCTGCACGGTGGCGCCAAAGTGATCGTGCGCCGAGCCGGCCGGCGGCACGATGCGCGCCAGATGGGCGTCGATCGCCGTGGCGCCGAACGACGCCAGGTCGATCGTCTGGTCGACGGCGAGATGGGCGCCGCCGCGCACCAGGTAGACGACGCCGGCGTGCGTCTCGCCGCCGTTGCTCTGCTGGTCGGCGCCGACGACGATGTCGGCGATCCCGTCGCCGCTCACGTCGCCGGTGCGCATCCAGATGCCGAGGCGGTCGAGCGTGTTGGCGCCGATGATGGTCGTCACCGTCGCGGCGGCCGGCGGCGCCGCGAGATCGAACACCTGCAGAGCCTCCGCGTGCGCCTTCAGATCGGCGCCGCCGACGACGATGGTCAGAGCCCCGGCGCCGATGCGGCCGGTGGCGGTGAAGTTCTGCCGCGCGATCAGCAGATCGCCCAGACCGTCGCCGGTCACATCATCGATCCAGATCTCACTGCCGGCGAGCTCCGTCGTCCCGACGCCGTAAAAGCG
Organism: uncultured bacterium; assembly: GCA_902826395.1. GTDB lineage: Bacteria > Desulfobacterota > Binatia > HRBIN30 > CADEER01 > CADEER01. Next base: position 5,584 of record CADEER010000223.1, read on the forward strand.
GAGGATGCGCTGCTGCACGGTAGCAGTGTTGAGCGTGCCGCTCACCGTGCCGTCGCCGAAGACCAGGTAGACGATGCCCGCCTGCGTCCGCGACGGCGGACTCGCCAGCATCGCGGCCATCGCCACATCGGGATGGCCGTCGCCGTCGCAGTCGAGCCCACCCGCAACCGGCAAACCGAATGCCCCAGTGCCGACCGAACCCTGCACGCGACTCAAACCACCGGCCGCGGTCGACATCCCGAAAAGATCGACCTCGATCGCCGGCTGCGCCTGCGCCACCGCCGCCAGCATCGACATGATCCAAACCCACCGCACGAACCTCATCGCCTTTACGCTCTCCAGTAAAAAGATAAGAGATAGCCACAGATGAACACAGATGAACACGGATACGGCGACTCCACGCGAGGGAGAGGTTTGCTCCGTCACCTTTCCGCCGTCAGAGGTTCAATTCGCGACGTTCGTCAAGTCACCGACTCATCTGCGTTTATCTGTGTTCATCTGTGGCGAAAGAAGTTTCCCTACTTCGGGAGCTGCAGGATCTCGGCGGCTTGCTGCGGTGTTGCGACCTCGCGACCGGCCGATCGGGCGATGTTGGCCACCACCTCGACGAGCTCGGCGTTGCTCGGCACGCCGCGGCCGGCGTAGTCCTCGAGACCGACGCGGACGTGCCCGCCCTCCTCGATCGCCAGACGCGCCAGGCCGGTGTCGACGACGTCGCCGCCGAGAACCGCAACCGCCCACGGCAGATCGCAGCCGTGCAGCATCTCGAGATAGGCCTCGAGCGCCAGCGGCGTCGGCGGCAGGCCAAAGCCGACGCCGATCCCGGCGCCCGCCAGGTAGTCGGCCGTACCGCCGAAATACAGCTTCACGAACGCTCCCGCCGGCATGCGGCCGGCGCGGTGATAGGCGAGCGCGCAGCGCAAGAATCCGGGCTCGAAGATCGAGATGCTCGGTCCGAGCGAATGCTTCACACACAGCTCCGCCTGGTAGCGCACGTCGGCGAAGGAATTGGTGTACACGAAGTCGAACTGCCCGCCCGGCACCCCGTCGGCGCCGACGTCGCCGAGATTCACCGACCCCGGATCGAAGATCGACATCCGCATCGGACACGCCGCGGCGAGGATCGGGATGTGCGCGAACCGCGCCGCGGTATCGCCGGCAAAGCCGGCGGTCGGATACAAGATCGCATCCGGCCGCGCCTCGAACACCGGCCGCCACCCGTCGAGCTGGCGCGCCGCGATCGCCGCGCCGCCGTCGAGCGGATTGTCGGTGTGGTTGTGGACGATCGCAGCGCCGGCCGCCATGCAGGCGAGCGCGTCGGACGCGATCTCGTGCGGCGTCACCGGCACATGCGGATTGCGCTGCTTGCTGGCCACGCCATTGATGGCAACTTCGATGATTACGGGGGTCATCGCGGCGGGACTCTACCAAACCGGCCCGCGCAGGCGCGAACCGATTGATGGCGCCCTCGATCGCCTCCCCCTGACGGTCGATTTTCTCCCGTACACGTACTCGTACGCGTACCCGTACACGATCAAAGCCGGATTTCCGCAGGAAACTCCGTGTACGTGTACGGGTACGAGTACGTGTACGATCGCGAATCCTTCGTTTTCGACCGTCTCTGCGGAGAGGCGATCGGATCCGGATCGGGATGTTCGTGAAGCTTCGAGCAGCCCGAAATCAAACCGACCCACCACCCTTCGCCCCGACGGGAAGATGTGGGCGCGGAAGAATGCTACACTGCTCGACAGAAACG
>CADEER010000224.1 GCA_902826395.1 uncultured bacterium
AGCGGCAAGTAGCCGAGCTCGTAGAGGAGGACCAGCGCCCAGAACGGGAAGTCGGTCTCGATCCCGCCGCGGTTGAGCTCGATCGAGATGCGCAGTGAGATGTGCACGAAGTAGAGGATGCGCTTCTCGATCGCGTCGGCGAGGACCGCGTCGGGGATCCTGATGATCATCGCCCAGTCTTCCGGGGGCGAGGCAGCGCGGTAGACGCGTTTTCGCCGCAGGTCGACCACCCAGTGGGGCTGCTCCGAAGATGCGACATGGAACACGACCGTTCGCTCGAAGAGGAAGTGCGCGAATGGCGGCAGAGCGTCGAGAAGGCCTGAGAAGTAGCGCGAGAAGGCCTCGAAGGTAATCGGCCGCGCGCTCTCGCGCGCCGACTCTTCGGCGATCTGCGGTGCCACCTCGGCGGACATTCGCATCAAGGCTTCTTCCCGATTCGCGTACGGGTCCTGCTGGGCGATGGAGAATCCACGGGCGGAGTCCCACGAGTCGCCGGGGCACATGACCACGACCTCGGTGCCCTGCACGCCCGACTCCGCGAACGCCGCCGCGACCTCGGGTGGCGTCACCGCGTGTGCGTTGCAGCGCATCGTCTCGGGATGCAGAAACCCGACCATGCTGGCGAAGGGAACCGCATACTGCGGCCCCAGCTCGCGCATCGTCGAGATGAAGCTCTCGGCGTAGTCCGCGCGACCGAGCAGACCGGCGTCGTCCGCGTGCTTCGTCGTGTAGCAAATGGGGTACGCCTGCGCCCACGAGTGACTCATGAACGCGAACGTCGGCCGCCCGAAGCTGCGCACGAGCTGGTCGGACACGCGCCCCCTGATCTTGCAATCGTTGAGGTCGGCAAGCACCACGCCGTCGTGAGCCACCACGAAGGCGCTGTCGTCGCACCCGTACTGGAACGATCCGACGTCGACCCCGCCCGCCAGGCGCAGTTTGTGCCCATGCGGGATCTCGATGACCTCCTGAAAGCCGAGGTTCTTCACCTCCGCAGGCATGACGTCCACACCGAACTTCGGGATCAGAACCTTTGCGCGCCGGTCGAGTCGCCGCATCGACGGGAAGTGGAAATGATCGAAGTGGTGGTGCGAGATGTAGATGTAATCGGGCGAGAGGAACTCGGGGCGAATCTCCATGTTGCGCGGGTAGTGCCACCACGAGCGCCAGTAGCACGACCCGGAGAGCCAGGGATCGACGAGGATCTCGAGCCCGCCGGCCTCGATGAACATGCAGGCGTGACCGATGAGTGTGAATCGCACGGGGGCGCTCGGACGTGTCTGCTCAGGCTATCGTCGAGCGTCTTGGACAAAAGGGGGAGGCCGGTTGCATGAGCGATTCGTAGCCCGGTCGCCAGCGGCTAACAAACGTTCATGGAGTGGGCCTCGAGACGCCTGTCCTGAGCGCCGTCCAAAGGCCGCCGCGTTCGACGACGGCTCCGAGCAGCCCGTTGAAAAACAGGCGCGAACGGTCAGGCTTAGTCTCTACGGCTCGAGAACGCCGCTGACGTTTTGCGGGCCGCCGTAGGCGACGACGCCGCGGTCGAGGATGCCGGCGCTCAGATCGCCGCCGACCGCCCAGATGCCCTCTTCGGAGTCGACCCACACGGCGTGGTAGTCGCGCAGCGTGTCGATGCCGTCGTCGACCTGGCGCCAGGTGCCGCTCTCGCGCAGCCCCGTCGCGCGGCTGACTCCGCCGGCGGCCGGTGTTCCCTCGTCGGGCACGAACACGCCGTTCATCTGTGGGAAGTTGGCCGGCGTCGCATCGACGAACTCGTCTCCGTCGAGCTCGACCACGACGCCGCTGATGAAGCCGCCGACCGCCGCGACGATCGAGTCGTTGCCGCTCACCGTGAACAGCGTCCGCGTCGTTCCGGACGGCACCAGGCTCCACTCCTCGCCATCGTAGCGCAGGATGACACCCGAGCCGCCGACCGCGTACACCTCGGAGGTGCTGCGGCCCCACACCTTGAACAGCGTCGGCACGCCCTGCGGCCGCACGCCGGAGACATCGACTTCGCTCCAACCGGCGCCGGTGTTGCGCAGCACGATCGCGGTGCCGCCGTCGCCCGCGTCGCCGACCGCCCACAGATCGTCGGCGGCGGCGCCCCAGATGCCGTACAGAATGCCGCCGGTCGGCGTGTCCTGGCGCGTGAACTCTTCGCTGACCGGATCGAAGCGCAGCACCAGTCCGCCGTCGCCCGCCATGTAGAACGCACCGTCGACCGGCGTCACGCTGATCCACCACAGGTCGCCCGTCGCACCGGTCTCGAGTCGGCGCCAGCTCGTTCCGTCGTAGCGCAGCACCATCGGTCCCTTGCCGTCGCCGGGATCGGCGCCGACGGCGATGACGTCGGTCGGCGAGGTGCCGGTGATCGACAGCAGCGCGCCCGGCAGATTTTGCAGCACCAGATCGAGCTCGCCCGGCTGCGGCACCGGCGTCGGGGTCGGATCGGCGTCTTCCGTGCACATGTAGTCGCGCGCCACGCACTCCGGGGCGAGATGGCAACCGATGCACGTCGTCTTGTCGTTGAAGCGCACCGATCGATCGGCATCGACCCACTGCCACGCCCAGTCGCCGTGTTCGTCGTCGAACCCCGGCTCCTCCTTGCGCATCACCCGCCAGCGATCCAGCTCGGAGTCGGTATCGCAGTCGGTGCCGAGAAACTCCTCTTTGATGATGATGGAGCCGACCGGCAGCGGGTTGTCCTCGTCGAGGTACGGCTGAACCGAGCTCGGGTCAGCCCAGACGCGAATCATCGGGCCGCCGTGCTCGATGCTGAAGCGGCAGTCGCGCACGATCGTGTAGGTGTCGCGATAGTTCGCCGGAAAGATCGGCTCGATCGGACAGCCGCTGAGCGAAGCGTTGACGGCGGCGATCAGCTCGTTGACGGCGACGGTGCCGTTGCCGTTCACGTCCGCCGCCGCGCAGTTGCTCACCGGTGCGTTGCCGAGCGCGATGTTCACGCTGCGGATCAGCTCGGCGATCGTCACCTGCCCGTTGCCGTCGCAGTCGCCCGGGCAGGCGAGCGCCGGCGCGGCAGCAACGAAAACCCAGATCGCGAGAAGGGGCGCGGCGGCGCGGATTCCCCAGCGAGGAGCCCGCGCCGCCCGACCGTCAGCGTTCGACCTTGCGGATACGCCCATTGAAACTGTCGGATACATACAGGTCGCCGTTCGCGTCGAAGGCGATGCCGAACGGGCGGTTGAGTTTCGCATCGACTGCCGGACCGCCGTCACCGCCGTAGCCGCTCTCGCCGTTGCCGGCGACGGTGCTGATGGTGCCGGTCGTGAGATCGATCATGCGCACGCGGTCGTTGTTGGTGTCGCAGAAGTAGAGGTTGCCGTCCGGGCCGAGCTCGACGTCGCCCGGGAAACTGAGCTTCGCCTCGAGGGCCGGACCGCCGTCGCCGCCGAACTCCGCCTCGCCGGTGCCGGCGATGGTGGTGACGGTGCCGGTGAGGAAGTCGGGGCTCGTGAAGTCGATGCGGCGGATGCGGTTGTTGTTGGTGTCGGCAAAATAGATGACGCCTTCGGGCGATACCGCAATGCCGCCGGTCGGCTCGGGGTTGCCGCCGGTCGGAAAGTTGAACTGCGTCGCCAGCGCGTCGCCGTCGCCGTTGAAGCCGCGCACGCCGGAGCCGGCGACCGTGGCGACCACCGCGGCGGCGCGGTCCTCGGCGTAGTTGTACAGGACGCGAATCCGCTGGTTGCGCTGGTCGACCATGAAAAGGTTGCCCGCAGCGTCCAGACTGGCGCGCGCCGGCTGATTGGCGCGCGCGTCCTTGGCGGGACCGCCGTCGCCGGCAAAGCCCGGCGTCAGGCCAAAGGTCACGCGGACGCGACCGTCCGTCGCGCTGATCTCGCGCAGCTTATGGTTGTGCCAGGCGACGATCGTCACGTCGCCGTTCGGCATCTCCTGGATATCGGTCGGGTGATTCATGTCGATGGTCAGGCCGTCGGCGCCGCCCGGCGTGAGATCCGTCTGTCCCGGCGGGCCGTCGCCGACGAAGTCGGTGCCCATCAGGGTGACGAACGTGTCGTCGGGCAGAATTTCGCGCACGCGGTGGTTATTCCAGTCGAGCACGATACGGCGGCCGCTCGGAGTAAACTCCATGTCGAACGGCCAGTAGAGGGTCGTGTACAAACGGTCCTCGCCGTCGCCGGCGAAGGCGCTGTAGCCGGTGCCGGCGTAGGTGCAGATGCTGCCGACGACTCCGGTGCAGGGGATGATCGTCGGCTCGGGTAGCACGGGCGGGGGCGGGACGTTTCCGCCGCCGACGCCGGTGATCACGCGGATGCGCTGGTTGTGCGTGTCGGCGACGTAGACGTTGCCGTTCGGCGCCACGTCGAGGCCGTACGGGCGATCGAGCAGCGCTTCCTCGGCGACACCGCCGTCGCCCTCGTAGCCGCGCTCGCCGGTGCCGGCCAGGGTTTCGATGATGCCGTTGGGGCGAATCATGCGCACGACGTGGTTCTGCGTGTCGGCGATGTAGATGGTGCCGTTCTCGGCCACGGCGACGTCGCTCGGCGTGTCGAGCTGGGCAGCGGTGGCGGGTCCGCCGTCGCCCGAGTAACCGGCCTCGCCCGTACCGGCGATCGTCTGGATGATGCCGGCCGCGTCGATCATACGGATGCGGTGGTTGGCCGTGTCGGCGATGAAAATCCGATCCTGGCGATCGATGACGATGCGGCTCGACGGCGCCGCCGCCTGCCCCTTTAGAGCGTTGAGGCGCGCCTGCTCGGCCGGGCCGCCGTCGCCGGAGAAACCAGCAACGCCGTCGCCGCAGATCGTGAAGATCATGCCCGCCGGGTCGACGAGGCGCAGGCGGAAGTTCGCCTGATCGGAGATGATGATGTTGCCACTGCTGTCGACCGCGACGCCGCTCGGCAGGTCGAGGATGGCGCTGTTGGCCGGACCGCCGTCGCCGCCGAACGATCGTCCGCCGGTGCCGGCGATGTTGACCACCAGGCCGGTATCGAGGTCGAGCCGCTTGACCAGACTGTTGTGCCAGGCGGCGATGATCATGTCGCCGTTCGCGTCGAAGACGACGTTGGTGGGGTGGTTGAACTGGGTATAGATGGCGACTCCGTCCTGTGCGTCGCCCAGCTCGCCGGTGCCGGCGACCGTCTCGACGGTCTCGCCCTCGGTAATGCGACGGATGCGGTGGTTGTTCCAGTCGACGATGTACAGCAGGCCGTCCGGTCCGACCGTCACGTCCTGCGGCAGATACAGATGCGTCTCGAGCGGTGGCTGGCCGTCGTCGTTCACACCGGCGAGGCCGCTGCCGGCGACCGTCGTGATGAGCGGCTTCGGACACCCGTCGAGAGCGGCGCCGACGCCGCGGATCAGGTCCGAGATCGTGACGCTCGCCGAATTGGAGGCGAACACCGAGCACATGCGGAGCTCGTGCTGCCCGAGCGCGATCCCGACGCCGGTGATCAGCTCGTTGATCGAGACATCGCCGTCGCCGTCGCAGTCACCGGTGCACGCATCGGCCGACGCCGGAAAGCAGAGCACGGCCGCCAGACCGAGAACCGCAGCGGAACCAAGCGCCTTGTCGAGAACATTCATCATGCCCACACTGCCTCCATCTGCTTTGCTGTCGTCCCTTCGATCGGACGGCGCCCCCGACGCCGTCATTGCGGCTGAGTACCGGCGCCTTGGATTGCTCGCGAGAAGCAGGGCGGCGGTATCGAGAGCGTCAAGCATCGTTACGCTCGTCGCTATGCTCGTTCAAGCCCGCCAGGACGAGCACTTCACCAATCACTGATTGCCTTTTCACCAGATCGACGGTTGCCTCCCGAGGCAGGGAGCGACGTTCCGTCTCTTTGCTGCATCGGTCGATGAAAGCGTCAGACCTGGCCCTGCCGGCGGTCCCGGGCTACGTTCTGCGCGCGCCATGCGGATCGAGGATATCGACATCACCCGCCTCGCCAGCTTCGGCGGCGCCATGCCGCACGACTGGTTCACGTTTCTCCGTCGCGAGGCGCCCGTCTGGTACCACCCGCACGTCGAGGGTTCACCGGATCTCGACGGCGAGGGCTTTTGGGTGTTGTCGAAGCACGATGACATCAGTCGCGCCAACCGCGACCACCGCACGTTCTCGGCGGAGAGCGGGCCCGGCAGGCGCGGCGGTGGCATCATGATCCGCGACATCGAGGCCGGCATCGGCGTGAACATGATCATGACCGACCCACCTCGCCAGCAGCAGATGCGGCAGATCGTCAACGGCGGCTTCTCGCCGCGCGGCGTCCGCCGGCTCGAACAGTATTGCCGCGACGTCACCCGCGCGCTCTTCGATCGAGTGATAAGCCGCGGCGAGTGCGACTTCGTCGGCGAGATCGCCGCCGAGCTGCCTTTGCAGGTGATTGCCGAGATCCTCGGCGTGCCCGAGGAGGACAGGCGCGACGTCTTCACCTGGACCAACCGCGCCCTCGACGACACGGTTCCTCCCGAGGATCGCCTGGCGGCGATGGGCGACATGTACCGCTACGCCAACGAACTTGCCGAGGCGCGCCGCCGCGAACCGGCCGACGACATCGTCTCCGCCATTGCCAACGCCGCCATCCCCGGTCGCGACGGCGTGGTGCGCCCGTTCGACGCGATGGAGATTCTCAACTTCTTCCAACTCGTCGCCACCGGCGGCAGCGAGACGACGCGCAACGCCATCTCCGGCGGCCTGCTCGAGCTACTCAATCGCCCCGATCAGCTCGAGCTGCTGCGCCGCGAGCGCCACCTGATGCCGCGCGCCGTCGAAGAGATCCTGCGCTGGACCACACCGGTCAACTACTTCCGCCGCACCGCGACGCGCGACGTCGAGATCCGCGGCCACCGCATCAAGGCCGGCGAGAAGGTGACGCTCTGGTTCTGCTCGGGCAACCGCGACGAGGAAGTCTTCGAGCGGCCGTTCGAGCTCGACATCGAACGCTGGCCAAACGACCACCTGACCTTCGGCGCCGGCGGCGCCCACTACTGTCTCGGCGCAAACCTGGCGAAGCTGGAGATCGCGGTCGTCTTCGAAGAGTTGCTCGACCGTATGACCGACATCGAAGTCGCCGGAGAGATCGAGCGCTTCTACACCCCGTGGTTCATCAACGTGTTCGGCGGCTACAAGAAACTACCGCTGCG
>CADEER010000225.1 GCA_902826395.1 uncultured bacterium
GGCGATCAAACCGATCTCGCCCAGATTCGCCGACAGCAGGTACATCAGATACTTCTTGATGTTGCCGAAGATGCCGCGGCCCTCCTCGACCGCCGCGACGATCGACGCGAAGTTGTCGTCGATGAGCGTCATGTCGGCCGCCTCTTTGGTGACGTCGGTGCCGGTGATTCCCATCGCGACGCCGATATCGGCCTTGCGCAGCGCCGGCGCGTCGTTGACGCCGTCGCCGGTCATCGCCACGACGTGACCTCGGGTCTGCATCGCGCCGACGATGCGCAGCTTGTGAGCGGGCGACACGCGGGCGTACACCTGAACGTCGTCGACGGCCGACTGCAGTGAGTCGTCGCCGAGCTCGTCCAGCTCCGCGCCGGTGATCAAGCGGCCGCTGGTCAGGATGCCGAGATCGCAGGCGATCGCCCGAGCGGTGACCGGATGATCGCCGGTGATCATGACGACCTTGATACCGGCGCCAGCGCACGTTCGCACTGCCTCTCTCGCCTCCGGCCGCGGCGGGTCGATCATCCCCACCAGGCCCAACAGCGTCAGTCCGTCGCTCACCGAGTCGCGCGAGGCGCGGTGCTGCCGGGCGATCGCCAGCACGCGCAGTGCGCTCTCGGCCATCCGCCGGTTCTCCTCGATGATTTCGGCGCACCGCGCATCGTCGAGCGCGATCTCTCCCTGATCGGTGAGCAGCGTGCGGCAGGATTGCAGCAGCAGGTCCGGCGCGCCTTTGACGTAGGCGACCAAGCCGTCGTCAGCCTGATGGAAGGTCGTCATCCGCTTCGCATCGGAGCTGAAGGGGATCTCGTCGAGGCGCGGCATCAGAGTCTCGAGCTGCGTCTTGTGCAGCCCGGCCTTGAGGGCGACGGCGATCAGCGCGCCCTCGGTCGGGTCGCCGCGCACCTCCCAGCGCCCTTCTCCTTCGCGGATCAGCCGGGCGTCGGATGCGAGCACGCCGGCGGAGAGCAGCTCGAGCAGATGTGCCGGCGGATCGACGACCTCCCCCGCGGCCGAGAACTGTCCTTCGGGTTCGTAGCCGGCACCCGACACCTCGAACGTGCATCCGGCGGCGTACAACTGTCGCACCGTCATCTCGTCTTTGGTGAGCGTGCCGGTCTTGTCGGAGCAGATCACGGTGGTGCTGCCCAGCGTCTGGACCGCGGCGAGGCGGCGCACCAGCGCGTTGCGCTTGATCATGCGCCGCACGCCGATCGCCAGCGACACGGTGACCACGGCGGGCAGCGCTTCGGGCACGACGGCGACGGCCAGGGCGATTCCGAACAGCAACAGCTCGACGACGGTTTGCTGGGTTTCGGCCCTTCGCCACAGGCCGAGCGCGACGATGACGATGACGACGCCCAGGGCGGTGACGGCGAGTGTCCGCCCGACGCGATCGAGGCTCTGCTGGAGCGGTGTCGGCGTCTGATCGATGCCCTGCAACATCTCGGCGATCTTGCCGAACTCGGAGCTCATGCCGGTGGCGACCACCACCGCCCGGCCGCGGCCATAGGTCACCGTCGTGCCCGCGAACGCGATGTTGGTGCGATCGCCGCTCGCGATCTCGGCGCCGGCGATCGGCGCCGTCTGCTTTTCGATCGGCACCGATTCGCCGGTCAACGGCGCTTCGTCGGTCTGCAGGTTGACCGCTTCCGTCAGGCGGCTGTCGGCCGGCACCCGGTCGCCCGCCTTGAGCAGGATCACGTCGCCCGGCACCAGATCGCGCGCCGCGAGCTGCTGCTCCCTTCCATCGCGAACGACCGTCGCCGTCGGCGCGGCCATCTGCTGCAGCGCCTCCATCGCCCGCTCGGCGCGGTACTCCTGATAAAAGCCGAGGCCGACCGCGAACGAGACGATGACGCTGATGACGATGGCCTCGGTGCCGTGGCCGGTCGCGACCGAAAGCGCGGTCGCGACGAGCAGGATCAGCAGCAGGACGTTCTTGAACTGGTCGCGCAGGATGCGCCACGCCGAGATCGCGTGACCCTTCTGCAGCTCGTTGGGGCCGAACTCCTGCAGCCGCTGCCGCGCGGTGTCGCTAGCCAGGCCGTCGCACGATGAGGAGAGCTCGCCAAAAACCTCCTCGACGGAAAGCGAATGCCAGGCGGGACGATTGGCTTCGGTCATCGCGGGGGGTTCATGGTCGCTGGGGTGAAGCGAGACCAGGTCGCGATCGAGGTCGCCCAGCGGGAAGTCGCGCGGAGGTCAGGAGAGGCGAAGTTCGAGCCAACGGACTGCTATTCCCCTCGCCCCTCGCCCCCCGCCCCTCGCCCCGTGCACGTCGCCTCGAAGGCTACGCGCACCGCCTGCTGCAACGCAGGATCCGACAGATAGTCGATCGCCGTCATCGCCATCGCCTTGGCGCCGTCCAGCACACCGCGATCCGCTTCTTCCGAGGCGGCCCAACGGCAGAACTCCTGCGTGTGCAGTGGCACGTCGGGCGGCGCGATGCGCAACATCGGATGGATCGACGGCACCAAATGGCTGACGTTGCCCATGTCCGTGCTGCCGGTGATCTTGCCGGCGACGCCGATGGCGCGGCCGAGCTTCTCGAGGTTGGCGGCATACAACGCCGCCAGTGGCTGGTTGGTCTGCAGGTCCTCGTAGTCTTCGCCCGTCTTGTTGACGGTCAGCTTGGCGCCGGTCGCCAGCGCGCCGGCGCGAAAGCACTCGAGGACGCGCTTTTCGAGCGCGTCGAGACCAGCGCGGCTGGGCGAGCGCACGTAGAAGACTCCGGCCGCGCGCTCGGGGACGATGTTGGGCGCCTGGCCGCCGTCGGTGATGATGCCGTGGATGCGCTCGCCCGGCGCGATGTGTTGTCGCAACTGGGCGATCGAGTTGTACGCGGTGACCAGCGCGTCCAGGGCGTTGATACCGTGCTGCGGCGCCGCGGCGGCGTGCGCGGCGCGGCCGCGGTACTCGACGTGCAGCGACGTGATCGCCAGTGCGTCGATCTCCAGCAGATCGACGCCCGACGGGTGAATCATCATCGCTACGTCGACGTCTTCGAATGCGCCGCCGCGCGCCATGATGACCTTGCCGCCGCCGCCCTCTTCGGCGGGGGTGCCGAGGACGCGAACGCTGCCGCCGAGCTGCTCGAGGACGACGGCCAGGCCTGCCGCGGCGCCGGCGCCTGCGGCGGCGATCACGTTGTGCCCGCAGGCGTGTCCGATCTCGGGCAGCGCGTCGTACTCACAGAGCAGAGCGACACGCGGCCGACCGGAGCCGGCCGTCGCCGCGAACGCCGTGTCGAGGCCGTACGCGGGATGTTCGACCTCGAACCCCAACGCCAGCAGATACTCGGCGAGCCAGGCCGAGGCCTGCTTTTCCTCGAAGCGCAGCTCCGGGGTGGCGTGGATGCGGCGGCTGAGCGCCACCAGCGCGGCCGCTTGCCGATCGACTTCGCTGCAGGCCGCGGCCTTGAGTGTATCGGTCATGCTCTGGCGATCCGCGGCGAGGCCGCCGCTGGGCTCAATCGCTCAACTGTCCTCGGCGTCCTCGAGGATCTCCTCTGCCAGCTCGCGAATCTCCTCGTCCGGGTCTTCGAGCGCGCGCCGTACCAGCGCCAACGCGTCGGGCGTCTCGAAGTCGCCGAGGATGCTGACGGCCTCGAACCGCACCTCCGGATCCGGGTCGTCGATGACGCTCGCCAGGGAGCCCGGCTCGATCGTTTCGGTGTAGTCGCCGAGCGCTTCCACGGCGGCGAGCCGGACCTCGGCCTCTTCGTCGTCGAGGGCGCGCACGAAGGTGGCGATCGCGTCCGGGTGCTCGTTGCCAGACAGCATGAGAATCGCGCCGACCCGCTCGTCCGGATCGGGGTCGTTCAGGATCGCCTCGCGGTATTCGTCGATCTCCTCGGCATCGTCCTCGTCATACGGAAGCCCGTCGAGGGTGCCCTCCTGGGCGACCATTGCGCCGCGTGTCGGCACTTCACGGCGCCCGGCGCCGGGGCGTTCCTCGTTTCGGGTCGCCTGGCCGGCGCGCTCCGCGAGGGGCTGGTCCGACTCGGGCTGAGGGCGCTGCTCGTAGGCGTCGCGCAGGTTGTCGAGGCGGTCCTTTGCCCGCGCGGGCCGATCCGGCGGCGCGCTGGCGAACTTTCTGTCTGGCCGATCGGATGAATCGCCCCGCCAGGAAAAGAAAAGGGCGCCGACCGCGATCACCGCGACGACGGCGAGGGCCAAAGTGGAACCACGCATCAGTACCTATCCTCCTGAACTTCGAGCGGACGCTGCGGCACCAAACCGTGCCGCGCCCCCACCTCTACAGGCTGTGGAAAAGACGCGCAGAGGATAGCCCGGATCTCCCGCCGATTGCCAATGCCTTCATTGATTGGAAGCTTTCTGACCCGGCCGGGGCCTGCGATCAGCAATCCCGAAGACTTCTCCCTGACCTGAAACCCCGTCCATCCCGAGTAGCGCTGCGCGCTACTCGGGATGGACGGTGGTTGGGCGGTCGCCGGACGTCTCGAGGCGCCGGAGCTGCGCCCGGGCCAGACTCGATGTGGGCGGTGCCTGCCGCGCGGCGATGTCCCGCAGGGCGGCGCTCGCCTCCGCGCTGCCGATACCGCCGAGGGCGCGCACGGCGGCGGTGGCGACTCGCGGGTCGGCGGCGGTGGCGGCGGCGGCGACGTCGCCGACTGCGGCCGCGTGCCAGGGGTGGCCGAGGGCGATGAGCGCCGCGACGGAGGTGTCGGCGTCGCCGGCCGCTAGCTGCTCGCGCAGCCAGGCCGTGATCGCCGCGTCGTGCAGGGCGCCGGCAGCGCGAATCAGGGCGATGTGCTGCGCCGGTTCGGTTCCCGGCTCCGCGGCCAGGCGCAACATGGCGGCGGCGGCGGAAAAGTCGGGGGCGCCGTCGAGGACGCGGACCAGGGCGATGCGCTCGGGTATCGTCAGGCGCGGCGCGGCGATCATGGCCCCGAGGCTGGCGACGAGCGCCGGATCGGCGGCCACCGCAGTGCGCATCTGGCTCAGATCGGCGATTGCATCGGTGCGCAGGCGGCGGTGCGCGGACTCGAGACTCTTCAACAGCAGATCTCGGCGTTGCTCATAACCGGCCCCGGCACCGGCGGCGCGCCAGGCACGAGCAGCGGCGATGACTTCGGCGCCTGACGATGCGTCCAGCTCCCACTCCTGGCCGGCGCCCTGGGTGGTGAAGAAGGGGAAGCGATCCGCCAGCCCGGCGAATTCGGCGCGCGCCGCGGTGCGATCGAGGAACAGCAGCGCCCGGTCACCGTATGCGTAACCGGGCTCGCCCTCGGCGTGGGGAAAGACATCGAGCGCACCGACCGCGACATCGCCGGCGATCACTTCGACGACGCGCAGCGAAAAGTACTCCTGATGGTCGGAGCCATCCGCCGCCGACCAGACCTGCAGCGGTGAGCGAATCTCGGCAACGATGACCGCGTCTGCCTGCTGCGCCCACTCGCGCAGCGTCTTGCGCTGATAGACGACATGCGCGGAAGCTGCCGTCGCGATCGCGGCCGCCAGACAGCACGCGACGGCGCCACGCGCGATCGAGAGCAGGCGTCGCTGCATGAAAAAGAAATCACCACGAAGACACGAAGAACACGAAGGGCCGATCAGCGCCCCGGCCCCTCTTCGTGATCTTCGTGCCTTCGTGGTGAAAACTTCCTTCAGTGCAGCTCGGCCAGCAGGTCGTTCATCACGCCCTGGAACAGCGGGTCGGTCTCCGGGCCGATGTTGTTCTGGAAGACGGTGCCGCAGTCATTCCACTCTTCGCCGGGACACGTGCCGTCGTCCGGGCCGCCGATGTTGACCTGGAAACAGAGGAAGCAGCCCGGATTATATTTCTCTTCCGGCATCTGGTAGCCGACCTCGTCGTTGCCGAGGCCGATGACGAAGCGGTGCTCGGCGCCGACCATCTGGTCGCGATAGAGGTTGGCGATCTGCGGATCGACCTCGTTCGGCGTCACGGCGAAGCTCGCCGGCCCGATGCGCAGCGCCTGCATCTCCGTTTCGATGCTGCCTTGTCCCGGCGCCGGACGGTCGAACGGGCGGCGGCCGAAGATGCCGAGCACGCCGAGCAGGTCGAAGTACGGGTTGGTGACCGCGACGTCGAAGCGACCGCTCTGCGCCACTGCGATCTCCGGCGTCGCATCCCAATCGTCCTCGTCGGCGAGAGCGTCGCCGGCGCGCTCGGCGAGGATCTCGCCCATCCGCTCGGCGAACACGAACGTACGCCGCTCGACCATCTCGCCGTTCTCGTCCGCGAGGAACACGTCGAGCGGACCCTGCAGCACACCCAGATCGCCGCTCATGTAGATCGCGGTGCCGCCGAAGCGCTCTTCGAGTGCGAGGCGCATGTAGTGCGGAAAGTCGGAGGTGAGCAGCGTGTTGCCCGAACCGAGCGACTCGGGATGGCTGGCGTAGTTGACGAGCGTCGCCAACATCTCGCCGGTGTCGCGGTCGCGAAGCTGGAACGACGGAGTCGTCGGGTTGCGGATCGGGCCGTCGTCGCCCATCACCTCGATGCCGCCGACGCACTCGTCGCCTTCGAAGACGCCGCCGACGCAGAGGTGTCGAAGGATCTCGCCGTCGGCGACCAGATCCGGCTCCGGCTCGAGCGACGCGCCGACCGTGTCGCCGGTCGCGAAGCGGATCTCCGCCGGGTGCAGATTCGCATTGGCTTCGACGATGCAGTCGGCGACCGTCTGATTGACGAAATCGAGATAGGCCAGATCGACTCCGCTGCTGACCTGGTCGGGCCCCCACAGCCCCATGACGTCGGGGCCGTTGTGGTTGTGGGTGCTCGACACGACGATGTTGGCGAACGACGGATCCGCGACGAGGGCGCGAATGGTTTCGACCTCGTTGTTGAAGTAGCCGACCAGATCGAGCACGACCATGGCGATCTTGGTACCGCCCGACTCGAGCACGACACCGCGCGCCCAAAGCGGATCGTGCACGCCGGTCGCATGCCGGTCGTTGCCGAAGCCGGCCAGGTAGATCGGGTCGCTGTGATTGACCCCGACCTCCGGCGTGATCTCGCGCATGCAGGCGGCGGCGCGCAACGCGTCGGGCCCGAGGCCGTCGTCGTCACTGCTACAGCCGAGCAACGCGACCAACGCCAACAGCGA
>CADEER010000226.1 GCA_902826395.1 uncultured bacterium
TTGTCGTCCGGCACCTCGCCGCGCGTGATGTGCTTCAAGTAGGTGAGCGCGTCGGCGCGCGAATCACTCACGCCGCTCCCCGCCATCAGATGGTTGTTGGGAATCCACAGCGAGCCGCCGGACATCGCCGACGAGCCGCCGTACATGGCGGTCTTTTCGATCAGCAAGACCTTGAGCCCGTTGTCGTGTGCGCAGATGCCGGTAGTCATCGCCCCGGCGCCCGAGCCGACGATCAGCACGTCGACGGTGTGATCCCAATGGGCTGAATCCGCCATATCGCCTCCCATGTTTCAGCGGGCGATTGCCCATCGCCCAAAGAAGCCGACCTTCGCCCTCCAAACGACCGTTTGTCAAGGTTGAGTCGAAGGGTAGGCGAGTGGCCAACTCGGAGTCTTTGTGTCTTTGTGCCTTGGTGTTGAAGAGGATTGTCGAAGGCGGCTGTTCGGTCCCGCGATCGTTCTGAGGCGAATGAATCCAGGGGCATTGGCGGGCCGGCGGGTACTCGATCTGGCGGGCGAGAGCGGCGCCTATTGCGGCAGGCTGCTCGCCGACCTCGGTGCGGATGTCGTCAAGGTGGAGCTGCCCGGAGCCACGCGCCCTCGCACGGACAGTCTGCAGGGCATCTATTGGAACGTCGGCAAGCGCAGCATCTCGCTCGACCTCGAGGCCGCTACCGACCGCGATCGGCTTCTGGCGCTGGCGGCCGCCGCGGATCTCGTCGTCGAGTCCTTTGCTCCTGGACGTCTGAACGCGCTCGGGCTCGGCTTCGAGAAGCTGAGCGAGGTGAATCCGCGCCTCGTGCTGACCTCCATCACGGGCTTCGGACAGCACGGCCCGCACCGCGACTTCGCATCATGTGATCTCGTCGCCAGCGCGATGGGCGGCGCTCTGTACGTAACGGGCGAAGCCGCCGATCCGCCGACCAGTCTGGCCGGATCGCACGCGTTGGTCATGTCATCGACGTGCGCGGCGGCGAGCTCGCTCATCGCCATGCACCACGCGGAGCGCACGGGCCGCGGCCAGCACGTCGACATCTCGATGCAGGAGGTCGTCGCCGCGGTTTGTCACATCGCCGGCACCGGAAAGTGGCGCGACGACGGCATCGTGCCGCGCCGCATGGGCAGTGGGCTGTTCGCGTCGATTCCCTCGGGCGCCTATCCGTGCCGCGACGGGCTGGTGTACCTGATGGTGAACAGACCGTCCCATTGGCAGGACCTGGCGCGCTGGATTCACGAGGTTACCGGCGAGGCGGCGGTGCTCGACGCGCTATTCGAGGGGCCGTCCGCCAATCGCTTCGCGCACCGCGAGCTGGTCGATCACTTTGTCGCTCAGCTCACGTGCCGCCACACCGTCGCCGAGATGTTCGAAGAGGGCCAGCGGCGGCATCTTTCCTTCACGCCGGTGAGCCGGATCTCCGAGGTCGTCGTCGATCGACATCTGATCGAACGAGACTTCTTCGTCGACGTCGAACAGGAGACCGGTCCCTCGTTCCGTATGCCGGGACCGCCGTACAGGTTGAGTGCGACGCCCGCGCACATCGCCGGCCCGGCGCCGCTGCCCGGCCAGCACGGCGAGGAGGTTGTCGCCGGTTGGACCGTTCGTCGACGCGAGGCGAGATCGCAGAGTGTGTCGCCGCAAGCGCTGGATGACCTGCGAGTCGTCGAGTTCACGGCGGGCATGGCCGGACCGTGGATCGGCCGCTTCATGGCCTACCACGGTGCCGACGTGATCAAGGTCGAATCCGTGGCGCGGCCGGATGTGACCCGCTTGTATGTCCCGCCGCGCGAGCCTGAGCGCGGCCCGCAGTCGCGGCTGTCGCCTTGGCTCACCGACTGGAACGCCGGCAAGCGCTGCGTCGCGCTCGATCTCACCAAGCGCGAGGGAGTCGAGCTGGCGATCCGACTCACCGAGAAGGCCGACGTCGTCGTCGAGAATTACGCGACCGGCGTCATGGAGAAACTCGGCCTGTCATACGGCGTCCTGAGTCGCGCCAATCCCGGACTGGTGATGCTGTCGACGAGCGGCTTCGGCGATACCGGACCGTACGCGCGCTACATCTCGTGGGGGCCGAACCTCGAAGCCATGTCCGGCCTTGCCGCGCTGTCCGGCTTTCCGGAGCGCGCATGCACGATGACTCAGTACGCCTATCCGGACTCGCTCGGCGCTCTGCACGGTTTGGTCGCCGTGATGTCGGCACTCGATCACAAGCGGCGGACCGGACATGGGCAATACGTCAATCTCTCGCAGCTCGAAGCCACGATCGCCGTGATCGGCGAATTGGTGATGGAGACATTGGTCACCGGAATCGAGCCAGAGAAGCTCGGCAACGGCTCGCCGAACGCCGCGCCGCACGGCGTCTACCGCTGCGCCGGCGAGGATCGTTGGATCGCCATCGCCGTATTCGACGAAGAGGCTTGGCGCGCGCTGTGTCGCGAGATGGACGATGCCGAGCTCGCGGCCGACTCGCGCTTCGTGGATGTGCGGGTGCGGCTTGCGAATCGGCCTGCTCTCGACGCACGCATCGAACGCTGGACCGCGCGGCACGACGCGTACGATCTCATGGTGCGTCTGCAGGCCGCCGGCGTGGCGGCGGGCGTGGCGGAGACCGCGCGCGACAAGTTCGAGCGCGACGAGCATCTGCGGACGCGCCGATTCTTCGAGAGCATTCTTCACGAGCTGCACGGCGAAGTCGTCGCTGACGGGATTCCGACCGGCCTGACGTCGACTCCGGGCAGAACTTCCTTTGCGGGCCGCGCCATCGGCGCCGACAATCGCGCCGTCTTCCGCGATCTCGTCGGCCTCAGCGAAGAGGAATACCGGCGCTTGGCAGCGGTCGGTGCGATCGAATCGCCGTAGGCGGCGAGCGATTGGCGCACCAGCGGCTCCTCCAGGTCGCCGGCGAGACGGGACAATCTCCCCACATCGCTTACGGGCGTCAGGGTCACGAAGGATCCTTACGAAGATGTAGTAGTCGGGTTTGCCGGATCGATCGTGCGGGCAGGCCCGAGTAGTAGGGAGTGATCCCGGCGGAGTGGATTGCCAACAAGGTGTCGGCGGGGCGCGCCGGCTACGACGTCCGTTCCTGGTTCTCCACGTTGCCGCCGGGCCCCAGGACCGCCTGTTGCCGATTTCCCGGCCGGCGGGCGACGATTCTCGTCGATCACTTGACTTATGGTACGGCCCCATAGTCTCTCGGCCATCTCCCCTGAAATGTGTTAGGGCCGACCTCGTGAAAACGACACCCCGGGTGGCTGCGCAGCGGCCATCAACGCGAGGGTTGAAAACAGGAGCAACGTGAAAGCATCGAATCGGTGCATCGACGAGGTGCGAGAATCTCTAAGCCTCGGACAGCGTGCGCTTTGGGTGTACTCCCAAGCACACCCTCGGTCCGCTGCGTACAACACGCCCGCATTATTGAGGATGAGAGGCCCGGTAGACGCGGGGGTGCTGCAAGGGGCCTTCCAGTCGACAGTCGATCGACACGAAATGCTGCGTAGCGCTTTCGATGATCGCGATGGGATGCCCTTTCGTGTCGTCAGCTCGGATGTTGTGGCTAGTTTAGACGAGATCGATCTTCGCGGAGGTAAACCGCTTGATGTCGAGAACGTTGCTCTCCTGACCGCTACAAAGCTCGCGCGGGTGCCATTCGAGCTGCGATCAGCACCGCTGATGCGGGTCCACCTCTTACGACTTGCAGATGACGTCTCGTGGATACTTCTCAACTTTCACCACATCGTAGCCGACGCGTGGTCGATCGCGGTGGTTATTGGAGATCTGACGCAGTTCTGCGGGTCGGCGCGAAGTGGTGACTCCTTCGCATCGACGCACCAGTCGCCGGTCGAACGTCCCTACCGTGATTTCGTTGAGTGGCAACATGATTGGGCTTCCTCAGCGGAGCGCGTGCGTCTGCAAGCGGAATGGCGAGATGCTTTGCGAGACGCCGAGCCGCTAGACCTTCCTGGTCTGCGGGTCGATTCTCGATCGCCCAGTGTTGAAGGAGAGAGCATCGCGTTCTTCGTGCCGCGTCCGCTGGTCGATCGGCTGCGGCACGTGGCTCGAGAGCAAGGAGCAAGTGTGTTCTCGTCGCTCCTTGGAATCCTCGCCGCCCTTCTTGCTCGTCACTCGGCCCAAGAGGAGGTGCTCTTCGCGGTGTTGCGGGCGAATCGACCTGACGGATTCGAGGGGACTGTGGGCCACTTTGCGAATGCGGTTCCTGTTCGCCTGAAGGTGCAGCTCGACGGAGGCCTCACCACCCTTTTGCAGGAGACCCAGGCGGCGTGCAGCAGAGCGTACGCACTGGGTCGAATGCCGATCGAGCTGCTCGCGGCCGATCCAGAGATCGGGATCCGCTCCGCGCTTCGTCGAGTGGCGGTGAGCTACCAGAACTTTCCCGTCCCGAACTTCGAGCTGGCTGGAGCCGAGCTGGAGTGCTGGGACGTG
Source organism: uncultured bacterium (assembly GCA_902826395.1). Taxonomy (GTDB): domain Bacteria; phylum Desulfobacterota; class Binatia; order HRBIN30; family CADEER01; genus CADEER01. Next base: position 4,441 of record CADEER010000226.1, read on the forward strand.
CCCGATCTCGGCGCGGCGCAGACCGATCTAACGATCACGTCTCGCGAGTGGCCAGAGGGGATCCGGGGATGGTTGACATACGACACATCTCGCCTTGCGGGTCCCTTTATCCAAATGCTCGCCGACCGGCTCCCAATGTTCATCGAGAGCTCGTGCAGCTCCGTGGCGACTCCGATCGAGGACTTGAAGTTCGACGAACCCGCACCCATCGCCGCAGGTGAAGTATCCTCCACCTCCGAGCTCCCGACGGCGCTGTTTGCGGCTCACGTTCGGCAACAACCCGAGGCGACCGCAGTTTGTATGGCAGGCGAAGCGCTCTCGTATTGCGAGCTGGCTCGTAGAGCTGTCGTCGTCGCCGATCACCTGCGGTCATTGGGTGTCGAGCGAGGAGATCGAGTCGTCGTCTGCCTTGAGCGATCCATCCACATGATCGTGGCGCTCCTGGGAATCTGGGAGGCAGGTGCAGCCTATGTTCCCGTCTCACCCGACGATCCGATCGATCGGGTCTCGCATGTAATCGCTGACGTCGCGGCTCGAAGCGTCATCGCCCAATCAGAAACAGCGACGTGTGTCCGCGCGCCCGATGTCTCCCTCCTATTGCTGGATCGCGATGTACACTGGGGCGACGCGGGGTCGAGTCGCGAGTACATCGGATCCACAGCCGGCGATTCTCTCGCCTATGTCATTTACACGTCGGGGTCGACTGGACAGCCGAAGGGTGTCCCGATCGACCACTCCTCCGTGGCGGCTCTTCTCGCTTCAATCCGGCAGTGCTGCGAGCTTGGCGTCGGCAGCGTTTGGACCTTCCTTCATTCTCTTTCGTTCGACGTGTCTGTCTTCGAGATCTTCGGATGTCTGTCTACAGGTGGAGTGCTGATAGTAGTCACTCAGGAGCAAAGTCGTTCGCCTGGTGACTTACGCAAGCTGCTCCACCAGGAGCGAGTTGCGGTTCTGAGTTTGACGCCATCGGCGTTCGCGGCATTTGTGTCCATCGACGAGCGGGCGTCCGACGATCTGGGGTTGTTCCTCGAATACGTTTTGCTTGCGGGAGAGCCGGCAAGCTCCGGGGTCTTGGCGCGCTGGTTTGATCGACATCCGGACGAATGCCCTCGTGTCATCAATCTCTATGGAACCACTGAGACGACCGTGCATGCCACCTTCAGGCACGTGCGCCTGCAGGACGTCAGATCAGCAGTGCGCACGCCAATCGGCGGACCTCTGAAGCATCTGGCGTTTCGCGTAGTCGACCGGAAGGGCCGCAGCGTTCCGATTGGAGTTGCGGGTGAGCTGTGGATTGCCGGCGCGAGTGTGACGCGGGGGTACTTGGGACGACCGGACCTTAACGCTGCGCGCTTCGTGACGGAGGCGGACGGGAACCGGTGGTACCGAACGGGAGATCTCGTGCGTGAGGTGGAGGCGCGAGAGTTTGTCCACCTCGGTCGCATCGACAGTCAGGTCAAGATCAGGGGGCATCGGATCGAGCTCGAAGAGGTCGAACGGATTCTGGTTGAGCATGAAAGCGTCGCCGCTGCGGCCGTTGTTCCTCGATCAGTCGAGGGCGGCGTCGAGCAGTTGGTGGCGTTTCTCTGCGCCAGGGAGGTCGGAGAAGTACTTTCGAACAAAGGCCTAGCCCGTCATGTTGCACGGCGTCTGCCGGAATACATGAGGCCGGCGCACTTTGTTCAAGTGCATGACTTCCCGATCACGAGAAGCGGCAAAATCGATCGACATGAGCTATCGCGGCGCAGGTTGTCTCGAGACGCGTCGTTTGGTGACGTCGTCTCGGCCGAAACGCCCCTGGAAGAGCGACTTCTCGTCTTGTGGGCAGAAGCCTTAGGCGTGGATCGGGTTGGCGTCCGAGACGACTTCTTTGATCTCGGAGGCGACAGCCTCGCTGCGGTGAAGCTGTCCTTGTCGATCGAATCAGCCCTCGGCGTCGACATCGAACCGCGATTCGTCCTCGACTGTCCAAGCGTTCGATCGGCTGCACGGGTTCTCGCTCGGTTGCCTTCGAGTCGACGGTCCTCTCGCACCGTTCGTTTGCCCTGTAGCGACGCGTTGGAGGACGTAGAGCGATGTCCGCAGCCTCTCCTGGCGAGCATCGAAGCGGGCGCGATTGCCCCGTTGGATTCGGCTGCGATCGCCTGTTTGCCCTCGGATTGGGGTGCGGACGGTTCAGAGGTAGTGCGCTCTGTCGATTTCGATGAGGATGCTCTTGCCTTGGTGCGCGAGACTCCGTGGGGGCGAATTGGAATCATCCTACTCGGACGGGCCGAGCGAGATGCCTTCGCCTCCAAAGAGGCGTTGCACGCCGAGTTGCTGCTTGCGCTGCGGATCGCCTCTCGTGCCGGCGCTAGAGCCGTGAGTCTCACTGGCCTCCTCGCGTCGGCCACGGGCGATCATGGCGTCGCGTTGCATCGTGATGCGGTTGATCGTTCTTACCCCGCGATCACAACTGGGCATGCGGCGACGGCGGCAGCGGTCGTGCTCTCCATCCAGAGTCTGTTAGATCTGTCCGGGCGACGGATCGAAGACATGCGGGTAGCGTTCCTGGGTCTCGGGTCAATCGGACGCGCCGTGCTTGGCCTCGTATCGGGCGGACGT
>CADEER010000227.1 GCA_902826395.1 uncultured bacterium
GCGGTGAAGCGGGCCGTTGCGCCGTAGAGGTTCGCGAAGGTGATGCCGCCGGTGAAGTAGCTCTCGTCGAGCAGGTTCTGGCTCCAGGCGGCGATCGTCAGCGCGCCGTCGCACAGCTCGTAGGCGAGGCGGACGTCGACCCGGTTGTAGCCGCCCTGCACCAGCGAGCCGATCTCCGGGCCGGAGTAATGGATCTCGCTCTGGTAGTACCAGTCGAGGCGCGGCACCAGCTCGCCGCCCAAGCGGCTGCCGCCGGCGATCGCAGCGGCGTACTGCAGTGACACGTGCGCCTGCAGGTCGGGGACGTTGGGCAGCGATTCGCCGGAGCGGTCGATCGAGCCGGCGGTCAGATTGTTCTCGGCGTTGGTGAACTCGTCGTACTCGGCGTCGAGCAACGCCAGCGATGCGCCGATCGTGAAGTCGGGAACCGGCACCGTCAGGGTCTCCAACTCGAGGCCCTGGATGGTCGCCTCCGCCGCGTTGCTGACGAAGCGCAACAGCATCAGGCCTTCGCTGCGCGTCTGCACCACCTGGATGTCGCGGTAGTCGGCGTGGAAGAGCGCCAGGTTCGCCTGCAGATGGCCATCGGCCCACGGCGCCCATGCGGTCTTGAAGCCGACCTCGAAGGAATCGACGTGCTCGGGGCGGAACGGATCGAGCTCGGTCGCCACTTCGCCGGCCGCGACCTGCGAGCCGACCAGGGCGTTGAACCCACCTCCCTTGAAGCCGCGCGCGTACGAAAAGTAGGTCATCGCGTGATCGAGGAAAACGGGCGCGAGATCGTCGGGTAGGGTGAACGACAGCGACGCCATCGGCGTCCAGTCCTCGAACGTACGCCGCTCGCTGGCATCGACGCGCGGCTCGGTCTCGGCGAGCGGAAAGATCTCGCGCTTGGCGAGGCCCTTCTGGTCGGCGGTGTAGCGCACACCGGCCGTGAGCTGGGCCCAGGTGGTGAGGTCGAAGCTCGCCTGGCTGAACAGCGCCCAACTGTAGTTGTCGACCGTGAGCGACGCGACCGAAGTACCGATGTCGAGCCCCGGGCTGCCGTCGGCGCGGTAGCGAAAGCCGCTCTGGCCGTTGACGTCGTCGGCGTCCTCCCAGAAGAAGAAAGCACCCGCCGTGACGTCGAGTCGCTCGTCGAAAGCGCTGCCCTGGGCGCGCGCCTCCTGGCTGATCTGGCGCGCGAACGCCGGCTCGCCGTCGGTGCCGGCCGGATCGGGTCCGCCGATGTGCGAGCTGACGATGATCGGAAACTCCTGGAAGTCGGTGTCGACGACGTAGCGCGGCCGCTGCTCGCGCCACGACGTGATCGAGTGCAGGCTCACCGAGTCGAACACCGAGATCGCGCCGAGATCGTAAACGCCGTCGACCCAGGTGCCGTAGCTCTCGAGGTCGGAGAGCTGGTTGGTATCGGCGCGCACGCGATAGGGCGTCTGTGCTTCGCACGACTGTTCGAAGCCGGGATAGAACGCGCGCGCGATGGCGAGCACGCTGGGTTCCGCTTCGCTTTCGATCGAACACTGACCGCCGATGCCGCGCCGGTGGCTGCGCTCCCAGGTGCCGCGCACGTCGATGGCAAGCGCTTCCACCGGCATGAAGCGCAATGCGCCGAGAAAGCCGAAGTCGTTCAGGTCGCTGAGATACTCGTCGCGCTCGAGGTTCTCCACGTAGCCGCGGGAGTTGCGCGACGCGAACGTAAAGCGCGAGAACAGTCGGTCCTCCAACCAACCGATGTCGATCGGCACGTTCAACGTCGCCTGCGTGTCCACCGAATCGAAGTTGCCGGCGCGCACCCAGACGCGTCCCTCGACTTCGTCGTGCGGCCGCACGGTGCGGACGTTGATGGCACCGCCGACAGTGTTGCGGCCGAAGAGCGTGCCCTGCGGCCCGCGCAGAACTTCGATCTGCTCGACGTCGACGAGATTGAGCAGCAGACCGATCGAGCGCGACAGCGGCACGCCGTCGACATAGAGGCCGACGCCCTGATCAAATGCCAAGCCCTCGTCCTGCTGGCCGACACCGCGCAGGAAGATCGATTGCGCCTGCGCGATCGCACTGCTGCGAAACTGCAGGTTGGGGACCGCGATCTGGATGTCGTCGATGCGCACCGCGCCGAGCTGCTCGAGCTCCGCGGTGGTCACCGCCGTCACCGAAACAGGCGTGTCGAGCAATCGCTCGTCGCGCTTGCGGGCGCGCACCACGATCTCCTCGACAGCGGCCGGCGGCTCCTCGCCGGCGGCAACCGCCGCGATCGCGGACAGAATCAGCACCGCCGCCGCGGTCAGCGCCACCCATCCCGCCCTGTTCGACCTCGACCGCACACGCCCTCCCGAGTTGCCCGCCCGTTCAAATATACCGGCGCAGCCCAGCCGCCGGCCCGATCGAGGGTAATTTTGCGGGTCGCCGCGTCAATCGCGATTTTTGCCCCACAATAGATGGAGACAGCCCGATAAGTTCCTGGAATCAAAATCAAAACGAACGGCCCTACCGAAGACTCGGCAAAAGACCCAAGCGCGGTCGGAAAAAAGGCGGAGCATTACGATTTCTCCTAGCTACTAGAAAAATCGCTTGGGGCGAGAAAGATCATTTGACTCTCCTTGCGCGAGCTGCCAAAAGCCAGGAGAACCCATTTTTCACAGCATTCCTCGTAAGCGAGGAAAGGAGGACAAGCATGTTGAGACGTATTCTCATCGTCGGAGGGGCCTGCTTGGGAATGGCGCTGATGGTCAGCCCAGCCCTTGGACAGCGCAACGTTCCGAAAAAGGCCGGCAAGTACCAGGCGACGCTGGTGCAGGGCGTGGCAGTTTGCACGGCCAGCAACACCACGGCTCCTGGCATTCTCGCCTCGCCGGCCTGCAGCCCGGTCGTTCCGAGCGACGCCGGCTGCGTGTTCGAAGACAACGTCGGCGGCGGTCAGGTGAAGTCGAAGGCGAAGGACGACGTCGCCGTCCAGGCGAAGTTGAAGGGCATCGACGCCGGCTGCGAGGGCGAGTCGCTGTGCGCGGTCGCTTCGATCACCAGCTCGTATGACAGCTGCGCCAACACCCAGACCTGCCGCACCACGTCGGTCGACCTCGCCCTCGGCGCGAGCTGCTGCACGGTTACCGATGGCAAGTGCCAGGTGAAGACGTCGATCAACGTCGCACTGCCGGGCGCCCTCGTTCCGGGTCAGCGCACTGAGTTCCAGCTCGGCGAAGTCGGCATGCTGCGCACCGGCGCCGCTGGCCTGACGACCATCACGTTCGACGGCGCCAACGCCAACGGTCAGCCTCTGTCGCCGAGCACGCGACGCAAGGCCGCTGCGTTCCGCGCTGGTATGTTGCTGCCGTAAGCAACATCTGACGTACGCAAGTAGTATCGACCGCCGCGCTCAAAAGGCGCGGCGGTCTTTTTTTGCCCCCGTCCCGGAGCGCGATTATTGGGGGCTGCCGCGACGCTCATCGAGATCATGACTTGCGCGGCGCGATGCATGCGAGCCAGGTGGGAGGAATGAAAATGAGTGTCAGAGTCTGGAACGCACTACTGCTGGCCATGGCAGTGTTGGTAGCCGCCGGGTGCACGGAACCGAAAGCCGAGGAGCCGCATTCGGGTACAAGATCATCCGAACAGGCTGCGCCGAACACAGGATCGAGCATCGCGACGAAACGGCGGGTCTTCGTCTCCAACTACAAGACCGACACCTTGTCGGTCGTCGAGGGTCAGCCGGAGATGGAGGCCAAGGTGTTGCCTGCGGGGGCTTCACCGCACGGCCTCGACATCCGCCCCACCGAGCCGCGCCTGCTGGCGGTCGCCAACTCGACCGACTTCGGCGTGACCTTGTTCGACCCCGACACGCTCGAGAAGAAAGGCGCAATCGAAACCAGCCGCGGACCGCAGGATCTCGTGTTCAGCAAGGATGGCAAACGCCTGCTCGTCATCAGCCCACTCGAGTGGACGCTGCACACCATCGACGTGGACGAGATGAAGGTCGTGGGTGAGCCTTTCAAGTTCAAGAACAAGCCGCGCCGCATTCTCCTGTCGCCCGACGGAAAGAAACTCTACGTCCTGATGGTGGTTGGCGGCGACGGCACGGGCGCCAACGTCACGGTGATGGACTCTGAATCTTTCGAGATCGAGAAAGAGGTGGAAGTCGGACGCCACCCGCAGGACATGGCGCTGGGCAACAACGGCAAGACCTTGGTGACGGCGAGCTTCGACGACAGCATGCTGTCGGTGATCGACACCGATACGCTCGAAACGACAGGCCGAGTTCCCGCCGGAACCGGCATGGGCCTCGCCGTCCACCAGAGCAAGCCCATCGCCTACAGCATGGTCAGCTTCGACGACGAGATCCAGGTCGTCGACCTCGAGTCGGGCAAGACCTTGAAGACATTCAGCGGCGGCAGTTGGCCGACCTACCCTTCGTTCGACAAGAGCGGACGCTACCTCTACATCCCGCACGAAGAGTCGGCCAACGTAGTCAAGCTCGACACCGAGACGAATGAGATCGTCGCCAAGATCGCCGTCGGCGATGAGCCGATCGAGGTGGTTGTTTACGAGCCGTGAGAGCAGGGATCAGGGGCCAGGAGCCAGGGAATGAAGAGTCTTCGCCTGCGGCGAAGACTCCACCATCCCTGATCCCCGACCCCTGGCCCCTGATCCCTGCCTCTGTCACACCCACAACAACACCCCCCGCGCCACTTCCCCCGTCGCCGCCTCGATGCCGGCGCAGTAGAGCCGCACCTGACGTTCGTAGTCGGCGCGCCGCGCCGTCAGGTCGGCGTCGGTTTTGAAGTCGACGACGGTCCACGCGCCGCCGTCGCGGAAGGCGAGGTCGACGACGCCCTCGGCGATCACCGCACCGCCACCATCTCGCCAGGTGACCGGGACTTCACGGCGCACGTCGGCACGCTCCGTACTCGCCGCGGCGCGTTGCAGCAGCGGATGCGCCAGGGCGGCGGCAATGCGCGGCACCGCGTTGGCCGCCACTTCCACATCGACGCCGAGCAGAACCGCGTGCAGTCGCAACAGCGCCTCGATCTCGGCGGCGCCCGCCGAAAGCGGAACGACGGCCAGTACCGCATGCATCAGTGATCCGAAGATCGCACCGCCGGCCGCACGCGCGGCACCTAGATCGATGAGCTCGATGGATCGGTCGTCGGTGGCCACATCACCGGTCGCCAGCTCGACCACCGGCAGTGGCAGCGACGACGGCACGGCACCGGCCGCGATCGCCGCACGGTGTGCTTCCTGCCACGCGGCGTGGGCGCGGGCGCCCGACGCGACAGCGACGTTTTGCGCGTCCGCTTCGAGGATCGATTGCTGGCGCAGGCCGACGTCCGCCGCGCGGTCGAGATCCAGCAGGTTGGGGTCCCACCAGACCACGTCGTGCGCGCCGTGTGCCGGATGGTGCAGGCCGGGCATCACCGAAGCAAGGGCGCCGGGCGATTCGCTCGGCCGCTGGCGCACTGAATCGACGCCGAACACCGGACAGCCGGGCGCCGCGACGGCGGCGCGTCGATTCTCGTCGGCCGGATGGATTCCCGGGTCGAGCACGGCGAGCCACCCATCGGCTTCGGCACCGGTGTCGCCGATCGCCGGCACGACGAGCAGATCGCGCGCCCGCGTCGCGGCGACGTAGGCGATCCGCACTCCTTCGTCGCGATCGCGGCGCAGCTCGTCGTCGACGGCGTCGAGCAGGTCGAGCGGCGCGCAGCCGCACAGTGGCTCGGCCCACAGCCCGCGGCGCGGGTCGACGTGACGGCTCGGCACCTCGCGGGCCAACTTGCAGGTCGGATCGGCGAGCACGACGACTGGGAATTCGAGTCCTTTGGCTCGGTGCACGGTCATCACCCGCACCCCCTCGGTGCCCTCCTCGACAGCGGGAGCCTCCTCGGCGGCGCCGCGCTCGGCGTCGTCTTCCAAACGCTCGACGAAGGCGCGGAACGACCGCGCGCCGCCGCGCTCGAAGCGGCGCGCCATGTCGAGCGTGCGCAGGCAGTTGGCCAGCGCCTGCTCACCGGTCGGCCAGATGGCGATGCCGGCGTGGGCGCGCACCGCCGCGAGCAAGCGCGCGACCGTGTCGGCGATCGGCCGCCGGTTGCGCGCGAAGTGCAGCTCGGCGAGCACTGCCAGCGCCTCCGCGACCTGTGCCTCGCCGCCGGCGAGCTGCTCGCGATCGAAGCGGCGCAGCGGGTGCAGACGGCCGACGCGGCCGCGGAAGGACAGCAGGTCGTCGTCGGCGAGCGCGAAGAACGGACCGCGCAGGGTCGCGAAGACGCGCAGCTCGTCTTCCGGCCACTCGATCGCGTTCAGCGCATTGCGAATCGCCAGCACCTCCTCGCGGTCGTGGAACGAACGGCCGCCGACCAGGACGTGCGGGATCTGCCGCGTCTCGAGGGCGCGCACGTAGTCGCGTGTCACGTCGTCGCGAAAGCTCTTGAAACGGCGGAACAGGATACAGACGTGCCGCGCCTGCACGGCGACTTCGGCGCCGTTCTCCTCGACCTTCCAGCCGCTGTCGCGCACCAGCCAATCGACGAAGGCACCGACCGCCTCGGGGAACGATTTCTCGATGCTCCAATTGGTGATCTTGCCCCAGTCGGCGTACGGATCCGGCACCGGCAGCGCGACGATCGCCGGCTGGTCGGCGCGCCCGGCGCGCGACGGCTGCAGCGCCACGTAAGCGGCCTGGCTGTCGTCGCCGGCTGCCCGGCCGCCGTCCATCGCCGGCGCAAAGCAGGCGTTGACCAGCTCCTGCAGCGGCTGCACGGCGCGAAAGCTGGTTTGCAGATGCAACACCTCGGCGCCCTGCGCGCAGAGCTCGCGCTTGACCCTTTCGTACACCGCCACGTCGGCGCGCCGAAACCGATAGATCGACTGCTTCGGATCGCCGACGAAGAACAGCTTACCGGGCCGCGGCGCCGCGGCGTTGCCGTCGCCGGCGAGCAGCGTTGCACGCGCGTCGTCATCCCGGCGAAAGAGACTGTCGGAAAACGAAGATTCGTGACCGTACACGTACTCGTACCCGTACTCG
>CADEER010000228.1:0-4935 GCA_902826395.1 uncultured bacterium
GGTCTGCGGCTTCGCCGCATCGGCATCCGCTTCGAGCAGCGCCGCCGTGAGGATGAGATCGCCGGAGGCAACCTGGGGCAGCAGCTCCTCGCGCAGCGCCGCATCGCCGAGCTCGGCAATCGGCAGCGCGCCGAGCACGGCGGTCTCGAGATAGGGCACCGCCGCCGCGGTGCGGCCGACCTCTTCGAGGATCAGGCCGAGCGCTTCGAACCCGAAGCCGGCGCCGCCGTAGCTCTCGGGCAACGCAATGCCGATCAGGCCCGCCTGCGCGAGATTCGCCCACACCTCCGCATCGAAGCGCGGCTGGCCCGAGCGTTCGAGCGCCCGCAGCCGTTCGTGCGTCGATCCGTCGCCGAGAATCTTCTTCGCGAGCTCGACGATCTCCTGCTGCTCATCCGCAATCGAAAAATCCATAATTCCCTTCACACAGGTCCTGATTCCGAAATGGAGCCTACCGCAGCTCCTTCGCCCCTGTCAGCTTCTCATCCGCGCAGGGCACGCGGCAGACCGAGGCCGAACATGGCGATCAGATCGCGCTGGATCTCGTTGGTGCCGCCGCCGAAGGTGAGAATGATGAGACTGCGGTAGAGCGTCTCCAGCTTGCCGCTCGCCACCATGTCGGGCGATTCCCAGGTGAGGTACGACTGCGGTCCGACGATCTCCATCAGGTGGCGAAAGGCCTCGAGGTAGAACTCGGTGCCGAACACCTTGACGCTCGACGCGTCGGCGACATCGAGCGAGCCCTGCGTTCCCGTCCACGCCACCTTCCAGTTCATGAGCTTCAGGAACTCGAGCCCGGCGCGCACCTTGGCGAGATTGATCTGCACCCATTCGCGATCGGCGATGCGCTCGCCGTCTGCGCCGCGCGTCGACTTTGCCCACGCCAGCACCTCGTCATAGGCGCTCTCCAGCATGCCGGGCGCGCACAGCGTGACGCGCTCGTGGTTGAGCTGATTGGTGATCAGCGACCAGCCGCCGTTGAGTGGACCGACGACGTTGCTCGCCGGCACGCGCACGTCCTCGAGGAACACCGTGTTGATGTCGTGCTGCGACAGCAGGTGCATCGGATCGACCTTCAGCCCCGGCGTCTTCATGTCGACGACGATCATAGAGAGGCCCTTGTGCTTGGGCGCATCCTGATCGGTGCGGCAGGCGAGCCAGATGTAGTCGGAGTCGCTGGCGAGGCTGGTGAAGACCTTCTGCCCGTTGATGACGAGTTGATCGCCGTCGCGATCGGCGCGGGTGCGCAGCGATGCCAGGTCGGTGCCGGCGTTGGGCTCGGTGTAGCCGATGCAGAAATGGATCTCGCCCTTGAGGATCTTCGGCAGAAAGAAGTTCTTCTGCTCGTCGGTCCCGAACTTCATGATCGACGGTCCGACCGTATTGATGGTCAGCATCGGCACCGGCGCGCCACAGCGCATCGACTCGTCGAAGAAGATGAACTGCTCGATGTGCGAGCGGCCCTGGCCGCCATATTCGGTCGGCCAGCCTATGCCGAGCCAGCCGTCTTCCCCCATCTGGCGGACGACCCGGCGGGTCGTCGGTCCGATGCCGTGCTCCTTCTGCAGCTCGAGGCGCAGCTCCGGCGTCAACAGCTTGCCGTAGTAAGTGCGCAACTCGGCGCGCAGCGCCTGCTGCTCCTCGCTGTAACCGATGTACATGTGCGGGCTCCTGGATTTGACGAGAACGCTACCGCTTAGCCCGGCCACCGCAACGGGTCAAACGAGCGTTTGGGGCTGGGTCGCGATCGTCGCCTCGTCTCAACTTGCCCGCCGCGGTGCTTGCGGCTGGGAGTCTCCGGGGGCGGCGACCGCACTCTTCTCGCGCGCCGAAGGCGTGCTAGAGGTCTGCGGCGTGACGACCCTCGCCGCTCTCCGCCACAGCCGCTGCGCATGAAGCGCATCCTGGTCGCGCACCCGTGGCTGAACGGGAAGGGCGGCGGCAACGCCGTCGCCGCCTGGACCCTGCAGGCGCTGCGCGATTGCGGTGAGCTGTCGTTGGCGACGCTGGATCCGATCGACTACGCGGCGGTGAACCGCAGTTGGGGAACGGCGCTGCGCGAAGGCGACTTTCGTGTCCACATGGCGCCACCGTCCTACCGCATGCTGCTGGCCGCGATGCCGACGCCAGGAGCCTTGCTCGAGACCAGCCTCACCATGCGACTCGCGCGGAATCTCGATCGCGAGCACCGATACGACGTGCTCTTCGGTACGCAGAACGAAGCCGATTTTGGCCGGCGCGGCATCAACTACGTGCATCACCCGTGGGCTTATCTGCCGCGGCCCGAAGTGGAGATGCGATGGTACCATCGACTCCCGGGTGCGCTGAATCTCTACCGCGATATCTGTCGCCGCGCCGCGCATGGCACCAAAGAGGGGCTGCGCCGCAATCTGTCGCTCGCCAACTCCGCCTTCATCGCCGGCCGCATCCGCGAAGTGCACGGGATCGAGTCGACGGTGATCTTCCCACCCGTCACCAGCGACTTCCCCGACGTGCCGTGGGAGCAACGCAAGGCGGCCGTGGTCGGCCTCGGCAGGATGCACGGCACCAAGCGATGGGAGCTGGCGGTGCGGATCGTCGACGAGGTGCGGCGGCGCGGTGATGACCTCGGACTCACGCTGATCGGCCATCGCGACGACGACGAGTACCTACGGCGCCTGCAAGGGCTCGCCGCGACGCGACCGTGGCTCCGCATCCGACTGGATCTCAGCCGCGACGAGTTGCGCGACGAGGTCGCCCGCCATCGCTACGGCATCCACGCCATGGAAGACGAGCACTTCGGCATCGCGCCGGCGGAGCTGCTGCGCGCCGGCTGTCTGCTCTTTGCGCACGCCTCCGGCGGCCCGCTCGAGATCATCGGCGACGAGCCGCGTCTGCTGTTTCGCGATGTGAACGACGGCGCCGATGCACTCGCGGCGGTGCTGCGCGATCCGGCTCGCGAAGCCTCATTGCGCACTCACCTGGCGACGCGCCGCGAGCTGTTCAGCAGCGAAGCGTTCTGCGCCGCGGTGCGCGACGTCGTCGAAGGCTTCGGGGACGACGACCGCGTACAGGGGACGGCGTACGGCGTACGGTAAACCGATCTCCTGCCCCAAGGGCCTGCATAGTAAGTCCGGCGAAGCTGGACTCCGCTTCAGTACGGTCCGCGCGCGCAGCTCAGGTAGCGCGACTGGCGCAGCCACTCCTCGTCCGGGTAGTAGGCGAAGAGCGCCGAGCCGCCCGCGATCGTGTCGATGATGCTGTTCGCCGCGTGCAGAGGCACGGCGGGGCATCCGAAAGAATTGCCGACCCTGCCCCAGCGTTCCGCGAACGAGTCGCTGACGTCCGACGCCCCATGCATGACGATGGCGCGTTCGCGCGCCTTGTCGTTGATCGCCGGCTCGAGCCCCGACAATCGCAGGGAGTAGCCGAAGCGCCCGTTGTACACCTCGTCGGTGCGAAACAGCCCGAGGCTGGATTGGTGCGAGCCTACCTGGTTCGAGAAGGCCACCGCCCTCCGGCCGCCGCTACCTTCGCCGTGCGCCACCAGCTCGTGGTGCAGGACTTTGCCGCGCAGCATGTCGATGACCCATAGGCGCCGCTCGCTCGACGGCAGGCTGTAGTCGATGACCGTGAGGACGTTGCGCTGGATCGCCCCCTCCTCGACACCGCAGCGATAGGCCTGACGCGCCAGGGCGAGGATCTCGGCCTTCGGCCACGGCAGGCCGGGCGCGACCGCGACCTTCTGAACCGGCGGCAGGGCGGGACGCGGTGGTGGTGCGCTGGCGCACGCCGACAACAGATGGAGGAGCAGCGCTAAAGCCGCCAGTCCACCGGCGCGCGCCGCCTTCATGCGACACACCGTCGCGGCTCGCGGGTACGTAGCCAATCGTTTGGCGCGAGGATACTATCTGCGCCAGGCGCCCCCGCCGGACGCGCCATCCGGCTTTCAGCCTGGTCGAAGGACTTTCTCACGATGCCCCCTCTTCCACGGTGTAGATGTGATACCCCCAGTCGCTCCTTCGCTTTGGCGAACGCGGCAGATGGTACCGAAATGAATCGAGAAGTCCACCGGAAGATCGTCACTCGACGCAGGCGGCGAGAGATCGAGCGAGAGCTAGCACCGCGCTGGGACGCTGCCGTCGAACCTCGCGTGCGTGTTGCTGCCGCGCGCCGCATCGCCTTCGGCCTGACGTTGCTCGCCGCGCTCGGCGCGGGTTGCGCCGAACGTCGCCCGGCGGCCGTAACGCCCGAAGACCGCGTTGCCGCCCTGCCGTCCGAAGAGAAACCGAGCGCTCCGCCGCCGGAGGCGGCTCCACTGGAAGTCCCCGAGGTGAAGGACGGACAGTTCCGCGTCTGCGCTTTCGCCTTCCACAGCCCATACGAGCTCACCGCCATCGAGAAGGCGCTGCCGGCCGACAAGTTCGTGTTCACCAACCTCAGCCCCGTATTTCCCGGCGGCCTCGACACCGAGGGCACGACCCTGGCGCGCAAGCAGCCGGGTTGGTTCATGCAGCGCTGCCGCGCCGACCTGCAGTGCGACATCGTCATCTACTCGGCGGAGTTCGCCGGCGCCTTCTTCGGCAACTACGGCTACTACCTGCCGCTCCAGGAGATGGAGGAAGCGTCCTGTCGCGAGCAGTGCGCGGGAATCTTCAGCGCGCCGAGCGAGGTGTTCCTCATGGCCTGCAACACGCTGGCCACCAAGAACGCCGATCACCGGACGCCCGAAGAGTACTATCACGTGCTCCTGGCGCACGGCTTCAGTCACGCCGACGCACAGCGCGTCGTGGCGCTGCGCTACGGACCCTTGGGTCCCAGCTTCCGCGAGGCGACGCGCCGCATCTTCATGGACGTGCCGCGCATCTACGGCTTCTCCACCGTGGCGCCGCGCGGTCAGTTCACGGCGCCGCGCCTGACGGCGTACTTCAAGCGCAAGGGCGACTACGCGAAGTA
>CADEER010000228.1:5035-6948 GCA_902826395.1 uncultured bacterium
GAGTACTCGCGCCGCGAGAAGAAGGAACTGGCCAAGATCCAGGAGCTCGACGATGCTCGCGATGAGGTCATGGATCTGGTGAACCGACTCGAGCTTTCGGTGGTGAAGACACAGCTCGCGAATCTGGCGCTGCAGCTGTCGTGGATGAGTCCAGAAGAGCACCAGGCGATGGCCGCCGCCGGATTGAAGCAGCTCCTCGCCGAGCCGCTGTCGACCGAAGTCGCCGACATCGGCTGCGAGCTCGCGCAATACACTCCCGAGACCGGCGCCGCGCTGACCTCGGAGGAGATCCCCGACCAACTATTCTGGCACTCGGAAGGATACCGGCTGATCGACTGCCTGCGCCCCGCCGACCCGGCGCTCAACCCGCGCATGATCCGCGGGCTAACCAATATCGACGAAGCGACGCGCATCTGGGCGACCTTCGCCTTGTACCGCCGCCGCCCGCTCGACGACGAGATCCTCATCGCCGTCGCCCCGCGCCTCGAAGACAACTCCGCCGAGGTCCGCGAGCGCGCACGCCAGATCTTCACCTCGCACGCGCCGCTGTCAGCCGAAGTGGCGGAAGCGGTCGACAAGCACGACGAAGACCTCGCCGAGCAGCTCGCCCAACGCGACGACTGACCCGGTCAAGGTCTCGACTTTAGCGGCGGTGCTCAGCCAGCGATCGACGCAGGCTTCAGTCGCACATGCGAAGTTACGAGACCTTCTCGATCGATGGTGGTCGGCCGATCAAAGCGTGGGTGCGCGGTGTGCCGCTCGAGGACGAGGCGAAGCAGCAGTTGTTCAACGTCTCTCGACTGCCATTCATCCATCGGTGGGTCGCCGCGATGCCAGACGTACACTGGGGCATCGGTGCGACGGTCGGCAGCGTCATTCCGACCTCGGGCGCGATCATCCCCGCCGCCGTCGGCGTCGACATCGGCTGCGGCATGATGGCGGTGCAAACCACGCTGACGGCCGGCGATCTTCCGGACAATCTGCGCGGGCTGCGCACGGCGATCGAGAAGGCCGTGCCGCACGGGCGCACCAATCACGGCGGCCGCGGCGATCGCGGAGCGTGGGGAACTCTGCCGCAGCGAGCCGCGCAGCGCTGGGCTACGCTGCAGGCCGGCTACGAGAAGATCGTCGCCGCGCATCGCAAGCTCGATCGCGGCAACGCGGCGAACCATCTCGGCACGCTCGGGACCGGCAACCACTTCATCGAAGTGTGCCTGGACGAACGAGACGCCGTCTGGTTCATGCTGCACAGCGGCTCGCGCGGAGTCGGCAATCGGATCGGCAGCTATTTCATCGCACTCGCGCGCCAGGACATGGAGCGACACTGGAAGAACCTGCCGGACAGGGATCTCGCGTACTTCACCGAGGGCAGCGAGCACTTCGACGAATACGTCGAGGCGGTGGCGTGGGCGCAGCGCTTCGCCTCCGAGAACCGCGCCGTAATGATGGAGAACGTGATCGAAGCGGCCCGCTCGACCCCGGGGATTCGACCGTTTTCGGCCGACGTGAAGGCCGTGAACTGCCATCACAACTACGTGGCGCGCGAGCATCACTACGGCAAGGACGTGTTCGTGACTCGCAAGGGCGCCGTGCGCGCCGGGCTCGGCGAGCTCGGCATCATCCCGGGCAGCATGGGAGCGCGGTCTTACATCGTTCGCGGCAAAGGCAATCCCGAGAGCTTCGAGAGCTGCAGTCACGGCGCCGGTCGGGCGATGTCGCGCAACGAAGCCCGGAAGCGATTCACCCTCGAGGACCACGCGGCGGCAACCGTGGGAGTCGAGTGTCGCGTCGACGTCGACGTCATCGACGAGACGCCGGCAGCCTACAAGTCGATCGAAGCGGTGATGGCCGCACAGAGCGATCTCGTCGATGTCGTCCACACCCTGCGCCAGGTCGTTTGCGTCAAAGGATGA
>CADEER010000229.1 GCA_902826395.1 uncultured bacterium
ACTCGTCCGTCTCCGACGGTTGCTGAACGACGCGCAGGGAGAACGTCTCGTACACCCCGCGGCTGGCGTCGGCGAGTTGAATGTCGAAGGTGTAGACCGTCGTCGTGGCCATGCGCGGCGCAGGATGCCAGATCGCCGTGGCGTCCGCATGGGGTGCGAAAACGAAAGCGGCCGGCCGAGGCGGGTTTCACCGCGCCGGCCGGCCGCCGTTTCGAATCGCCTCAGAACGTCAAGATGACGTCGATGCAGCAGAGGGCGACGTCGACTGGAACACTAGAAGGTGAGGATCATGTCGAGGGAGAAGATCCCTTTGCCGCTGGGCAGGCCAGCCACGTTATTCACCTCAGAGGGTGCCCACTGGTAGCGCCCCTCGGGACGAATCTTGAGGTTCGGCAGGATCGATAGGTTGACGCCGCCGGTGACCTGACCGTAGTCCTGCTCCTCCGTCCGCCACCATTCTCCGCGGAAACCCAGAACGATGATCTCGTCGACCAGGGGATAGAAAAGGTACTGATTGACCCCGACCGAGTCGCTGGTGGTCAGAAGGTCGCTCTGAAAGACGTAGTTCAGGTCGCTCAGGAAGCCCAATCTGGCCAACGGAGTGGTGTCGATGACGATGCTGTGCGAATAGCCGCTCCCGATTACACCGAGGTCGCCGCCGGTCAGGGTGTAGGTAATCGTGGCTTCCTCGATCGGCTGGTAGCTGATGCCGCCCAGAAAGTTGTTACCGCCATCGTTCCGGTCGAAGCCGGTATCCCACCCGGCTGTCCACCCGCCGAACACCGAGATGTTTTCGAAACCCGAGTAGGTCACGAGGGCACCGGTGTGCGTGAATGGCTCGCTGTTGTACATCGTCAAGGCGTGGGTGAAGAAGAAATTGTCGGGTGCCGTCACGACCTCATAGCCAACCGGCGTGAAGAAGTGTCCTCCCTTGATCGACCAGTCCTCGTAGCCGAGCTCGAGATAGAGTTGCGGGAAGGCGTACCCGTAATTTCCGTGGGTCAACGAGTCTTGCTCGAAGTCCCACCTGCCAGACGAATTGCCGAACGCCTGTGTATCGTCCGCGTCGAGACCGTACATCGCGTCGAAGCGGAAACCCCAGTCGAAGCCATCCTCCGTGTCGAGCGCCTTCTCGAGGTACAGCCAAGTCTGATGGTTGTTGAAACCCTGGTCGTGGTTGTTGAACAAGCCGTCCGGGTTGCTGCTGTAGCCGAAGCTGACCCAGCCGCCGAAATCCCAGGCGCTGTCCTCTCCGAGGATCAGGTCGGAGACGTCCCAACCCTTCCCATCGTTGTCGAGCATCCAGAGGCCGTACTCTCGAGCGTTGGCCGACGGAGCCGACTCCGCCTCCGCCGCCAGCCCGATGTCGGTGAACCCCAGTAGCAGGCCGGTGATCAGCGCCGCCCTCCATAGCTTCTTTCCCATCTTTTCTCCTCCTTGAGTGAAAGCGGTTGCGATCGAACTCGAGGGAGCTCGCAAACGCAGTACCTTGGCGTTTCGCCCTTAGAACGGTGTCGGCGGTAGCGCATAGCAAGGCCGGTGCCGACGTGCCATCAGATGGACTAGGGAGCAATTACTCCATCAAGTAACGAGGGTTAGGAACTGCGATTGCTGCGTATTTAGGCAGGGGTGCGCTCGATGCGCAGAAAATAGGCGGCAACTGGTCGATCGGCGATTGTGGGTGGCGCCGTGGGCCGTACCACTGCCGGCGGCGATGGCAGTGGCCCGGTACGGCAAGGTGGTCGTCGCCGCGCGCGGCGAGAACGTTCTGCGCGTTCTTCGATCTGCCCGGCGCCACGCCTCGAGTGCGTCGGTGTGGGGGCGGGACTGTACCGGCGCGGTCTTCGATGGCATAGGAGAGCGGGCGCGCGCGGGGCGGCACGGAGAAATCAATTGCGAGGGGATGGGCGATGAGGGCTGTGCGCTGGGCGTGGACCGTGCGCGTGCTGTTCTTGCTGCTCGCGGTGGCGGGATTCGGCTACGCAGTCGCGAACTACGAAGCCAGGGTGGACCCGTTCGGCGATGGACCGCTGTGGCCCTTCCTCGGCGCCGCGCTGCTGTTGTCGATCCTCTGGCAGTGGCGCCTCGGCGCACAACGCCCGGCCGTGACGCCGAGCGGCGCGACGCCGGCGACGGGTGTGCGAGTCCAGATCGGCGCAGCGCTCGCGGCGATCGGGTTCGCGCTGTTCTGTTGGGCCGCCTGGGCTTTGTATCGAGACTGGCAGGCGAGCTTCGACGCGGCTTGGCTCGCGTGGATCGCCGCCGCGGCGATGATGGGGATCGGACTCGATCTGGCGTGGGGGCGCTGGCCGCGGCCGAGTGGTCTGTGGTCGGCCGCGGACGCATGGATCGCGCTCGCGATATTCGCACTGGCGGCGGGGCTGCGCGGCTGGGGACTGGTCGAGATGCCGGGTCCTTACCACGTGACCCAACTCGAAGAAGCGCAGATCGGCAACTTCGGTTACGCGTATCTCGTCGGCGGACGCAACCGTTGGGAGTTTCTCAGCCACATGTGGCTGTCGGCGCTCGGACAGAAGCTGTTTGGATCGGCCGATCTACTGCCGGTGCGCATCCCTTTCGCGTTGGTGAGTGCTCTGAAGGTGGTGCCTCTCTACTTCTTTTTGCGCTGGATGGTCGGTCGAGCCGGCGCCTGTGTCGGGGCGGCGCTGCTGGCGTGCTCGGGTTGGGACGTGATGCTGTCGCGCATCCCGACCAACCAGAACGAGCTGACCGTCGCCACCACGTTGGCGGTGTTGGCGGGACCGGCGCGGCGCGGGCGCCCGTCGGCGTATGTCTTCCTCGGTCTGGTCGGCGGATTCGTCGCGTACGAGTACATCGCCTACCGGCCACTGTTTGTCTTCGCGTTGGTTGCGGCGGTGGTGCTGTCGTTCGCCGACCGTTCTTCGACCTGGCAGCGTCGTGCTTTTCGCCCGGCGCTGGTGCTGGTGCTGGCGGTGGTGATGGCGACGCCGCTGTTTGCCGGAAAGCTGCAGGGCCATTTCTCATCTCGCTATCTCGACGGTTGGAACCGGGCGCGCGGCGACATGACGGACCGCGAGACCGCCGATTGGCAGGCCGAGCTGGACTCGCGGCTGCGGCGCACGCGGGCGGCATTCGGCACGCTCTTCTTCCTGGGCGACAGGGCGAGCGTCCGCAACGTAAACGGACGGGCGCTTCTCGACCCAGTCACTGGGGCGCTGCTGATCGCTGGTGTCGCCTTCGCTCTGACCCACTGGCTCGCCGGTCTCGCGCCGCTGATTCTGGTCGGGTTCGTGGTGACGTTCACCGGCACTCTCATCGCGACCGGCACCCTCTATCTGGGACGCGCCGGCTGTACCACGGTGTACATCCATGCCTTGGCGGGTTTCGGTGCCGCCGGCCTGGCGGCGCTGCTCGGCGAGATGTCCGCTGCCGTCTCGCGCCGCGCTGCGACGGCAGCGGCGCTGGCCGCCTGTGTCGCCGCCGCGGCGTGGTCCAACACGCGCTTTCTGCTCGAGTACTGGCGCTCGCCGACAGTGCGAAACGCCCAGCACTACGAGCTGGCCTACCAGACCCATTGGCTGAGCCGACAAGTGCAGCCGGGCGAGCGTGTTGCCGGCCTGTCGGCGCTGGTCGCCGACGTGCTGAGCGGTAACGACGCGGCGTGGATGCGGGCCGCGCACGTGCAAGGCGCGGTGTACGTCGATGCGTGGTCGCTGGTCGAGGAGATTCGCGGGCACTCGGGCGAGCCGATGTTCGTCTACGTGGCCGCGGGCGGCGAGGGCGCGGAGGTGGTCGGCCTGCTCGAGACGATCTGGCCGGCGCTCCGCTTCGAAATCGCCGATCATCCGGTCCACGGCCGAGGTGCGGCCTACTATTTCGCGCGCGTCGATCGGGGCGCCTTGCATCATTCTCAATCGCGCTTCGACGACGTGGAATGTCGGAGCGCACGCGGCCGATACATCCTGCGATCTCGCGACGGATCGGTGCGACGCCGGCCAGCGGTGTTTCCCTTCTTCGCGCGATCGACGTGGCCGCAACGGATTCGAATCGAAGTGCGCCAAGCGCCGCCGCTCGAGCTGAATCTAGAGGCCGAGGTGCCGGTCGCGATCGAGAAGGCCGGGCGGTACGTCTTTCAGACGGTCTCGAACCAAGGCCGCGCGCAAATTGCCCTGGCCGGCGGAGGTCTTCCGGGTCTCCGCCAGCTAGCGGTCGATCTGCAGTCCGGCACGCACGTGCTCGAGTTGCGCGGCAGTTTCGCAGCGCGCGGTGCAGGGCCGTCGGTGCGGCTGGAATGGAGCGGCCCGGACACCGGCAACCAGCCCCAGTTGCTGCCGATCTATCGCGTCGGGCCGCGCACGGCGGATTGTGGCGACGCGGCGGCGGAATCGTAGCGTTGGAATGAGCGCGCTCTCGCTGGCGATTCGGTTCGCCGCGCTGGTGTTGGCAGGAGCCGCCTTTGCGCTCTCGCTCCAGCGGTTCGACTACAACGAGTTCAACCTCATCGCCTGGTGGTACCTCGGGGCGAGCCTGCTGCTCTCGGTGGTCTGGCAATGGCGCATCGACGTGCCGGCGGATACGGAGGCCGCGCTCACCCCGCGGACGCCCAACTCGCCCGTCCGCATCGCCGCCGGCACGGCAATCGCGCTTGCCGCGGCAGCTTGCTTCGCCTGGGCTTCGCTGCAGTTGCACCGCGATTGGCCGGGCAACTTCGACGTCGCGTGGTTGACCTGGCTGGCGTCGACCGCGGTGATGGCGATCGGTCTCGATGTCGCGTGGGGCCGGTGGACGCGCCCGAGCGGCCTCTGGTCGCGCACCGACTTCGCGATCGTCGCCGCGCTGTTCGTCGCCGACGTGGCGCTGCGCGTCTGGGGTCTGATCGAGTTCCCCGGCCCCTACCATGTCTCGCAGATCGAGGAAGCGCAGATCGGCAACTTCGGTCACCAGTTCCTCGCCGGCATGCGCATCCGCTGGGAGTTCCTCAGCCACATGTGGCTGTCGGCGTTGGGACAGTGGCTGTTTGGCAACGACCTGGTGGCGGTGCGCATTCCGTTCGTCGCCGTCCACTCGCTGAAGTTGATCCCGTACTATTTCGCGATGCGCTGGATCGTCGGCCGCCCGGGCGCGGTGGTCGGGGCGGCGTTGCTCGTCTGCTCGGGTTGGGACGTGATGTTGTCGCGTATTCCCACCAATCAGAACGAGCTGACGGCAGCTACCGCGTTTGCTCTGCTCGCCGGCCCGGCGCGCCGCGGCCGTCCGTCGGCGTATGTCCTGCTCGGCTTCATCTCAGGCTACCTGGCCTACGAGTACATCGCGTATCGGCCGCTGCCGTTCCTCGTGCTGATCGGCGGCGCCTGGCTATCGTTCCGCGATGGCTCGGTGGGCTGGCCGCGCCGGCTACTGCGCCCGGCCGTGATCGTCGTGATGGCGCTGGCGATGGCGACACCGCTGTTCACCGCGCGGCTGACCACCCAAGTCGGCTATCAGTACTTCGACGGGTGGCATCGCGCGCGCGGGCAGGAGTACTACACGCAGCCGGCGGAGTTGTCGCAGATGGTCGACCGGCGACTGCAGCGCGCGCGATTGGCGTTCGGCAGCATGGTCTTCCGCGGCGACGCGGCGCCGGTGCGCAACGTCAACCGCCGTCCGACACTCGACCCGGTTACGTCCGGGTTCGTCGTCGCCGGCATCGGCTTCGCGGTCAGCCACTGGATGGCCGGTCTGGTGCCGCTGTCGCTGGTGGCATTCTTCGTCACCTTCACCGGCACGCTGATTGCGACCGGCAACTTCGACATGGCGAGAGCCGGCTGCAACATCATCTACGTGCACATGTTGGCCGGCTATGGTGCCGCCGGCCTGGTGGCACTGCTGCGCGCGCTGCTCGGCGGCGCGGAGGCGGCGCCCGGTCCGCGCAACGCCGGCATCGCCGTGATTCTCGGCATCTTTGTGCTCGGCGCCGCGGTCTCCAACACGCGCTTCCTGGTCCAGTACTGGCGCGCGCCGGAGGTGCGCGAGTCGTCGCATCTCGAGCTGGCCTACCAGACGCTGTGGCTCAGTGAGACGGTCCGTCCCGGCGAGTACGTCATCGGACTGTCGGTGAGCGCGTCGAACGTCCTGCTCGGCAACGACACATCCTGGATGCGGGCCGAGCACGTCCAGGGCGTGGGCACCGCCGACGTCTGGTCTATGATCGACGAGATCGAAAAGCAGCGCGGCAACGATCTCTTCCTGTACGTTTCCGCTGGCGATGCCAGCGCGCTGGCGGTCGAGTTTCTCCGCTCGGTCTGGCCGCAGCTCGAGTTCGAGTACGTCGCCCACCCCCTGCGCGAGAACGAGAGCTTCTACTACGGGCGTCTCGCCAAGTCGGCCGCGCTCGATCCGAGTCCACCGGCGCTGAGCGAGCTGCGCTGTCGCAGTGCGCGCGGCGAGTACGTGATCCACTTCGCCAACACCGAGGCGCGACACTTTCCGACGACGTTTCCGTTCATCGATCGCGCCACCTGGCCGCAGATCGTCCGCGGCTCGCTCTACTACGGCCAGGAGCGCGCCGAGAAGGTGTCGCTGCGCATCGACGTGCGCTTCGCCGTCGAAAAGGCGGGCAGCTACGTCTTCCGCGTGCGAGCGCGCGAAGGGCGACCGACTCTCTCGATGGACGGCGGCATGCCGTCAGCGGCCAGTGTCGGCGTGCGCATCGCCGCCGGCGAGGTACACGAGCTGCGGCTGGAGGGCGACTTCCTGCCGACATCCTCCGAGCCGGAGGTCCGCCTCGAGTGGCGCGGACCCGACACCGGCCACCGCCTGGTGCTGATGCCGATCTTCCGAGTCGGACAACCGCACCCGGACTGCGCTGCGGGATCGTGAAGCGACACCGCGCCCGACAGTTCCCCTCCTTGCCAAGGGACTGTCGATTTTCTCCCGTACACGTACTCGTACGCGTACCCGTACACGATC
>CADEER010000230.1 GCA_902826395.1 uncultured bacterium
ATCGCTCGCCGTGGGAAGCGCCGAGTCGAAGTGACGCCCCGTCGTCGAAAAGCGCCGCCGGCGGAGCCTGCGTATCAAGGACTTATTCGCGCGAAGAACGCCAAGACGCGAAGATCGCATCGCTCGTTCGGTGCTTGTCGAATAGGCCGCACGTGTTCGTGGATTCACCGGGGGTGCAAGCGTGGATCCACCGCGGGCGCATCGCGGGGGCGGCTCATCACTTTCTCCACTGCGAGTCCGTGAAGCATTCTCGGGACCCTACTTTCTTTTGCCTCGACCATCGGCGTGCAGTACGTTTGCCGTCATGAGTGAGCACGGCGCGGGATCGGAGAAAGAGGAGGCGACCGGCTCGATCGTGACGCCTTTCGATGACGAGCCCGATAGCAGCCTGATCGACGAGATGCTCCGAATGAAGATCTCGGATCGCTTGCGTGCTCTGAGTCGCAACGCGAATGGCCTCCGGCGATTCCGTCCCGTTTGACGCCATCGCGCTACTCGACGCTCTAAATGGTGTCGATTTCATTGTCGTGGGGGGAGCCGCCGCGGCCCTTCACGGTGGCCCGCGGGTGACCTTTGATCTGGACGTCGTGCCTGCGACCTCTGAGTCGAACGTGCGCGCGCTGGCCTCGGCCCTGTGTGTGCTCAATGCTGTCGTCCGCGAGCCTGGCGATCGGGTCATCCCAGTAACGCTCGATTTGCTGGACGCATCACGCGTCGCGCCATCAGGCGGCCAAATCCGCCTTCGCACCAGCCATGGACCGCTCGACGTACTCTGGCGCCTTCACGATGGGCGTGGCTATCGGGAGTTGCTCGCCGGCGCGGTAACCCTCTCCGACGATGAGCGCGAGATCCGCGTGATCGGCCTCGACGATCTCATCGACGTCAAATCGCACGCCGGCAGGCCGCAAGATTTGGCGGACGTGCGGTATCTGGAGCAGGTGCGGAGCCGTCGCGGTCCTCAGTAAGAGTCGGAAACCGCCGCGGAGCATTCTTCACGTGCCGCCCGAGAGAACGACGGAGCGGTGAAGCCCGCTCGCCGTGGAGCGGCGCTTCCGCTAGTCAGGGCGGCGATGGCTCGCCAGCCGCTTCGCATCCTCGTCGCTGCGCCGTCGTTTCACGATTGGGATCTGGGGACGTATCTGCTGGCGGAGCTCGGCGCGCGCGGTGTCGATGCGGCGGCGTTCGCGTACCGCGGTGCGTTCTCCGATGACGAGGCCAATCGCGAGCTGTTGCGCGCCGTCGCGCGGTTCCGGCCGGCTGTCGTGCTCGGGCTCAAGCTCGGTCGCATCGAGCCCGCGACGCTGGCGGCGATCCGGCGCCGCGGCGTGTGGGTGGCGTTGTGGTATGTCGACTGCTTCGATGCCTCCGTACCGGAACAGATCAGGCGCTTGTTGGCTGAGTGCGATGTGTTCATGACCAGCGCGTTCGGCATGATCCCGCAGTACCGGGAGCTGACTCGAGCCCCCGTGCACTGGGTTCATGAAGGGGTTCATCTCCCGGCTTTTCCGTCGGTGTCGCTGCCGGCGGCGCAGCGCGAGACGTACGCCAGCGATGTTGCGTTCATCGGCAACGTCCTGCACCCGCCAGTGGCCGACCGCTCGCTGGCGGAGCGACGGTTGCGCCTGCTGCGCCGCATCTCGAGAACGTTCGATCTCAAGGTGTGGGGACCGCAGGGCGACCCCGACACGCGCCGGCGCTGGCGCGGCGTGCGGGCGAAGCTGATCGAGTGGCCGGCCTACAATCGCGAGGTGGTGAAGATCTGCAGTGTCGCAGATGTCGTGCTGGGGCTGAATACGATCAACTCCGTCGAGCTGTACTTCTCGAACCGAACGTTCCTCACGCTCGCCGCCGGCGGCTTCCACGTGACGCACTACGTGCCGGGCCTCGAGCGGATGTTTCGCAACCACGAGCATCTGGTCTGGTTCGAAAGTGACGACGAATGCCTGGCGTTGCTCGCTCACTATCGGAATCGGCCGCGGCACCGGACGCGAATCGCCGCGCAGGGGCGGCGGTGGACGCGCCGTCGCTACAGCATGGCGCGCCAGGTGGGGCGCATTCTGAGCATTCTCGACGATGTCTGCTGATACGGCGTTGACGTTCTGCCTGACCGGCTTTCCCGGTGCGCACCGCGCCCTCGCGACTCTCGCGTGCACGACCGGTCTGACTCGCCATCTTTCGATCGCGAGCCCCGATCCAGGCGGCGTCGAGATCGAGTTCTGCAGTGCTCACGTGCGCGACGTGCGCCCTGGGTTGATCATCCTCGGCGGCTGGAGTTCGGCCTACGAACCCCTCGTCGATGCTGCAAAGAAGGTCGGTGCGGGTGTGGCCGTGTACTGGACGAGCAGCGGCGGACAGTCCGGTCTGGCGCGTGAGATCGGCAAGCTGGCGGCTGTGCTGCAACACCGGAAGGTCGATCACTTCTTCGCTGCCGGCCGCGATCTCGCGGCAGCGATCACGGGCGCCGTGCATCTTCCGGTGACGCTCGACCTGCGGCGCGTGTCGGTTGGTCGGCCGCCGGCGCGGCAGCGCGCGCGCGTGAGCTTGTTCTTCCCGTGGCGGGAAGCGGCGCGGAAGAATGCCCTCAACTCGCTGCTCGCGGCGGCGATGAGCCGCGAGCGCATCGAGTTGGTTCTCAACGGACTGACGGAGGACGATGACTATCGCGAGCTGCTGCACGCGCTGCGCGTCCCGCACCGCGAGCTCGGTTGGATGAGTGAAGGGGATTACCGGCGCGCCCTGTCGCGGATCGATATCGGGCTGCAGCCGTCATTCGCGGAGACGTTCGACTACGTCGCCGCCGATCACCTGGCGCGCGGCCGGCCGGTCATCGGCTCCGCGATGGTGCCGGTGATCGCCGAGATGCCGGCGTCGGTGCGCAAGCATCTCGTCGTGCGCAATCCCGACAGTGCCGCCGAGATCGCCGAGCGGCTCGAGTGTCTGCTCACTGACCGGAAGCTGCGTATCCGCGTCGGCGAAGATGCGGCGATTGCGCTGCGCAGGAAAAACGACCGCGACATTGCTGCGGCATCGGAGGTGCTCGCTTCGCTGTTGCGACACTCGCCTCTCCGCATTTGTTGAAGTAGTCGGGGTCGGTATCGGTATCGGTATCGCTATCGACGTAGGTTTTCGATACCGATACCGAAAGCGATACCGACCCCGAAGCCATCTGGTATCTGCAAACGGCAGCCGAGCTCTGAAGCGATGGGAAGTAAAAGCAGTCTGCGAACGATCTCGCTCTCCAGCGGGCGCTTCGTCGTTCGCCCGCAAGTAGCGCACCGGGAGGTCGAGGGGCAAGTCGTCATCCTCGCGCCCGGCGACTCGGCGCTGTTCACCCTCAACGACAGCGCCGCGCTGATCTGGCGCGATCTCGTGCGCGGCTGCGAAGCGGCAGCGCTGGCGAAGTCGCTGCAGCGCGCCTACGGCATCGATCCGGTCAGTGCGGCGAAGGACGTCGAGGGCCTGTTGCGCGACCTGGTGCACCGCCAGATCGTCGCGCGACGGCGCCGATGAAGATTCTCACCGTCATCAACGTTGGCTATCCGCTGCACGGCGGAGCGCAGATCACGCACCACACCTTTTTGGCGCAACTGGCGGAGCAGTTCGGGCATGAATGCGTGTACGTCGATTCCTGTGCGCACGGTCGCGCCGCTCGCGGCAGTCGGCCGCGCGAGCTCGCGTTCCGCGACACCGAAGAGCTGAAGCAGCTTCTCCTGCGCGAGCGCCCCGACGTCGTCATCGGCGCGCTCGACGTTCAGCATCGCTTGATGCCGTTGACCGAGCGATTCCGAGTTCCGACGATCGCGTACCTGAACAGCTTCGAGTACTGCCCGCCCTCGCGGGCGGAGATCCGGACGTGGCGGCTGGATAGCGAGCGGGTGTATCCGAGCCGCGCCGAGCGGCGACTCGTGCTCGAGCGCGCCGATGCGATCCTCACCAACTCCGACTTTCTGCGCCGCAGACTGAGGCGACAGCAGCGCGTTTCGGCCGTCACCGTGTATCCGCCCTTCGACGCGGCGAGCTTCGGCGTCGCGAGGAACAACCGAGGCGATGCCATCGCCGGCGTCTGCGGCTATCCGCACAAGGGCGCCGATATCTTCTGCGCGCTGGCGGAGGCGTTTCCCGACGAGCGCTTTCTGATGGTCGGGCCCCTCCACCACGCCTACCGGGCGCGGATCCAGGCGCTGCGCAACGTCGAGCATGTGCCGTTCTCGCCGCCGGCGACCTACCTGCGGCGCGCCAAGCTGATCATCGTGCCGTCGCAGTGGCCGGAGCCGTTCGGGAGGGTCGCGGTGGAGGCGATGGCGAACGGCATTCCGACGCTGGTCAGCCGCAGCGGCGGCCTGGTCGAAATCGCCGGGAGATCGGGACTGAGCGTTGCCCGGTTTCGCTCCGCGCGCGCCTGGATCCGAGCCGTCGGTGACGTGCTCGCATCGCGCGACGCTTTGCGCCGCCTCGGCGAGCGCGGCGAGCGACGTGCCCGGCGATTCCTGACCGCGGCGTCGCTGCGCGCGTTCGAAAAGGTCGTGCGACGTGTAGCGCGGTTGCGCCGGCCGCGCTTCGCTGGGCCTCCGGTAGTCGCGATCCACGGCGCCACCGCGGATCGCACCGCCTACGCGCGGATCAACGCGCAGTGGGAACGCGCGCTCGCGGTGCGCGGCGCTTGGAAGTTGGCCGATGCCCAGGCGAACGCTGCCGTCGCGGCATCGGCCGATTGCCGCGTGTTTCACGACTATCGCGCCGAGTTCACCCGGCTCGCTGTCGCCGACGAGGGATTTGCGGTTGCGGTGCGCACGTGGGACTTCGGGCCGTTCCCTTCCGCTTGGGCTCGCAAGATCGCCGCCGAGTTCGACCAGCTCTGGGTGTACAGCCGGTGGACTCGGCAGCAGGCGATTGCCGCCGGAGTGCCGTCGCGCATGATCAAAGTGGTCGCGCCGGGATTCGATCCGGCCGTCTTCTCGCCGCGCGGACCGCGTCTCGAGCTGGCGACCGACAAGCGCTTCCGCTTCCTGTGCGTCGGCGAGCCGGTCGCGAGAAAGGGCATCGATGTTCTTCTCGCGGCGTATCGTCTGGCGTTTCAGCGAGATGATGACGTTTGCTTGGTGATCAAGACGCACGGAGACGAAACATTCTATGACGGCATCCGGCAGACCGATTCGGTTGCGCGTGCCGCGGCCGATCGAGATGGTCCGGAGGTGCTGCGCATCTCCGGACACCTGAGCGAGAACGAGGTCGCCGCGCTCTATCGCTCGTGCTCGGTCGGTGTGTTCCCATACCGGGCCGAGGGTTTCTGCCTTCCGATTCTCGAAGCGATGGCCTGCGGCGTTCCGTGCATCGTGCCGCGGTTTGGTGCCTGCCTCGATTTCTGTGACCAGCGCAACGCCTACTTCGTATCCGCTCGCCGTATCCGCGCACCGGTCGGACGCGACTTTGCGATCAACACTCTCGGTGCGAGCGAGACCGTCGACGCGGTGGACTTTTGCGAGATCGAGCCAGCCGATCTCGCGCGACGCATGCGCGCGGTTGCCGGCGCAGCCGACAGCGATCGGAGCGCGAAGGGCCGAGCGGCAGCGACGGCTGTGCGCGAATCGTTCACGTGGGGGCACTCGGCTGCGAGGGCCGAGGCGAACCTTCGGGAGCTAGTCGCTCGCGGCACGCCAAAACGACTGCAACGAGCGCGAGAAGAGGCGCGGCGACGGCGGCGCGTGTTCGAGGCTGCGCGATCCCTGTTCCTCGAAGGGCAATGAGATCCGATCGACAAGCGGCGCCGTTGGCGATCGGACTGCTGCTGTTGTTCGGACTCGTCGTGCGGCTCTACTACCTTGGCGTGACGCGCGAGCAGGCCGTCTGGTGGGACGAGGCAGAGTACTTGCTGATGGGCCGGCGGCTCGCCGGGATCGGTACCGAGGGTGCCGTCCAGGCCTGGCGACCGATTGGCCTGCCTGTCGCCCTCGCCGGTTTCTTCGCCCTCGGCTTGGGCGAAACGGCGATCCGTTCGGCTCTCGTCGCAGCGTCGCTGCTCACGGTGTGGCTGACGTACCGCATCGGTGAGCGAATTCTCGGCGCCACCGCCGCGTTGGTCGGCGCCGCGTTGTTCTCGGTCTGCTACCTGCCGTTGTTCTACACGTTCCGCATCCTCACCGAGATCCCGCACCTGGCGATGGCGCTGTTGGCGATGTCCTTCTACGTCGAGAGGGGAGGGCGCTTCCGCTGGCTCGCCCTGCCTGGGCTGATCGCCGCCGCGTGCATCCGCGCGACCGACGTCCTGCTCCTGGGACTCGTCGCCGTGCATTGGGCGGCGTTCGAAGCGCCGCGCTCCGCCGACCGCAGGCGCTTCTGCATCGGCGCGACAGTCGCCGTTGCGCTGGCCGCCTTGGCTGCCTGGATCCTGCGCGAAGAGTTGTTGTCGTTGTGGGGGGCTTGGGAGCACATGTTTCCGCGCAAGTACTGGTCGGAGCGGTGGGTCCGCTTTCTCGAGCATGTGGGCTGGCTGTTGAGCACTCTCGGACCAGCGCAGACGTTGCTGCTGCTGCTCGGCATCGCGTTGTGGATCGCCGAGGCCGTGCGCGGCTGGCGCGCCCAGCGCGCGGCGGCCGTCGATCGGATTCTCCTGCTCGGTTGGATCGCGATCGCGTTCCTGCCTTTCGCGGCGTTCGTGAGATTTCACGATCGCTATCTCATCCTGGCGTTGCCGCCGATGTTCCTCGCTGTCGGAACTGCCGCCGTGGAGATCGCGCGCCGACTCGGCGGCGAAAGCCGCCGAGTCGTGTTTGCGTCGTTGGCGGTGGTCACGGCCGCCGCCGCGCTGCCGATGATGTGGGACTCCCACCGAGTCATCCACGCGAAGACGGATACCTTCGACGATCTGGCCGCGGCGGGAACGTGGTTGCGCGCCCGCACCGAGCCCGGGGAGCGCATCATCGCCAACTGC
>CADEER010000231.1 GCA_902826395.1 uncultured bacterium
CTCGACGCCCACCGACACGCCGACCTCCACTCCGACGTCCACGCCGACGCCGACGCCGACCCACACACCCACCTCGACGCCGACCGACACACCGACGGACACGCCGACGTCGACACCGACGCACACGCCGACGAACACTCACACCGCGACACCGACGCACACGGCCACGTCGACGCCGACCGAAACGCCGACACACACGCCGACGTCGACGCCGTCTCACACTTTCACCGCGACGCCAACTGCGACCCCGACGCACACGTCGACATCGACGCCGACGCCGATCCCGCCAGGCTCCGTCATCGGCGAGGTGTTCGAGGACGGTACGGCCCTGCGGTTGGGCGACTTCGCCGCCGAAGTCGTCGGTTCTCAGTTTTCAGTCGTCAGTTTGGTGGACGACACCGTTT
Source organism: uncultured bacterium (assembly GCA_902826395.1). Lineage (GTDB taxonomy): Bacteria > Desulfobacterota > Binatia > HRBIN30 > CADEER01 > CADEER01. The sequence continues at coordinate 405 of CADEER010000231.1, forward strand.
TGATTCAGACCGCGGCCGGCGATCAGATCGTCGAGATTTCGAAGGACGGTTACACGTCCAGTGTTCGCGCCGTCGAAGTGCCGATCTCGGGCGCTGTGCGGATGCGCGACGCGCGCCTGACGGCGCTCGCCGAAGCGGTCACCGTCGACACAGCGGCCAACGCTCAGGCGGTTGTGAGCTCGTACGTGTCGCCGGCCGCCAGCGGCGATATCGAGTTGACGTTCGCGCAAGGCGCCCTGGCGCAGCCGGCCGACGTGAGACTGACGCCGCTTTCGCCGCAGGGACTGATCGCGCCGCCGCCGCTCGGCTGGAGCGTGCTGCTGGGGATCGATATTCGCGTCGATTCGCCCGGCGTTGCACCCGCCGTGCTCTCGCTTCCCGTCGACCTCATTTTGCCGGGCGTCTCTCTGCCGATCGCGGCGGCGGTGTGGGACGACGCCACGCACTCGTGGCTCGGCGGTCCGGCGATGACGGTGACCAATGGCGTCGTCGAGCTGCCCGTGACCGTGCCGGCGCAGATCGCGCTGCTGGTCGCCGACGACGATGCGGAGCTCGTCGCCGCCGAGGGGCAACCGCTCCCCGAGGTCAGCGCTGTAGAGGCCTCGAATGCGACCGGCGCCGTGGTCGGCGAACCGGAAGTGATTTTCTCCAGCCTCGATTCGCGAGTGACGGCGTTTGCCCGCGTATCGAGCGATACGCCGATGCCGAGCGGCACGCTGCTCGAAGCGCGATTGCGCGAGAGCTACGAGTTGCGCGACGACTCACTGTTGCTCGGCGCCGTCAGTCGCCAGGACCTAGCTGCGTACCGCGTGTCGGTCACCGAGGACGGCGTGCTGAGCGGCGTTCTGCCCGAAAACCTGGCGCTTCACTTCGACATCGGGCCGAGCCTGGCGGTGTCGCTGGCCAATCTCGTCGAGGGGCGCATCGAGATCGACACCGCATTCCCCGAGGTGGCGACACCGGTCGAGATCGACGCAGGCGGCGGCAGCGTCGCCGGCGGTGGCATCGAACTCGACGTGCCGCCCGGAGCCGCCGCGCCTGGCACCGTCCTGTCGATCGGGCGTGTTGCGCCGGGCGACCTGCCGCTCGGTGTGTCGCCGGTCGCCGGCTTCGTGCTCGGAGTTGGTGGCGGCGCACTCGACCCGGAAGCCGAGTACCGCCTCGATCTCGGCGGTGCGACGACGGTCGAGGACGGCGACGCCTTCGTCGTCGCGCGCACGGTGCTGGCGCAGGGACGGCTGGTCATCGCCGCAGTCGCCTTCGGCCGCGGCGACGGCGGCGCGGTGGCGCTGACGCGCTGCCGCAGTTTCAGCCCGGCACCGCTGTGTCTGTTTGGCTTCGGCGTCTCCGGTTCCTATGGAGTGTTCGCTTTGCCCGGTGGTTTCGCCGCGGTCGCCGGCGGCGTCTTCGACGCCGCGGCGCAACCGCTCGGCGGTCAGATCGTCGAGAGCGGTGCCGTGCAGTACGTCTCGATCAGCGACGGCGGCGGCGCCTGGGCGCTGCCGGTGCCTGCTATCGCGGCACTGCCGATGCCCGTCACTGCGATCGACGCGTCGGCCGACCGCGCCGCCGAAGCCAGCGTTGCGACGCTCGCTCAGGACGTCGTCACTCCGCTCGACCTGGTGTTGCTGCCGAGCGCTCCGACGGTCGAGTCGGTCTTCCCTCCCGTGCACGGCTCTGGTGTGCCGATCGATGCGACCCTGACGGTCAGCTTCAGCGAGGCGATCGATGCGGCGACGCTCAACGCCACGACGGTGATTCTGGCGCGCCGCGACAGCGGCGGGGCGACGGCGGTTGCGACCACGCTGTCGCTGATCGACGGTCGCCACTTGCTGCTCAGGCCGGCCGCGCCGTTGAGCGGCGACAGCGTGTACGAGCTGTTGTTGAGCACCGGTGTCACCGACGTATTCGGCACGCCGATGGTGCACGATCCAGATCTGCCGGCCGGCATCGCCTTCGCCACCGACTTCACGACGGCTGAGGTCTTCTTTGCCGATGCGCTGCCGGCCGGTGTGTTGCGCGTCTCGATTCCCGAAGACGAGCACGGCCAGCGCATCGCACCGCCGCTGAGCGCCGATGACCCGCGCGTCGAAGGCGAGGTGTTCGTCTGCGGCGGCGCGCTGCTGGCGCTGCCCGGGACGGTCGTCGACATCTTCAACGCCACCACTGGCTTGAGCGGCACTCCGACCTGCGCCAGCGGCGATCCGATCGACCTCGAGTGCGAGAATTCTCAACAGGCGTGCTCGCCGCAGGTTCTGCAGGAGCGTTGCAACACCGACGCCGACGGCAGCTTCTGCACCGTCATCGATGCGGCGCCCGGCGACGCCGTCGAGGTGATCGTCAGCGACGCCTTCGGCAACCCGGTGCGGCTCGATGCCGGCGGCATGGTCGACGAGCGCACAGGCGCACGCGTCATCGGCGCCGACGGCGGCACCGTGACCTTCCCACACGACCCACGCTACCAGGCGTTCGTGCGCGAGGGCTCCTTCGAGCTGCCGACCATCGTCCAGTTGACGCCGGTCGAGGACGCCGCCGCGTCGGCGACCACCGGGATCATCGATCTGTACGATCCGGCGCGCCCCGACCTGGTGGCGCTGCTCAACGAAACCCACCCCGAGCTCGACCAGTACCACGAGCTGCTCGGGGCCGTGCAGGTCGACTTCGATCCGCCGCAGCGGAGCGCCGCCACCAACTACGACGTCAGCGTGCCGTACGCCGACCCGCCGCCCGACCCCGAGTCCGAGCATTACTTTGCGACCCGCATCGTCGAGATCCGCGACGTCGATGGGCAGCCCGGCAATGACCCCGAGCTGTCGGCCGTCGACACCGCTTTCTACGATGCCCCCACGCAGCGCGTGATCACCGACCCCGGAGTGTTCGAGGGTCTCACCATCGGCGGCACCTTTGGCGTGCACCGCTGGAAGGAATGCGTCGGCTATGTCTCGGGCTTCGTCAGCGTCGGCGATCACTTCAACGTCGACGAGGGCGGCTCGCTCGGCGGCGGGCTGTTCGGCCCGATGATGCCGTTCCCGGTCAACGCGACCGGCCGCATCCGCTGGGCGGTGCCGATGCCGTGCAACGAGCCGGTCGAGATCTTCCTGTTCGACGGCGACGGTGAGGTGTTCGACTCGGTGCGCTGCGACGACTGCGGCGTCGGCGCCGGCGAGGTATCGGTGGTGGTGGACCCGATCACCGACTCGACGAAGTTCCCCGCAGTCGGCGGCGGCGCGCCTTCGGTGTCGAACGGCCAGGTCGGCGTCTCGCCGGCGCAACAGATCGAGCTCGTCTTCGACCAGGAGATGGACCCGACGACGGGAGCCGGCAACGTCGTGCTGCGCGCCTGCGGTCCGAGCGAGGGGCCGGGCAGCGATCCGCGCGATCAAGACTGCGACGCCGGGCCGGCAGTGCCCGGACACCCGGAGATGAGCGAGGACGGCCGCGTGCTGGTCTTCGTGCCGCACGTGCGGCTGCGCTACGGCATGCGCTACCGGCTGCGCATCCACGGCATGACGGACATCGACGGCCAGCCGATGCTGCGCCCGGCCTACCACCACTTCTCGACCAGTTTGCCGCGGGTCGTCGCAGTGCTCGACACGACTGGCGGCGGCGCGCCGGTGAAGCTCGATGCCCGCGACGTCGATGTCTTGAGCGGCGCGGAGCTGGGCCTCGGCGCGGCGCGTCTGTTCCTCGCGGTCGCCGAAGGCGACGCGCACCGCCCCGACAGCGCCGGCGGCGTGCTCGTCTTCGAGGTGACCAATCCCGACACTCTGCAAACGCCGCTGGCGTCGTATTCCACCGCTGGTATCGATCGCGCGCTGGTCACCGCGCTCGGCGATCCGATCAGTGTGAAGGTGGCCGGGGTCTCCGGCCCGCCGGTCGGTGGACCGTTCATCATGAGCGTCGATGGCCCCGGCGCCTATGTGCGGTACGGGGCCTGGCGCGTCTTCGCAGTGGGCGGCACGCCGCTCGGCATCTCCCAGATCAACAGCCGCATCGTGAACCTGTCAGGCCAGGCGCACGACCGCCTCGGCGGTACCGACGACATTTTTCTGCCGCCGACCGGGCTGACCGACATGTCGCACCTGTTTGCGTTCACACCCAACGACCTCGGCATCCCGCTCGACGTCGCCTCGCTCGATTCGCGCTACGCTTACGTCGCCAACACCCCGCACATCGGCCTGCAGTTGATCGATCTCGCCAACCTGAGCTCGATGCTCAACGTCGACCAGACCGATGCGACGTTCCGCAACACCTCGAACCCCGAAGAGAGCGTGCCGATCCGCGCCGTCTCGGTATTTCCCGACAGCGCTCTCGTCGTCTCCGTTGCACAGGAGCGCAACGACAACGCCCTGGTGCTGACCGACGGCGGTTTGAACCTGAGAGACAAGTTCATGCTGCCGCTGGGCGGGCGGCCCCTGGCGGTGGCGGCGCTGCCGAACTGGAAGACGCGCATCGACGCGCCGCCGGCGGGCGGCCTCGGCCGCGTAGTCACCGCGATCCACGACCTGTCGGTGGTGACGAGCGACGACGGGCTCTGCGTCGTCCCGGTCGATCCGTTCGCGGCGAAGTTCGCGCCCGGCGCGGTGCCGCAAGGCGTCGGCACGATGTCGACGCCGGGCGGCTCGGCACGCGGCGTCGCCGCCGACCCGGCCCGTCAGCTCCTGCAGGTAGCCGACGGCACCGCGGGTCTGACGCTGATCGACCTGCTGCGCGCCGGCGGCGCGATCGACCAGGTCGACGATGCGTACAACCCCGGACCGGATGGCAGCGACGACCGCGTCCTCGGCACTGTCGCGCTGCCGGTCGATTGGGAGCCGGGGCTCTATCCCGACGAGTACGCGCCGCCGTTCGCCGGCGCGCAACGCACCACCCGCTACGACACGCCGGAGGAGCGCCCCTACGCGGCGGTGGCCACCGGCGTCGACGGCGTCTACATCACCGAAGAGCCGCTGCCGCTCGAGATCGAGGAGGAAGAGTTCCGCGACTGCGCCTACGCGGTCGACGGCGACGTCATCGGCTGCGAAGACCGCACGCTCGGCGAGGTGGTCGGAGTGGTAGGCAGTCCATACACGCTGCACTACGACTCGAGCCGCGTGCCCGGCCGCCGCGTCATCGACATCCCGGTCACCGGCGAGACGGTGCCGGCAGGCGTCGACGAGTACGAAGTCACGATTCGCGTCGCCGGCCGCGAGATCGTCAGGACGGTGGGCAACCTGGAGCCCAACATCATCGGGCGCTTCGTCTGGAACGGCCGCGACGACGATGGCGCGGTCGCACTCGGTGCCCAGTGGGCGGAGATCGAGGTCGAGGCGGTCTACAACGCAGACGGTCAGCGCTATCGCTGGGATCGCCGCGTCTGGGGCGGCACGCTCGGCACCTGGGACACGCGCGCGCACGGACTCGGCGGTTGGAGCTTCAACGTCCACCACTTTTTCGACGTCAACGACCGCATCCTGTACCTCGGCAGCGGCGGCCAGCGCAGCGGCGAAGAGCTCGGTGTCGTTCAGGAGCTGGGTGAAGAGATCCTGATCGCGTCCGAGAACGGCATCGCGGTCTACTACTTCGATCGCCAGAGCGGCCGTCAACTGAAGACGGTGAACGCGCTGAGCGGTGCCACCATCTACAGCTTCACGTACGAGGGCGACGAGCTGACCGCGATCAGCGGACCGGAGGGCACGACCAGCGTCAACGGCGCCGAGATCGCGCCGCCGTTTGGCCCCAACACGAGCTATGGCAGCGCCGACGCCGACGATTTCTGGACCGCGATCAGCAATCCGGTCAGCGCCATGGCCTTCACCTACACCGTGGTCGAGCAGGATGTGTTCAAGGTGGTGCGCGAGTCCGACCCGCCGGCGACCACGCCGCTCGGCGGCGGTCTGCTGACCTCGGTGAAGGATCCCGAGAACGGGATGTGGACCTACGAGTACACCGAGCTCGGCGAGCTGAAGAAGCAGGACGATGCCGAAAGCGGCAACGTCGGCGTGACCCGCACGGAGGGCGTCACCGGTGTCGATCTCGACGCTGGCAAGGAGGTCGAGGAGGCGTACGAGATTCGTCTCGCGACCGCCGGCGGCAGCGAGTTCGTCCACAAGGTGGTCGAGTATGAAGACGGCAGCGCCGAGCGCCAGATCGTCACCGAGGACGGTACGACCGAGTTTGCGATCGACGATGACCTCAGCGAGTCGGGGACGGTGCCGTTTGCCGGCAGCGGCCAGTTCGAGCGCAGCCGCCGTCCCGGCGCGGCGCTCGGCTTGAAGACGCCGCTGCCGTTCCGACTCGGCGAAATGAACAGCAACTACGAGGTGGGCGGCGGCAAGTACCGGCTCGATCTGAGCGCCACGGTCGGCTTCGAGCAATCGACGACGTGGAACGGAGCCAAGACGACGACCGAAGCGTCGGGCGGAACCATCACCACGACGACGCCGGGCGGGCGCAAGATCACGACCACCACCGACGGCGTCGG
>CADEER010000232.1:0-1684 GCA_902826395.1 uncultured bacterium
ACGGGTACGCGTACGAGTACGGGAGAAAGTCGACAGTCTCCCAAGCGCACTGCTCCGTCTCTTCATCCGACCGCTCAGCGGCCGCAGAGGCGATTCAGCAGCGACAATCCGCTGAGTCACGCTGCGCCGCTGGCACGACCCGACTTGCTGGTCTAGAGAAGCCGTTCATGCCCAGCTCCAACCTGGTCTCACATCCGGCGTCCGGCGTCGCGCCACTGCCGCGGCGCACCGTCTGGCTCTACGGCCTCGGCCAGGCGTCGGAAGGCATCAAGAACTACGCGTTCACGTCCTTCCTGCTGTTCTACTACACGTCGGTCATCGGACTCTCCGGCTCGCTCGCGGGCTCCGCGCTGATGATCGCACTCATCTTCGACGCCGCCATCGACCCGTTCGTCGCTACGCTGTCGGATCGCACGCGCGCGCGCTGGGGCCGACGCCACCCGTACATGTACGTTTCGGCGCTGCCGCTCGGCGTGTGTTTCTACTTCACCTTCGCGCCGCCTCATTTGCCGGACGGCGCTTTCGGCATGAGCCGCGAGTGGGCGCTGTTCGCGTGGCTGCTGACGTTCGCAATCCTGACACGCGGTGCGATGACGCTCTTTCACGTGCCGCACATGGCTTTGGGAGCGGAGCTGAGCGACGACTTCGACGAGCGCACGCGCGTCGTCACCGCGCGCTCGCTGATGGCAGTCGTCGGGACGACGATCGCGGTGATCACCTACTTCGCGTTGGTCGACGCCATGGCGACGCCGGAGTTCGCCGACGGCCGCCTCAACCCCGCGCCCTACCGGGTCTTCGCCGCCTGGGCCGGCCTGCTCATCACGATCGCCATCCTCGCTTCGGCGTGGGGAACGCGCGACCGCGTTCCGTTCCTCAAACAGCCCGACGACGCGCACCCCGGCGGGTCGTTCGTAGGCCTGCTGGCGCGCGATCTGCGCGAGACTCTCGGCATCGCTTCGTTCCGCTCTCTGTTCGTCGGCTTCACCCTCTGCTTCCTCGCCTGGGGCGTGACCAACGCGCTCGGCACCCACAACGCTCTCTACTTCTGGCACATCACCATCGAGCAGCAGGGCCTGTGGGGATTGTTCGCGCTCTTCGGCATTCTCCTCGGCATGGCCTACTGGGGGCGCGTCGCTCAGCGCACCGACAAGAAGCCGGCTCTCATGATGGGCATGGCGTGGTTCACGGTGTTCGCGGCTGTGCCGCCGCTGCTCAAGGTCGCAGGATGGTTTCCCGCCGAGGATTCGCCCGCCTACTTTCCGCTGTTCGTTTTCTGCGGCTTCATGTTCTGGTTCGGGATCGCGGCGGCAATGGTCGTCGTCGGATCGATGATGGCGGACATCACCGACCTCGACGACCTGCTGCACCGGCGGCGGCGTGAAGGCCTGTTCTTCGGGGCTCTGTCGTTCGCCGGCCAGGCGGCGAGCGGCCTCGGCACGGTGATCGCCGGCATCGTCTACGACGCCGTGGGCCTGTACCAGGGGCTCGATCCGGCACAGGCGGCGCCGGAGATCTCGACTCGTCTCGGCATCGTCACCGGCACCGTCCTCCTCGCTTTGGTCGGCGCATCGCTGGCTTTCTTCCAGAACTACGACCTGACGCGCGAGCGCCAGGCCGAGATCCGCCGCCAACTCGATGCGCGCCGCGATGCGGCGACGCCGCAGCGTTCGGTGGCGTAGCACCG
>CADEER010000232.1:1784-6855 GCA_902826395.1 uncultured bacterium
CGATTTCGATTTCGATTTCGATTTCGAGAGATTGACGGCTGGCGAAGCAGCTTTGGTCAATCCCTCGCGATGTATTGATCCGACTCGTTGCGCGACACCTCGCCGGGTGAGAACACCGACTCCCAACAGGAGCCTTCGCTGTTGACGAGTTGCACGGTCACGTTCGCATCCTGGTGAAACATCGCAGACGCCGTGGCGGCCACCGGTGCCGGCAGCAGCGGCCCTTTGGCCTTGAAGATGATCTTGTCGCTGCCCGGCCGGCCGCTGACGAAGATCATCTTGTTCACGCCGTCGCGGTGCGACTCCGGATCGCGGTACTTGTAACCGCGCGGCGTAGCGCCCCCGGCGACGGCCCAGCACTCTTTGGCCGGGCAGACTCCACCGGGCGCGATCTCGAGCTTCGTCGCGACTTCGGCCACCGCGCCGTCCTCGTCGTACACGCACAGCGCGTACGACGTGTCGTCGGTCGGATCGCCGAGCGCAACGAAGTCGATCCATCCGTTCACCCACTGCCACTTGAGCTGGCGGCTGTTCGACGATCGGTTCTTCAGCGTCAGGCGCGACCTGCCCGCCTGATCGCAGCCGAGGACCGGTTGCACGGCGCAGACGGGCGTCGGCGTGAAGGTCGGCGTGACGGTCGGGGTTTCGGATGGCACCGGCGTAGCCGTCGGTGTGCGCGTCGGTGTGCGAGTCGGCGTCGCGGTCGGCGGCACGGGTGTATGAGTGCGCGTCGGCGTGAAGGTCCGCGTGCTCGTCGAGGTCGGCGTCGCCGTGTGCGTCCGGGTCGGCGTGCTCGTCGGCGTCACGGTGCGCGTGAGCGTCAACGTCGGTGTGAACGTCGCCGTCGGCGTCACGTTGTTCGGGTTGCTCGCCGGATCGGCGGGATCGGAGCCGGCGTCGAGCTCGTCGCGATCGAAAAACGAATCGAGATCGCGGTCGATGCCGGCGCGAATTCCGGAGCCGGGCGGCACACAGGTAAAGGTCAGGGTCTGGCCGACGACAGCCGCGAGCGATTGCAGTTGGGCATTGGTGAGCAGCGGCTCGGAGGCCCGGTCGCTGCGGAACGTATTGACCGCGACTCGCGTCCAACCGCGCTGCTGGCCGGCTGCCACGCCCTTGACGACGACATCGCACTCCGGCGAGCCGGGATTGCCGGGCACCGGATAGGTCGCGTTGGCGCGTTGCAGGAGCAGATCGATGCGCGGCCCCGCGACGCCGGTGTTGGTGTGATTCAACGTAGTCTGCTGGCCGACGATCGGCGCCAGGTCGCTGTCGAACGCCATCAAGAACGCCTCGACCTGGCGGCGTTGGGTGTCGCCGCCGTTGAACCCGACGGGGTTGAAGGTCCCTCCGTCGTTGAAGACGGTCGCTTTGAGAAAGCGGAACAGGGTGTCGGTGCTGCCGTCGTGCAGGAAACCGAAGCCGCGAATCTGCGGCCCCTGGTGGCCGTTGTCGCCGCCGTTGAAGAACTCCACCGCCGGCATGCCGAACATGCCGACCTTCTGGTACATGTTGCGCAACTGCGCGATCTTGATGATCTGGGTTTCGTTCTCGAAGCTCGCCTGGCCGTCGGTGCCGAAGAATCCCTGCGACGGATTGAGAGTGTGACAGCCGACGCAATTGAAGCCGGTTCCGCCGCCGACGAAAATGCCGTCGGAGCGACGGCTGCCGGTCATGAAATCGCGGCCGAACTGCTCCCACCCGGTGAGCGAGTTGTCGAGGGCGCGGATCGGGTTGGGCGGCATCATGATCTGCAGGACGAAATCCGAGAATGCCTGCATGTCGCTCTCGGGGATCATCGAGTCGCGGCCGACCAGTCCGGGAAAGGCGACGCGGAAGTTGCGGAACGAAATGTCTTCGTTGAACGGATCGCCGCCGTCGGCGCGGTCTCCGCGCCAGTGCATCGCACCGTGATTGGCCATGCCGCGCAGCGTCTGCGTCGTCATGGGGCCCTTCATCGGGTGGAAGTTGTCGAAGTCGACGTCCTCGCCGTTCAGCACCGCGATGTCTTCCAGCTTGATCGGCAGCGGATTGGGGATCATCTCGTCGTCGGGATTGCCGAGGTCCCACGCCAGGCTGTCGAGGTCGCCGAAGATGTGGCAGCTCGAGCACGACGCCTCGCCGTTGCTCGACGTGAAGTTGGCGTCGTAGAGCATGCGCCGCCCCGCGACGACGCTGGCCGGCTCCGGATTGTGAATCGGCAAGAAGTCGATCTCGCTGCGCGTCCCGATGTCGATCACCGACACGCCGTACTCGAAGCGATTCAAGACGTAGAGCCGGTTGCGCGCTTCGTCGAGCGCCAGGCCCGCCGGGCCTCCGCCACTCACCGTGATGTGATCGGCCGAATCCGGGACGAACGTGTTGCCCTCCAGCTCGGCGGTGTCGAAGATCGCCACTTTGTCGGAGCCAAAGGCCACCGTGTAGAGAGTCGATCCGTCGCTCGACAAGACCATCTCGAGCGGCGTCGCCAGGCTGTCCTCCTTGACGCTCGGCGGCGCCGGACGCAGGTCGTAATCGATGTGCTTGTTGAGGTGGCGCGGCAGCACCGAGGTGCCGTCGACGACGGTGATGCGATACTCCGCTAGACGTCCCTGCACGGTGGTGCTGGAGTTGCCGGGTCCCTCGAAGCGCACTTCGTTGATCGCCTCGCCGTTGGTTACGTACAGCTTCGACGTCACCGGGTTGACCGCCATGTTGAAGAGAATCGTGCCGACGCCCGCGATGGCGCCGGTTTGAGCGGGCGGGTTGGCGTTGGCGTTGATCGCGAACACGTCGTAGTCGGGCAAGCTGAACTTGACGCCGTTGTCCCAGATGCGGCCGAGCTCGTCGCGCCAATTCGCGCCGTCGTACTTCACGATCAGACCGACTTCCGGCCGCACGTCGCCGTGCACGTCGCGATGCGGCAACGGCAGACCGCCGGGCATCGTCTGCCCGCCGACAGAGCACGAACCCTGCACCTGGTTCGCATTGATGTTGGCTTCGCTGGTGTCGCACACCGCGCCTTCCGACACCGTCGTCGTGCGATTGCCGGAGTGAAAGACGCCGGCGTACACCGTCGCGCCGTCGGGCGTCACAGCCAGCGGTCGCGGCGTGTCGCCGAACAGGGTGAGAACGTTCAACGCTGCGCCGCCAAGCGAGCCGCCGAGCGCCGTGGCATCGAATACCCAGACGTCGGCGCGACCGACTCCCGGAACGGTGAACTGCGGGTCGACGGGACTGTTCTGGCCTCGATGCGCGGTGGTAATGAAGGCGCGATTTCCGGCCGCACCGGCGAAGACGATGTCGCGCGGCTCATCGCCGACCAGGAGAGTCCGCACGACGCGCGGCGGGACGGCGGCCAGGTCGACGATACTGACGCTGTCGGACAGGTGATTGACGACCCAAGCCTCGGAGTCGTTGCGCAGCGCCACCGCACACGGCTCGACGCCGACGTCGACCCAGCCCGTGTGCGTGAGTCCACCCGCCCCGACGCTGAAGATCTCGAGCCGGTTGTCCGGTGAGTTGACCGCATACAAACGCGTCCCGTCGTCGGACAGCGCCAGCGGCCGAACCAAGCCGGTTTCAAAAGTCGTGAAAGGCGCCGCGTGCGCCGCCGCCGATAGCCACATCGACGCCAGGACCAGCGCGGCGAATGAACCCCTGCGTGCCGACATTCCCCCTCCGTCCGCGACGACCGCGCCCCGGTCGCCAAATGCGGCACGCTAATACGCTCTATAACAGCGGCGCAAGGCGAGAATGCCGCTGTACTTGCGCGCCACCGCTACGACGCGGCCCCGTCTCAACGGGGCGATTCCAACACCATCGGCCCCCCTCTTGCCCTGGCGGGCCGGCCACGAGCGGCAAAACATCCGTGGTGGATTGCCGTCGCCGTCTCGGGTATGGAACCCGATTGATCCAGCGACGGTGCGCTCTGCGCCGGCCCGCCAATCCGATCACGTGAGGACGAACATGCCCGCCACCGCGACCAAAGAAGCGACCTTCATGAACACCGGCCTGCCTCTGCTGGCCGACCTGCCGTACCGAGTAGCCAACCTCGAGGCCGAGACCGTCCGCTTCGGACGCAAAGAGCTCGAGCTGGCGCTGGTCGAGATGCCGGGACTGGCGGCACTGCGCGAGGAGTACGCCGGCGTGAAGCCGCTGGCCGGCGCCAAGATCATGGGCTCGCTGCACATGACCGTGCAGACCGCGGTGCTCATCGAGACGCTGGTCGAGCTCGGCGCCGACGTGCGCTGGGTGTCGTGCAACATCTTCTCGACCCAGGATCACGCGGCCGCCGCGGTGGTCGTCGGACCGCAGGGCACCGCCGCCGCGCCCAACGGTGTGCCGGTCTACGCCTGGAAGGGTGAGACCCTCCCCGAGTACTGGTGGTGCACACTGCAGGCACTGGTATGGCCCGACGGCAGCGGCCCCAATCTGCTGCTCGACGACGGCGGTGACGCGACGCTGCTCGTGCACCTCGGCTGCGAGTACGAAAACTCGGGCACCATTCCGCCCGTCGAGAGCGCCGACAGCGAGGAGTTCCGCTGCGTGCTGCAGGTCCTGCACGACGTGCGCGACGCCAAGGGCAAGGGCTTCTGGCACGCGCTGGCCGGCTCGATCCGCGGCGTTTCGGAGGAGACCACGACGGGCGTGCACCGCCTGTACGAGCGGGTGCAGAACGGCACGCTGTTGTTCCCGGCGATCAACGTCAACGACAGCGTCACCAAGAGCAAGTTCGACAACATCTACGGCTGCCGCCACTCGCTGGTCGACGCCATCATGCGCGCCACCGACGTACTCATCGCCGGCAAGAAGGCGCTGGTGTGCGGCTTCGGCGACGTCGGCAAGGGCTCGGCCCAGTCGCTGCAAGGCCAGTCGGCGCGCGTCTCCGTCTCCGAGATCGACCCGATCTGCGCCCTGCAGGCATGCATGCTCGGCCTCGACGTCGTGCGCGTCGACGAGGTCGTGCAGGACTTCGATATCTTCGTCACCGCCACCGGCAACCGCAGCATCATCAGCGTCGAGCAGATGAAGCGCATGAAGCACAACGCCATCGTCTGCAACATCGGCCACTTCGACAACGAGATCGACA
>CADEER010000233.1 GCA_902826395.1 uncultured bacterium
GTTAGGCCGCCACCTCGAGTAGCGCGCGGGGGTTCTTGTGGGCGATCATGAGCAGCGTGCGAGCGGGACCCGATGGCACTCGCCGCCCCTGCTCCCACTCCTGCAAGGTTCGAACTGAGACCCCAAGCAGCCGAGCAAACTCGGCTTGCGAAAGGCCGATTCGTTCTCGCGTCTCAGAGATTCTTGGCAGCGTCGTGACACGGCCGACTTCGCCCCGCTTGAGCTGGCGAATGCCGGCGAGGATCTCCGCTCCGATATTTCGCTTCGCAACCTTAGGCATCCTCGATCTCCTTCCGGATTTGTAGCAGCACGTGGGCCGGGATGCTGTCGGACACGTTCTTCGGGTACATCGTCAGCATCCAGATCACTCCGGCGCGCAACCGCAGATAGTAGATGACGCTCGGAATCCGCCGCGCTTGCCGCGCCCGGCCGCAGCCCAGCGAAGCTTTCGTACGCCTCCGGAGCCAGGGATGATCAGCCCTTGCTCCGGTCTCTCCGCGAGCGCCAGCTGAAGCTTGAGATACTCATCGTCGGACAGGCATTCCTCGACGAGGCGGGTGAACAGCGCCGTCTCGACGAAAGTAACCACCGTCGGACTATACGTCAGAGACGGAGAAAGATCCAGTTCCGACACGTCATCGCGAGCCGCACCCCTCCGTGTCTCTGTGTCTCTGTGGTGAAGAGTTTTTCACTCTTCTCAGTTCACCACCGAGGCGTTGGCGATGTGGCGGGCGACCAGGGACCAGAAGCCGACGCGGCCGACGCTGTTGTTCATCAGATCGCCGCGCGCGAAGCGCGCGGCCTCGGCCGAGATCGGTTTCGCGTTGCGCGCCTTCATGTGCGCTTCGGCGACGCGCTCCATGAAGACGAACATTCCCACCGCTTCGTCGACGCGCGTCGCGGCCGTCAGCAGGCCGTGGTTGCGGAGGATCACCGCCCGCTTGTCGCCGAGCGCCGCGGCGATGCGCCGGCCGCCGTCTACGCTCTGGATCTGCACCTCCTCGTCGTCGAAGATCGAGTGCTCCTCGAAGAAGATGCACGACTCCTGCGTGATCGGTTCGATCGGTCGAACCTCGGCGGCGAACGGCGTCCCCCACGGGGTGTGCACGTGCGCCGCGCTGACCAGCTCCGGACGCGCCGCCAGCACCGGGTGATGGATGTAGTAGCCGGCGCGATTGATCGGCCCCTTCCCCTCGACGACTTCGCCGTCCGGATCGACGAGAACCAGATCGGCGACCCGCGCCTCGTGATATGAAACGCCGAAGCGCAACATCCAGAAGCAATCGGTGCGCTCCGGATCGCGGGCGCTGATGTGGCCGTCGCCGAGATCGCCCCAGCGCTGCGCCGCGAAGATGCGGTAGCCAAGAGCCACCTGTCGCTTGCGGCTCTCGCGGACTTCCTGCGCCGGCCGCAAATCCCTCGCCTCAGCGGTGTTCGCCATCGTGGGACCGTAGCCCGGATGATGCATCGATTCCATGTCGGACTGGGCGAATCCAGACGATGTCGCGTCGAGCCAGCGTCCGGCCTTGTCCGAACCACGAAGGTAGGAAGGGCACGAAGGCCTATCCGCAACTTCGTGCCCTTCGTGTCTTCGTGGTTTATCAACCTTCAGTCGCCGTCGAACAGGTCGGCGCCCTTTTTGAACAGGCCGCGGGCGGCGTCGACGATGTCTTTCGTGACTTCCTCCGCCGTTCCGGCACCGTAGTCGAGTATGCCGGACGGCAAGGAGTCGATGCTCGCTCGCACGATTGGTTTCCGCATCGTCCCGGACACGCGCAGGGGAATCGGCGGCAGCTTCTTCACCGGCAGCCGCGACAGCGGAAGGTCGGCGACCAGCAACATCTTGGTCAAGCCGGCCGGCGTGAGCCGCACCTGCAGATCCATCGACAGCTTGGAATCGAAGCCGATCGAGCCGTCGCCGGTGACGAAGTAGTCGTCCGCATCGAGCTCCAAGCCGCTGAGATCGACTCGCCGCTCGCGCAGCGCGAAGCGCGTCGTCAGGCTCTCCAGCACTGTCGGCTTCGACCGCACCAGCTCGGCGGCATGGCTGCCGGCGCCTGGCAACAACCCGAACACCGCCTTCCACAGCGCCGCTCCGAGCGACGCCGAGCTGACGACGCCGCCGGCCAGGCGCAGAGTCCCGTCACCCATCAGGTCTGTTGAGCCGGCCGGGCGCCGCAGCGATGCGTCTAAAGTAGCCCTCTGAAAATCGCCGGGTGGGTCGACGAAGATCTCACGCAGCAACAGGTCGGCGGCGTGCACTTCAGCCTCGATGGCTCGCCCTGCGTCTTGCTTTGTCGAAGTGATCGCCACCGAGAACGACCCTTGCGCGAGCTCGGAATCGACGTCGACGGTAAGGGTCTTTTCGCCGGCCGGCCGCCGAGTGATCGCGTGCAGGCGCGGGAACACCAATCGGACGGGCTGTGCCTTCTCGTCGGCCGGCTGTACCAACACCGTCACGTCGGTTGCTTCGACCGGCAACTCGAGCGACCGCGGCGGCGACTCCTCTTTCGGTGGCGACTTCGCGGCAGTACCGTCGGCGAACAATGCCGTGATCACGTCGAGCGACTCTCCGACTCTGCCCGACCGCAGATCCACGTGGACGACCGCATCGTCGACGCTCACCGCGGTCACCCGAATCTTGCGCTCGCGCAACAGGTGGCCGATCTCGATGTCGATCCCCAACTGATCGATCTCGATGATCGTTCGCTGGTCTTTCGGACTCTCGATGCGCGCCTCGCGCAGCCGTATCCCGGGCGGCGGCATCAGCGACACGTCGACGACCCCGACCGCGACTCCAGGCCCGAGCGCAGTCGCCACCTCGCGCCCCAGCCATCGTTGCACGCCGTCCATCCGCGTCGCAGCGTGAATCGCCAGCACCGCGACCGCGATTGCTACCAATGCCGCGACGGCAATGCGCACCAACTTGCTCATCGTCCGGCGTGATCAAGCAAAAGAAAATTCACCACAGAGACACAGAGGAGCGCAGTCTTGGGATGGAAGGCGCTTACCGATCTACCTAGCGTGCTTTGTTCTCTGTGTCTCCGTGCCTCTGTGGTGAAGTCTTTGTTCACCCGATGCGCGCGCTTTGCCCGCCGTCGACCGGCAGAGCGATGCCGGTGACGAAACGCGCCTCGTCCGACGCCAGGTACAGCGCCGCGTAGGCGACGTCCCAAGCCGTGCCCATCTTGGCACCGAGCGGCACCATGGCGTCGCGCATCTCGATCAGCTTCGCCTTGTCGACACCGGCCGCGGCGCTGATCCCCTCGATCGCCATCGGCGTGTTCATCAGCCCCGGCATGATGACGTTGGCGCGGATGCCGTACTTGGCGTTGCCGACCGCAAGTGACTGCGTGTAGGCGTTCAGCGCCGCCTTCGAGGCCTTGTAGGCGATCGTCGGCGTCGCGCACACGGCCGCCACCGATGAGATGTTGATGATCGACCCCGCCTTCTGGGCGCGCATGACCGGCAGGACCGCCTTGCACGGCAGCACGGCCGACTTGAGATTGACCGCCATGATGCGATCCCAGTTGGCCGCCTCGATCCGACTGGGGCTGTCGTCGCCGGCTCCGATGCCGACGTTGTTGTGCAGCACATCGACGCGCGTGAAGCGCTTTCCGGCCTCGGCGACGAACGACCGACACGCCGCCTCGTCGGTAGCATCGGCTTCGATGGCGATTGCCTCGCCGCCCTCGGCGGCGATCATCGCGGCGGTCTCGGCCGCCGATTCGCCGCGCCGGTCGACGCACAACACTCTGGCGCCGTGGCGCGCGAAGAGGATGGCTGTGGCGCGGCCGTTGCCGATCGTGTCGCCGGGTGTCTGCCCGGCGCCGACGACGATCGCCACCTTGCCGGCGAGGCGGTCGCTCACGGGCGCGCTCCCGGCGGCAGCCGCGGCGTGAAGTCCTCGAGCTGCACGCCGAGGCTGTTCAACGCCATCGACACCATCTGGTACTGGCCGACCGCGAAGACGAGGTCGAGCATCTGCTGCGCGTCGTAGCGCTCGGCGAGAGCGGCCCAGGTGGCGTCGGAGATGAACGCGTCGCGGCGCAGCTCGTCGACGGCTCGCAACTGGACGCGATCGAACGCGTCCAACCCCTCCGCGTCCGGCCCCACCGCGATGCGCGCGATGTCGTCGTCGCTCAAGCCACAGAGCTTGCCGATGGCGACGTGCTGCGTCCATTCGTACTCGGACCCGCACAGCCAGCCGATGCGCAGAATCAGCAACTCGCGGTCGCGCGCCGGCAGCGTGCTCTTGCCGAGTACGTGAGTGCCGAACACCAGCCAGCGCTTGAGCAGCTTGGGGTGCTGCGCGAGCGTGCGAAAGATGTTGAGCACCGGGCCCGCACCAAAAAGGTTGCGGGTCTCCTGATCGATCTCACTGTCGGTCAGCGGATCCACACGCGGATGATCGAGTTTCATCGGTCGGCCTCCCGCGCCCCACTACCACGCTCGGAACGAACGGGGGAAACGCAACCCAAGACGTGGTCGCCTGCGGCGACTCATCTCATCCACCCTCACCCGCGCTTCGCGCGGCCTCTCCCACAGAGAGAGGCGATTTGCTTGCCTGCCAGCGTTGAGACACGCGTTCGGACTGCTATCTTGGCGCGATGTCGCGCTCATCCGCCGCCGTCCTCGTCGCCTCGCTCCTCTGCAGCGCTTGTCACGTCAATCCGGTCACCAATCGACCGCAGGTGATCCTGACCAGCCGCGACACCGAGAAGTCGCTCGGCGATCAGGAGGCCGCGAAGGTCGAGGCGACGATGGGCGTCGTCGACGATGAGCGCCTCGCCGCCTACGTCAGCGCCATCGGCGCCCGGCTCACCGAGAAGGCGCCGGCCAACGACTACGAGTTCCGCTTCAAGATCATCAATATGGAAGAGCCGAACGCGTTCGCCCTGCCCGGCGGCAGCGTTTACGTGTCGCGCGGCCTGCTCATTCTCGCCGGCTCGGAAGACCAGTTGGCCGGTGTGATCGGCCACGAGATCGCGCACGTGCTGGGCCGCGACGCCGGCAACCGCATCTCGCTCGGCGCACCGCTGGGGATCGTCACCGGCATCGGCGCCGCCGCCACCGGCATCATCAGCCCGACTCTCGGCAACGTCATCGGCGGCATCGGAGGCGTGACCCAGGGCCTTCTCCTGTCGCCGCACGACCGCCAGCAGGAGCGCAACGCAGACAAGTACGCACTCGACCTGACCGCCAAAGCCGGCTGGCAGCCCGAGGGATTGCCGGAGATCCTCCACTCGCTGGAACGCTACGAGGCTCTGCAGGGCGAAGACGCGCGCGCCCTCAGCTTCTTCGCGTCGCACCCGCGCACGCCCGAGCGCGTGCGCGATACCGGCCGCGCAGCGGCTTCGATCGAGCACACAACGGCGCCGCCGATCGCGGCGGACGACAGCGACTTTCTCTCCCGCCTCGACGGCCTCGTGGTCGGCGACGACCCCGCCGCCGGCGTCTTCGCCGGACAGCAGTTCATCCAGCCCGACATGCGGATTTCCATCCACTTCCCCGACGGCTGGCAGACTCACAACTCGTGGAACCAGGTCGCGGCGCTCTCCCCCGACAAGAGCGCCATGGCCGTCCTGACGCTCGCCGGCGAGGGCGACGATCCGAACGCCACCGCCCGCGCCATCGCCAAGCAGAGCGGCCTCGACAGCAAGACCTTTCGCGAGATTCAGATCAACGGCCTGCGCGCCGTGCGCAGCGGCGTCATCACCGGCCGCAGCAACGGTCGTTCGCAATCCGTCGAGGCCACCTGGATCGCGTTCAAGGGCAACGTGTACCAGATCGCCTGCATCACCACTCCCGACCGCCTGGAGCAGAACCACACGCCGTTCAAGCAGATCCCACACAGCTTTCGGGCGACGACGGCGGACGATCTGGCGAAGGTGCGCGTCCTGCGCCTGCGCATTCATCGCGCCCGAGCCGGCGAGTCGCTGGCCGATCTCCTCAAACGAGTGGGCTCGCCGTGGGAGGCAAAGACGGCCGCGGTCGCCAACGCCACCGAAGTCGATGCAGTCCTCGCGGATGGGGCGCTCGTCAAAGCGCCGATTGCCGAACCATACAAGCCCAAGCGATGAAGCCCACGATGCGAACGCCCGCACTGTTGCTGCTCCTGGCCATGAGCGCCGCCTCGTGCGCGCGCCTCACCGCCTGCGGCGGAGCCGCACCGCCGCCGTCGCAAGACCTACAGCAGCCCACGCCGGTCGACGTCGCCGCGCTGGCGCGCAGCGCCATGGTGGCGGAGCAGATCGAAGCGCGCGGCGTCGTCGATCCAAAGGTCTTGGCGGCGATGAGCAAGGTACCGCGGCATCTGTTCATACCCGAGAGCATGCGCGAGCTGGCTTACGAGGATCGGCCGCTGCCGATCGGACGCGATCAGACGATCAGCCAGCCCTATATCGTCGCGCTGATGACCGAGCTCGCCGCGCTCGACGGCGACGCGCGCGTACTCGAGGTCGGCACCGGGTCCGGCTATCAGGCGGCGGTTCTCGCCGAGATCGCCAAGCAAGTCTACTCGGTCGAGATCATCGGCGATCTGGCTGCCACCGCCGCCGCCAAGCTCGCCCGCCTCGGATACGACAACGTGCAGGTTCGCCACGGCGACGGCTACGCGGGCTGGGCCGAGCACGCGCCGTACGACGCGATTCTGGTGACCGCGGCACCGCCCGAAGTCCCAGAGGCCCTGCGCCAGCAGCTCGCGATCGGCGGACGGCTGGTCATTCCGGTCGGCGAGCGCAACCAGGAATTGCGCGTCATCGTTCGCACCGAGACGGGATACGAAGAGAGACCCGCACTGCCGGTGCGCTTCGTGCCGATGACCGACGAGTTGCGCTGAAGG
>CADEER010000234.1 GCA_902826395.1 uncultured bacterium
CCCTCTCCCGGAGGGAGAGGGGATCTTTGCGGTTCGGGCTCGAGAAACTGTTCGCGTCTGCTTTTACGACAGTCCCTTTCGCCGGGGTGACCAGGGAAGCTTCAGGCCGGCGCTCCCTCGACCGCGACCTCCGACAACCGCCGCAGCTCCCCCGTGCCGTAGAGCTCGGCGTAGCCGCGGCGCACTCCGTAGCAGCGCTGCGCGGCGGCGCAGCCGACGCACTGCTCGCCTTTGACGAACTCGCCGCTGCCGTCGCCATCGCCGCCGATCGGGCCGCCTACGAACCCGCTGCGCTCCGCTTCCGGGACCAGGCAGGCGGGCAGGCCGCACATCGAATCAAAGCCGAGCACCGTCAGTCCCGCCGTGCGCGCCCGTGCGAGGCCCTCGGTCAGTGACGGCATGATGTCGCTGAAGCGCGGGATCAGCTCGGTCGTGCGCGGCACGACGTCGGTGTGCGAGCCGACGAACGAGAACACGATCATCGCCCGCGGCCAGCGCGCGGCGACCAGCTCGACGAAGTTCGGGAAGTCGCGGCGGTTGCCCTCGCAGAAGACGAAGTTGATGCGCACCTGAACGCCGGCGCGCGCCAGCTCGTCGAGGCCGCGAACGGTGGAATCAAAGGTTCCCGGCGCACCGGTCACGGCGTCGGAGATCGCCGCCGTCGAGCCGTGCAGCGAGATCATCGCACGGTCGAGGCCCGCTTCGACCAGCGACGCCGTCAGCGCGGCGTCGCCGAGGCGGATGGCGTTGCTCTGCAGCTCGACCGAGCTCGCTCCCTCGCCCTTCGCCAGACGCACGTACTCGGCGAGGCGCGGATTGAGCGTCGGTTCGCCGCCCGAGAGGATCACTACCGCCGCTTGGCGACCGGCCTCGGCGATCGCGGCGCGCACGGCCGCCTCGGCGGGCGGCGGCAGGTGCGTCGACACGAAGCAGAACTCGCACGACTGATTGCAGTGGAAGTTGACGCGCACGATGTACTCGGCGACGCCCTGGCCGGAGTCGCCGCGCGGCTCGTCGCGAGTCAGGTACTCGCGCGCGACCTGCTCCTCGACGGTCGAAACCACCGTCAAGCGGCGGCGCAGCCTGTCGCTGGAGATCGGGTAGAAACGGTCGCGGTGATCGAGAAACGCCTCCGGCAAGCCCGGGCAACGATCTTCGACGCGGCACGCGGCGCATGCCTCGACCTTGGCGAACCCGGGCCGCGACTGATTGCCGCGATTGAGCGCGTAGAGGTGAGCGACGCGCTCGCCCTTCTCGAAGATGCACGGCGGGACGAACGTCGCCGCGTCGAGCCGCAGCGGCAGACCAACCCGCCGCGCCGCCGCGGCGACGGCCTCGATGCACGTGGCGATCTCGCTCGGCGAGGCGCACTCGTCGGCCAGCGGCGCCGACGTCGGAACCACCAGCACCAGGCCGCTCACCTTCGCATCGCCGGCCGCAACGCCACCGGGCACGGCGGCGAGCAGCGCGAGATTGCGCCGCACCACCGGCAGACTCACTTCGATGGCGATCCCGGCGTCGCTCAAGGCACGCATGCCGGCGAGTGTTGCCGCGAAGCCGCCGGGGTCGCGGGTGATCTCGTCGGCGGCGTCGCCCCAGGCGACGAGCTGGACGCGAGCCGTGTGCAGGCCGGCGGCGGCCAGCGCCGCCGCGCGCTCGGCGTCGATCAAGGCGGCGTTGGTCTCCAATACGACGCGCGTCCCGTCACGCGCGGCGCGGCGCACCAGATCGGCGATGTCGCTGCGCAGCGTCGGCTCGCCGCCGGTGAGGACGATCTCCCTGGCGCCCGCGGCGAGCGCGCGGTCGATGCGGGCGCGCACCGCCGAACGGGCGACCAGCTCGGGCTGTTCGACGGGGCGGCGCGCCGAGCAAAACCAGCAATTCTGGTTGCAGGTCTCGTTGGTGATGACGCGTTCGGTTCTCATCGACTATCCGGCGCGGAGCATCCGGCGCGGCGCTCTCTCAACCCGCAGCCACCGCGTCCGCCGGCTCCCGCGCAGCGAACGCGTGCAGCTCGGCGACTCCGTTCGCGGTCGCATAGCGGTGCGAGACGCCGGGACAATTGCGCAGCGCGGCGCACTGAAGGCACTGCTCGCCGTACGCCGAGAGCTCGGCCTCGATGTGGCGCATCGAGTAGACGCGGTCGCCGGTGGCGTCGTCCAGATAGTGCGACTCGCCGAAGGTCGAGCGCCCGTAGTTGACGGTACTGGCATCGTCGAGCACGCAGCTCGGAAACGATTCGAAGGAGATGCGCACTCCGAGCCGCGCCGCGGTGTCGCGCGCGGTGCGAATGCGACCGCGCACGTCGTCGTAGCGCAGGTTCGCGATCTCGCTCCACTGCCCGCCTTTGCCGATCGTCGACGGAAAGACGAGCTTGACCCGGACGCGCTCTCCAAAGCTCTCGACCGCCGCCTCGATGTAGGCGTCGAGCTGGTCGACATTGAGGCGGCTGATGACGCAGTTGAGCATCACGTCGACTCCGGCCTCCAGCAACGCGACCACGCCCTGCACGGTGCCGCGATGCGAGTCTTCACTCACGCCGAAGATGGCGGCGCTGGTCGGCGGATCGAACGAATGCAGCGACACGATGGCGCGCTCGAGGCCCGAGTCGACCGCTCGCGCGGCGAAGCCAGGCGCGGCGAAGCTGCGGCCGTGCGTGTTGATGTCCCACTTCATCCCGTACGCCGCGAGCTGTTCGACGACGGTCCAGAAACCGGGATGGATCGTAGCCTCGCCCCCGGTGACGACGGCGCGGCGGAAACCGCAGTCGCGCAGGAACGCGGCGCGGCGCAGCAGCTCGTCGGTGTCGCGGAAGAACAGCTCCCGCTCGCCGGTGTTGCTGCACATCGGGCAGCGGTAGTTGCACTGCTCGCCGAAGCGAAACAGCGCCGAGCTCGTCGCCGTCACCGGCAGATGCTCGGCGATCTTCTTCTTGTGGAGTCGCGGGGGCTGCGAGCTCGACTCACTCGCTGGGTTGGGCAACGGCAAACGCTACCTCGCCTCCGGGTCTCGCCGTTTTCCCCCCGTGCGTCCTCCGGACTCGCCCTCGCCCGCCTCTTCTTCCGCTGCCGAGCCCAGCCGTCGATCGATCTCGGCCGCGACGATCAATTGAACCCGCTCACTGACCAGGTCGACGACATAATCGATCTTGCGCTTCTCGTCCCGCCAGTCGTCGTGACCGTCTTGCCCACCGTGGTCGTGGCCGCAATCGCCGTGTCCGTGGCGATCGTCCGTTTCCAACATTTCACCGACCCGCTCCGCGACCAGGCGCACGATCGTGTCGATGATGCGCTTCTCGTCGTGACCGCCGCCATCGTGACCGCCGCGTCCGCCGCCATTGTGGTGGTGGCCTCCGCGATCGCCCCGATCGTCGCGGCCGCGGTGGTCACCGCCGCGTCGCAACTGGTCGTCGTGGTCCCTGGCCCGGCGTTCGAGACCGTCCAGCCGCTCCTTCATCTTGCGGTACTTACCCATGGGAATTCCCCCTTGCTCCGCGCCAATACGCGGGTTTTCCAGCGCTTCCGCAGAGGCGTCCACTGTCGGGCAACCTCCCCGAAAAGGCAAGTCGTGTTTGGCGTACGGGGTACGGCGCTTCGGCGTACGGCGCCGCGAGGAGCTTGACACCGAAGCGGAGTGATTCAGTGTACTGCGCGGCCGCTGAAGAGCGTCCAATCCATCCATGCGTATCTGGCTCCAATCGACTCGAGTCGCTTCGGCGCACAGCCCGAAGATGCCATTCCGCGCCTCTACGGGGATCTGACGTGGCGCGCGAGCTTCTGTCGCCGGCCGAGCGTCGACTGGTGCGCGACTGCATCGATGCAATCGAAGCCGGCAATCGCACGGCGGCGGTGACGGCGGCGCGTCAGCTCGCCGGTGCCGGCGAGTTGGCGGCGCGTTCGGCCGGCGCGCGCCTGCTCTTCCTTCTCCGCCTCTACCAGGAGAGCCTCGACGCGCTGCGCGCTTGGATCGAGGCTCATCCAGACGACGACTACCCGCGCCGCCTCCACTTCTCGCTGCTGAAGAAGCTTCATTTCGAGGAAGAGGCCGAGGCGGCGCTGGGCGAGCTGTTGCGGCGCGGCGGCGACCCGACGCTGTGGCTCGCGGCGGCCGAGCACTATCGCTCGACGGAGCGACCGCGCGAGGCGCTTGCGCAGTTGGAGCACGCGATCGCGACGAGTGACGACGCGGCGATGCGGCGCCGGCAGCTTCAACTCGCGGTCGAGGCGGGAGACGCAGCCACGGCGCGTCGCGCCGCCGAACGAGTCCTCGAGCTGGATCCCGCGAGCTGGAGCGGCGTCGTCGAGCAGATGCTGCGCATCGGTCTCTTTGCCGAGACCGAGCGCGAAGCCGAGCGCCACGCCGATGATCCGCGCGCCACCGCCGTACTCGCCCAGCTCGATCTCTTCCGCGGCGACACCGAGAGAGCCTACGAGCGCGCAGCAATGGCGCTCGCGAACGACCCGGGATCCGAACCGGCGATTACGGTCATGGTGGGCGCGTCGCTGCTCGACGGCGATCTCGAGCGGGCGGAAGCCGCGATCGCCCACTTGAAGGGAGCACCCGGCCCGGCGCTCCGCACATGGCGGGCCGACCTGCTGCGGCGGCGCGGCGACCTCGAAGCGGCGCGGCGCGAGCTGACGCAACTGCAGAACGACGTCACCGGCTACTTCGCCGCCAAGCTGCTCTGGGTTCTGGTCAAGAACGAGATCGAAGCGGAACCCTTCCCCAACACGCTCGCGTACGACGGGTTGCTCGAAGGACAACTCGCCGCGCTCGGACTGGAGATCGCTACCGATAAAGGCCACGCCTCTGGCATCGAGCTGTGTGCCGCCAGCGAAGCGGGCCTGGCTCGGATGGCGGGCAATCGCACGCCGTTTCCGAGCGTCGTCGAAGACGGCCGACTGCGGCTGTTGGATGTCCCACCGAGCCCACGGCACAGGGTGCGCGAGATTCAGCACATGTCCCCCTGGCTCGGTCTGGCACGCACGGCCGAGCGGCTCACCGCGGAGCTGGCGCGCATCGGCGATCATCCGATCGCGCGTTGCTACGCCGCCGAGATGGACCTGTGGGCCGGCAACTACGAGACCGCTCGACGCGAGTTCGAAGCCATTCTGGCAGCCGCGCCGCGCACCACCTGGGCGTGGATCGGTCTCGGCGCCAGTCAGGTATTGCTCGGCGATCCGACGACGGGGCTGAACACGCTCGACGAAGGCGTCCGCGTCATGGGTTGGCGCGGTGCCACCCTGCCCGTCTACCGCGGCGAGGCCCTGTTGCGCATCGGCCGCCTCGACGAGGCCGCCGAGGAGCTCGCGGAGGCGTGCACCGTACACCCGAGCCGCGTCTCCGCATGGACGCTCCGCTTGGTGACCGCCGCCGCACGCGGTCGCGGCGACGAGCAGGAGCAGTGGTTCGACCATCTCGAGCGCATGGCGCCGGCGCTGCTGGCCGACGCGGCGCGCGACGCGGGGATCGAAGCGTGGTGGCCAGGCCGGCCCTCGACGGCAACACAGCTATCGCTGGCCGAGCGCGCCCTGAGCTTGATGCGCGGCAACCGCTCGTCGAGTTGTGCGTTCTGGTTGGCGCCGGGAACCGACACCGTGCGCGCCGTCCTGCACCAGCGTCCGCCGACTTCACCCGACTGGGAGGCGCACGAAAAGCGCGCGCTGTTGCGGCTCGCCAAGGAGTGAGTTTCAGCCTGGCGGGGCGGTCGCGGTTGCGATGCGCGGCGCCAGCGCGTCGGCGATGCGCGCCGCGAACATCCGCGTGCCGTCGGGGTTCGGGTGCCCGTCACCGGCAATCACATAAGCGCTGGCTCGGTACGCGTCCCAGCCCTGCAACCCGCTGTCGATGCGCAGCACGTCGAGCTCGGCCGGAAAGATTTTCTCGACGCCGCCGAACTCGCTGACGAACGAGAACACGGCAATGGTGAGACCGCGCTCGTGCTGGTCGCGCTTCAAAAGCGCCACACCCGGCTCGAGAGCTTCCAGCGCTTCCGCCTCCGAGTACTGGGTCACCGCCCAGGATTGATACTGGTTGATCAACTGGCGGCCCCAGTCGAAGCGAAATAGGAGGCCTGCCAGCGCCGAGTCGCGGATCTGCCGCACCCGCTGGTTGATGTCGCGCGGACTGGGAAGGCCGCCGTTGTACTGGAACACGACCACGTCCGGCCGATACGGTCGCCCCCACGTCTCGTAGATCGTGAACTGTGAGCGCAGGTAGTTCATCGGCATGCCGAGGTTCATCACGTACACGTCGCGCCGCGGCAACCGCAGCGCGAGGTTCTCGCGCAGCCGCGCCGCGACCGTGTCGCCGTCGTCGACACCGGTGCCGTGCGTCATCGAATCGCCGAACACCTGCACCAGCACGCTCTTCTCATCGCGCGACTCCGGTGGCGGTTCCGCTCCGCGAAAGCCGATCGAGTTGCTGCGCACGCGAAACGTCCCGCCGCCGCCGTGTTTCAACTCGTGATCGCGGTTCGGGTAGTGGCGACAGATGCCGGCCTGTGAGCAGTCCATGTACTGCATGAGCGTCGGCGCATCCCAGGAAGCCCCGCTCTTCCAGACTCCCGAGAAGAGGATCGCCAACACCAAGACCAGGCCGAGCATCAGGCCCGCCAGCGGCGCCAGTATGCGAAACAGATATCGCTTGCCGTCAGTCACGTCCCGGAGACCTACCAACAACAGGACGACAATTCACCACGAAGGCACGAAGATCACGAAGGCTCGCTCGTCCTTCTTCGTGCCCTTCGTGTCTTCGTGGTTGATTGATTCCTGAACGGGGTGTGACGGCTTGCACTTGGGTTCGATTCGAGTGATCACGGCGGCGAGGAGGGCGTATGGC
>CADEER010000235.1 GCA_902826395.1 uncultured bacterium
GCTGCATTGCCTCGATGAGCTCCGCGTCGCGTTTGCATATGCTGCGATCGCGATGTCCGATTTGGATTTCGATTTCGATTTGGATTTCGACGGATGAGCGACTTCGCCGTCCCTTCACCTACCCGCGAATCGCGGCCAGCAGATCGCTGCGATCGAAAAACACGTGGTTGGCGTAGATCAACCCGCCGCGCAGTTGCACGGTACACGCGCCGTCGACCTCGACGACTCTTCCGCCGGCCGGAATCGACGCGTGCCACAGATTGAGAAAGCCATCCTGCATCGGCATCGAGCCGCGGTGCGTCCACACCCAATCGGGATTGCGCGCCAACAGCTTCGCGAAATACGCCTGCACCGCGGGGCGCCCGCGCACGCCGTCGGGAATCGCCGGGTCCGAGTACACGGCGTCATCGCTGTAGAACGACGCCAGCAGCTCGGGGCGGTTGCCACTCCAGGCGGGCAGCCAGCGCGCCGCAAAGGCCCGCGCTTCGTCGGCGTTCAGTCCTTCAAACGTCATCACACCTCCGCTCGGCGCTGCGCCGGGACGCCGTCGAGATAACAGATCGGGATCAGACCGGGCAGCGTCTCGCTGCGGCCGATCGCGATGCCGCCCGCGGCTACGGCTTGGCGCAGAGTGCTGGCGGTGAATCGTCGATGGCCGGGAAAGCCGGTGATGGCGAGCAGCCGCGACACCACCCACGACAGCGCCGTCTCGTCGTGGCAGAACGTCGGCACCACGAGCCGTCCACCGGGTCGCAGCACGCGCCGCATTGCCGCCAGCGCGGCATCGAGATCGGGCACGAGGTGCAGGACGTTGGCGGCGACGACGGCGTCGAACGATCCATCCTCGAACGGCAGTGCGTAGATGTCAGCCTGCTGACAGTGAACGTTGCCCAGTCCGCGCTCGCGAACCAGGGCCTCGAGCCGCTCGACCATCGCCGACGCGTAGTCGGTCGACACCACTTCGCGCGCCGCGCCGGCGAGCACCGGCGTAACCAGGCCCGTGCCTGCGGCCAGCTCCAGGACTCGCCCGCTACCGGTCACCGCCTCGCCGACCAGCTCGAGCATGCGCGGCAGCGGTCGACCGAGCGGCCCGAGCGAGCGATCGTAGCGCGCCGCGTGCCGCTCCCAATATGCGCGATCCCGTTCCGCCGTCATCGCATCACAACATGAGCTGCCAATAGCCGACGTCGATCCAACGCCCGAGCTTGAAGCCGACCTGCGAGTAGTGCGCCGCCTTGGCGAAGCCGAAGCGCTCGTGCAACGCGACGCTGCCTTCGTTGGGCAGCGCGATGCCACCCAGCGCCGTGCGCATGCCAAGCGACTTCAGCCGCGGCAGCAGCTCGCCGTACAGCGCTACACCGACCCCGGTGCGGACGTGTTCGGCGCCGACGTAGACGGTGACCTCGCAGGAGTGTCGATACGCGGCACGGCGGTGCCACTTGCCGCCGTACGCGTAGCCGACGACCTCGCCGCCGCGCTCTGCGACCAGCCAGGGCAGGTTCTGTTCGCGCAGCTCCTCGACGCGGCCACGCATCTCGTCGCTCGCAACCGGCACCTCCTCGAAGGTGACGATCGTGTTCAGCACGTGGTGGTTGTAGATCTCCGCGATCGCTGCCGCATCCGCATGCCCCGCGTCGCGCAAGGCGAGTGCGCCTCGAACACTGGCGTGAGTCATGCTTCCAGGATCTCCCGACAACCCTTCGTCATCGTCGTGCGGCGTTTCTCACCCACCGCGACGGCGCGCGCAAGGATGGCGATTGCGACGAGTGTGGACATCCTCTATCGACGCCCGATGTCCCGGCGCCAACCCGTCCCGCTGATCACCGCGCTCCTGCTCTCGACCTGCGCCGCGGCCATCGCCGCCGACACCATCGCGCTGCCCGTGCGCTTCCACATCGTCGCCGGCATGGAGACGGTAAAACGCGACGTCGCGATGGACAGTTGGGTTGCGGAGGCCGACATCCGCACGGCGCTGCTACCCGAGATCAACCGCATCTGGCGCCAGGCCCGCATCGAGTGGACGGCCAACACCGTTACCATCCACACGGTTGAGCCCGGCCGCCGTCGCGATCGCACGGTGGCGATGCTCGCCACCGCGTCCCGCGATGCCGATGGCCGCTCCGACCCGCGCCGCGTCCGCAAGCTCGACAAGCTCCTCGGGACGGACGGCAATGACGGCGCGGCGATCGACGTGTACCTGGTCCCGTATCTGGGCGAGACGTCGCAGGGCAACGCGAGCCGCAAGAAGAGGCGCGTCTTCGCCGCGCAATGGACCGACAAGCCGAGTCGCGGCGAGGAGCCGCCACGGCGCTTTGCCCTCGTCGAGAAGGAGACCTTTCGCGACGGCTCGCTCGCCCGCACGCTCGCGCACGAGCTCGGCCACGTACTCGGCCTGCGCCACCCCGACAAAGCGACGCAGCGCGAGCTCGGTCGGCTGATGGGCGGCAGACGCCCTGGCTATCGACTCACCGACGACGAGATCGCCACCGCCCGCGCCAACGCGCAGTCGCTCGCGGCCAACATCCAGGAATGAATCAGTCGTCGAGGATGAGCAGTTGCGCCTCGTCTCCGTTGGCCGTATCGAGCTCGACGCGCGGGCCAACCAAGCGTCCGACGCTGTTCTGCGTCCTCCAGGTACTGCAAGTGAATCCCGCGCCGGTGGCGATGACAGAGACCGAGCCTCCCTGGATCGGCTCGGCGACGATCGCCGTGGCCTGGTCCGTGGAGTACGCGGTCGCCCGCGCCGGCGGATAGCTGGCGTCGAGACAAGCCCCCGCCGTGCCCGCCGGCAGCGCAACGACCGACTGCATGACGGTCAAACGCGCTGCACCAGGCCCCGAGTCCCCGCCGATATCGACTGTCAAGACTTCCGGGTCCGCTGCGCCCGCACCGTTGCTGTCGCGCGACAACGCCATCGACATCGCCGAACCGCCGTTGCAGTCGATCCGTCCCGAGCTGCCCGCCGCTTCCAGCTTCACGCACAAGACACCCGACGCAGTGCCGCCGCTCAACCCCATGCCGTAGATCGCATCGGCGACCAGAGAAAGCGGCGCCACGCCGTCGGCTCCCGGCACGCCTCCTTGCAACAGTAGCGGACCGCTCAACCAGGGATCGGCGCTGGCGTCACCACCGGTCGCGCGCCGAAATGAGCTGCCCGGTCGCGCGATGCTGAAGACGCGTTGACCGAGCGGCGTGCCGACCGGAATCGACGTCGGTGTCGCCGTCGCCACCGGTGTCGGAGTGGTCGGCGCCGAAGGCGCGTCATACGCCGTCAAGACGCTCATGAGGCTGCCGAGGCCGGAGAAGCTCGCCGAGAACACCGTGGCGAGGGCGCCCGGCCCATCTTCGCTGTTCCACGACGCGCAGTCGAAGTTCTCACCTTCACCGCCCAGACTGATCGGCGGATCTAGAATCGCCCCGGTAATGGCGTCGGTGGTGTAGACCGCATCAAAGCCACCGAAGGGGTACGGAAACGACAGGCAATCATCGACCGTCGTCCCGGGCGGAAGCAATTGCGGGAAATGGCTGAGCAGCAGATATGCCGCCCCCGGGCCGGAGTCGGTGCCGAGCTCGGTGAACCGGGTCAACGGACCGAATGTCTGCTGGAACTCGACCATCGCGCTGACCGGCGTGCCACCGTCGCAATCGATCAGTCCGCTGCTGCCGGTCGCTTGGACCTTTACGCAGAATGTCGAGCCGTCGAGCAATTCGGCGCCGAAGATGACATCTTCGACGAGAGACAGCGAAGCGACCCCGTCGGTGTTCGGCGCACCGGCAACGAGGCGCAACGGCCCGGAGAGCCACGGGTCGAGGGTGACATCGATCTGCGGAAATGCCGATACCCGCACGTTGCTTCCGGGACGGGCGATACTGAAAACTCTCTCCCCGAGCGGACCCACTGTCGGCATCGGCGTCGGTGTCGGTACGAAGCCTGACTCGCGACAGAGCACGCGTTCACTCTGCCGGCCGCGCGTCTCGCAGCCTCCGATCTGGTCGACTCGCTCGAAGCCGACATCGATCAAGCGCACCTCGATCGGCCCACCGGCCAGTGGTGCGGGATAGGCAAGGCCGCGCGCTTGCACACGCAAGTCGAAGGCGTTGGGGATGCGCGTCGGCCTCAGCGTCAGCTTGCGGCTGGCGGCACCAGCTCCGGCGGCGCAGGTGAGGCGCGGCCCGCGCGACCTCTCGACGACCGTACAGTCGCCGGCACTCCAAGCGAACGCGAGAGCCACGCCGGGCGCCTCGACCAGCACCTGGGCTCCGCTGCCCGCGATGTCGCCGATCAGTCCGTCGAACGGTTGGTTCGCAATCACCAGTCCGTCAATGCGAACGGATCCATCGTCTCTGCCGGGGCGCTGCGCCGTGTCGGCACGCAGCTTCACCTTCTCGAGAATCAGTTGCCCGGGCGCCTGCGGGTAGGTCGGAGTCGGGGTCGCCGTCGGCGTTCGGGTCGGTGTGAAGGTCCGCGTCCGAGTACGAGTCGGGGTGCGCGTGCGCGTTGGCGTTCGCGTCCGCGTCGGCGTGAAGGCAGGCGTCGGCGTTGCCGGATCTCCCGTCAACGCCAACCGAGCTGATACACCGAGGTCGAAGGAGGAGAGCGCTCGCGTTGTCCAGGCGGTCGCAATCACGCCACTGGCGGAACCCCTGATCGGGTCCGCCATCCACAGATCACAATTGAATGGGCGTCCCGATAGCGGTACGGCCAGAGCCGTTCCATCGATCGCGGCGGATACCGTCCCTGTTGTCAGTCCGACAACCCACGAGTCCTGCCCCGAGAGCGTATCGTCATCCGTGCAATACTCTCCGTCGTCACCCGCGTCGGCCGGATAGCTCACGAGGACCGAAGCTTCGAGAAAGGCCGAGCCGCGCGGGCCGGCACCGGACCGCGTCAGAGTGGCCTCATCACCAGCGCCTAGATCGAAGAGCGCGTTGGTCCCCAACAAACCGGCAGACCCACAGCCCAACACGCCGGCACCAGCCGTACCGGAGGAGAAGGTTCCATCGGCGACTGCACGGATACAAAACTCCGGAGACGAAAGCGCTGTTCCAGAGAACATGTCGCCCGGCATCAGGACCACCGGAATCGCGCGATCCGGGTCCGACACGCGCGCCGTGCCGGCGCGCACGATCAGCTCACCGCCGCTCACCGAGAACTCGAAAAAAGTTCCGCTAAAGGCGTACACACCGGAGCTCCGGGCAGTGTCGAAGCGAAATACACGTTCCTCTTCGACGGTACAGTTCGCCGCGCAACCGTCGCCGCCAACGCTGTTGCCGTCGTCGCACGTCTCGTCGGACTCGACGAGCGAATCGCCGCACGTCGTCGAAACCGTTCCGACGAAGATGCCGCCGGCAATGCCGAGCGTCACCAATTCGTTGCCGTAGGGGTCCGAGGCCAGTGCCGACGAAACTTCGATCGGATAAAAGCCGTCCGCCGCACCTGGATCCACCGACACGAGGCAGGAAAAAAGGCGCGAGCCGTCGGGGATTGGGTCCACATTGACGACGGACAAGACCAGCGCCTCGAGATCCGAGCAGGAGTCGATGGCGAAGACCGTGGCATTCTTGTCGAGGGCTAAATTCGCTGAACACTGCGAGAAGCACAGTGATGCCGGAACAGTGATCTCGTTCTCCGTCGCCGCTACTTCGAGGCCGTTTGTCCGCAGCCGGAAATCGACTACGACAGAGCTACCAGCGGCGGCATCGACGGCGGATATCTCGATCGTCGCCGGCCCGCCGCTCGGGCCGCTGCCGGTGCAGGGCAAGCCGAGCGCTGCGCGAGTAGCCAGAACGTTCTCATCGATCGTCACGCTGCCATTGCCGTCGCTGTCAGCCGAGGGACATCCCGATACCGGCGTCGCGCCAAGATTGATGTTGATGCCGGTAATCAGCTCGTTGATCGCAACGATGAAGTTGCCGTTGCAGTCGCCGGCACATGGTTGTGCCATCACCGGCGAGACGGCACCGAGGTAGACAAGCAGCGCGACGGCTACGCCGAGATTGATTCGCATCGTGAGCTCTCCCCCTGGCGCGGTCCTATCGGATTGGCGCAACTAAGTACAAGCCATATATCAGCGCCAACTAGGTCTGCATTCGACGGCGGACTCAATCAACGCCTGAGCCGAGCCGAATGAGGTGAAGAGACCGTGTGGTGCGTGCCCGCTCAGCCCGCGAAGTTGCGGGTGTGCCAGCGCTCGGGGCGGATGTGGACGACGATCTCGCCAACCGCGGTGTCACCGCGCGTCGAGCGCAAGTAGCCGTCGCCGATCTCGGCGCCGAGATAGCGATGGGCGATGGGCCGCAGGTCGCGATCGAGATCGGCTTCGGCGAGCTTCACCACCGGGCCGGTGACGCTGACGTAGCAGGGCAGGATCCCTTTGCCGATGTCGCCCTCTACCTGCACCAGGAACGAGACGTTCATACCCTCGGCCAGCAGCGCCGCCTTGCTCGTCTCGACGCGCGTGCAGAAGGTGATGACGCCACCCGGTTGGTAGCTGTACCAAACCGGTCTGCTCAGCGGCCCGCGCTGGCCGTCGCCGATCGAAACGACGCCGACGTGCAGGCCGGCCAGAAATTCTTCGCGCTCGGCGCGACTCAGTGGTCTCGGCATGTCGCCCAACTTCGAAATCGAAATCGATATCGAAGTCAATCTCGGATCACCTCCAACTTTCCCAGGC
>CADEER010000236.1 GCA_902826395.1 uncultured bacterium
TGCGCTGAAGGCTCAGTTCAGCGGCGCACCCGATTTCTCAGGATCTCGCGCTCGATCGCCGGGATCAGGTCTTCGAAGATCGAATCCTCGTAGCGCCCGGACGTGGGGTTCTCCAGGTCTGGCACCGCGCTCTGCGGCACGCTCTGGTTCACGTAGAACGAGCCCTGGCGGCCGCCGTCGCCCGGCAGGATGACGACGAACATGTTCTGCAACTGCTCCGACAACATCAGCGCGTCGAGAAGGATCTCCATCCGCGCAAAGTCGCCGGGGTCCTGCCCGTAGCCCGGCATCAGATAGACCGCAGGGAAGTGATCGTCGGTGTTGTCGAACGCCGCCGGGAGATAGACGAGGACGTCGCGCTGCGGCGCCGGATCGGCCGCCGTACCGAGGGCGGGCGACGGCAGCGACGCTGAAACCAGCTCGCCCGTCAGATCGTCGGGATCGGGCAGGTCCAGATCGAAATCCAGATCGTCGAAGTCGATGTCGACATCGAAATCCACGCCGGGGCCGAAGCTGCCGTCGGGAAAGCTCTCGTTCAGAAAGCCGAGCATGTGGATGATCCGCTGCCACACCGTCGCGTCGCCGCACACGTCGCCCGACAGCAGGTCGTCGGGATCGACGTCGTCGACACCGACGTGGCCGCTCGGATAGCGCACCAGGAGATAATCGCCATCCGGATCCGGCAGATCGACGCAGTTGCCGTCAAAGCCATCCTGGATGCCGACCGGCAGGCCCTTGCCGGTGAGCGCGTCGACAAAGTTGTCGTAATGGGCGGCGAAGCCGAGCTCGTCCTCGACGCCGACGTCCATGTAGATCCTCTGCGCCGCGATCGCCGCCGTATCGAGGCCCTGCACGCGGGTGAGCGGATCTTCGGCGATCCACTGAGCGCGATCCGGGTCGTAGTCGAACACACCGTTGCCCTCGCCGAAGTCGCCCGTGCCGGCCACACCGTCGAGACCGGTGTCTTCGAACGTCTCACCGGCCGCCGCCTCGTAAACGCGATCGCCGTCTTCGTCGGTGAAGGGCTCGGCGTCGTTCACCACGACACCGTCGCCAACGTCGTAGACGCCGTCGCCGTCGAGATCGGCGAGCGCTCGGCCGCCGACCGATTGCCCCGGCACGCCGGCGATCGACTGCAGCGTCCCGCCGGCGAGCAACAGGACGTCGGTAAGGAGCTCGGGAGCTTCTCCCACTTGCCGCAGACCGTCTTCGTTCTCGTCGCCGCCGTCGAGAAAGCCGCGCGCGTCGGCGCTCGCGTCGAACTCGCCGAACACGTCGTCGCGCAGCAGCTGCGCCGCTTCGGCGTCGCTGGCCAGATACGGTCGCGCCGCGTCGGGATGATGGAGAAACGGATTGCCGAAGGAGATGACGAGATCCTGGATCATCGTCAGGCGCGAGTCGCGGTCGGGGTACGGAGCCAGGTGATCGAACGTGAAATCGTCGCCGACTTCTTCCGGAATCTCGTCCTGCGGCTTCACTTCGAGATTGTCGACGGCGATGTCGTGCAGCAGCCGGTTCATGTCGACTGGACCGCCGAGCGAGGCGATGGTCGCGAACAGATCCTGCCGCTTGGTGCCGAGATTCATCGCGCCATAGGCGCCCATCGAAACACCCGCGAGAGCGCGGTACTCCCGGCTCGCTTCAAGCGGTGGCGCCGGCCCCGGATCGCCATTGGAATCGTCGTCGCTGCTCGAACAACCGGCCGCGATCAACGCAACGCAAAGCACCAGAAGCCGCGCGCAGCGGACCTCCCATACCAACACCGGAATTCTCATCGCCGCCGCAACCTTTCTGACCACGAGGGCGAGCGAAGCGGATTCCGTGCCAAGACCAGCGCACCGGCGATCGAGCGAACCGCAGCGGTCGATCGCTGGCTTCTTGCAAAACTTGCAAGCCTGCGCCCCGATCCTTTCCCAACTCGCCTGCGCGGCCGAGGTCTAAGGCGAGGAAGTGATCGCCGACAGGGGCTCGATGCGGCCGTCGGTGGTCAGAACCAGCATCTCCGGATCGCTGAAACCGGCCGGTTGGATCAGCGCTCGAATGCCCGCCGCATCCCACTCGGCGAGAACGCCGGCGGAACTTCCCTCCTCGAGATGCGGATCGAAGAGGAAGTTCTCGGTGAAATTGTGGTGCTCCGGCCGATACGTCTGCGAGAAGTAGCCGCTCAGTTGTACCGCGGTCGGCGTCACGCCGCTGATCGTCGTTCCGACCCAGCGGTCGAGCGGCGCGGTGTATCCGGCGACCGCGCCGGTCGGGAACGGCGGCCAATAGAACTCGATCGCGATGTTCGCATCGCCGTCAACGAAGCTGCGCTCCTGCAAGAGGTGGCGCGGTGTGAGCTCGATCTGATCCGCGCACTCGAGGAGCAGCACCACATCCTCCGTCCGCGTCTGCGGCGTATTGTTGAAATCGAGATAGGGGACGCCGTTCTCGTATTCGGCGAAGAGCGTGAATCCGAGATCGTCCGGGAACACGATCGGCAGTCGGCGCGGGCCGATGTCGACGGGCACCATTGTCCGCAGCCGCATCGTGCGCCGGTCACCGGCGCCGCCCGCGCTCCACGAGTCGGCAATGCCGACGACGCCGTCGACGCCGGGATCGAAGCTCGCGTGCGCGGCGTCGGGCCAGCTCGCCGGGGCGCCCGTCAACTGCGCGACGGCGCCGGCCGCGACGTGCTGGTGATCGGCGGACTCGAAGAGGGCCGCGCCTTCACCGACGACCCCGCTGGCGAACACCGGCTGCCAGCGCGATTTGAGGCGATAATTGGCGAACACGTCTTCGTACTCACCCTGGAAGCTGCACAGCTCGGTTTGCGCGTCGATCAGGATGGGCGGACCGGCAGCCGGCGCGAGTCCGGGAATGCGGCGCACCTGCTTCACGACAAGACCTTCGCCGGTGATCTTCTTGTACTCGAACTCGATCGTGAACTGACTCTCGCCGTGGTAGGCGCCGAACGCGGCGCCGACGTCCAACAGCAGCTCGGTCAACGCGACGTACTCCTGCGGCATCGTCATCACCGTCGAGCCGAGCGGCAGGCGGTTGGTCGCCTGCACGAGGTTGGGGAACACGCTGCCGCCGCCGAAATGGAACACCTCGACGACCTCGGGCAGGCCCCCGTCTTCGGGATTGGTGACGGAAAACGCGCCCGGCTGCGTTACCAGCGTGACGAAGCGGCTGCCGAAGCCCGACTCGACCAGCGTTGCGACGCCGTTGGCGAGCTCTGTCTGATCGACGAACGTCTTGTTGACCAGCACGCCCATCGCCACCTCGCTCTCGTCGACGCCGTGGCGCAGGCGCTCGAGGTAGGCGTTGTCGTTGTAGAAGCTCTGGAAGACCTTGCGCAGCGCACGGAAGACGCCCCGCTCCTCGTCGCGTTCGGCGTCGCAGATGCTGGGTCCGTCGTCGTCGCCGTCGAGATCGTCGGCGAGGCAGCCGCTCTCGCTGTCGTACAGGCCGGCGCCGGTGAACAGCTCTCCGTCCTCGACGTTGGTCGAGGAGCGGAACCGAATCCGCTCGTCGGCGGCAAAGCGCTGCAGCGCAGCGGCGATCGTCGTTCGCTGCGCCGGAGTGAAATCGGCGACGTCGTCGATCAGATCGCGGGCGTCGTCGAGTGCATCGAAGAGCGCGTCGAAATCGGAGGGCGGATAGGTTCGGAACGGCGCCAGGAGCTCGTCGATGCGCGTGCGCAAAGTAGATCCGCCCTCGATCGGCTGGTCGAGGTAGTCGTTCCAGAGATCGAACGTGAACGCCATCGCGATACGCGTGTTGGCCGGAATCGCGCGCAGCAGGAAGCCGTAGTTGGCGGCCTTGCCGCCGATCCGATCGATGTCGTCGGGCGTCGCCGTCGCAACCTCCGCCGAATACGTCCCCGACAGGCGGAACGGACGAATGTCGAGGTCGGGTGGGCGCTTGCGCTGGCGCAGCTCGGCGACGACCTCCTCGCTCAGCTCATCGGTGACGTCGGCGATGCGCACCTGACACGCCTCGCCAGTGAAGTCGCGACCGCTGAAGAAACGAGGCGACAGCGTCGTCGCGCGCACGATGACGTCGCGACCGACGAGATCCTGCGCCGCGGCGGCCGAATCGGCTCGCGCCAGGAAAGCGAACGGAACGTCCCAATCCGCGGCGAGGATCGCGACGTGCGAGCTCGGCGTCGACGGCACCAGAGACAAGACGCCGGCGACGAACGGAATCTCAGCCGGCACACCATCGGTCAGCAGGATGTCGGTCGGCCGCAGGGTGCCGTCGGCATACGCATCGTCGATCTCGTCACCGGGCACGAACACCAGGCGGCCATGCGCCCACGCTTCGGTGTAACAGACGTTTCCCGCGGACCAGCGCGCCGTTGAATCGATGCGGATGCCCGCCACCTCCAACACCGCACGCTGCGCTTCGGCGCTCCCCTGCTGCTCGAAGGTCGGAAAGTAGAACACCGGCACCGATGTCGCCTTGTCGATCGACGCGCGCAC
Source organism: uncultured bacterium (assembly GCA_902826395.1). GTDB lineage: Bacteria > Desulfobacterota > Binatia > HRBIN30 > CADEER01 > CADEER01. Next base: position 4,470 of record CADEER010000236.1, read on the forward strand.
CGCCTCGAAGTAGAGGATCACGTCCTCGGCCGAGTAGGCGTCCTGACGGACCAGTTGGATCGCAATCTCGTGCGGCCCCAACGGCGAATAGAGCACCGCGCCGAACACCAGCTCCTGGCCCTCGGCGTGCAGCGACACCGCGTCGATCTCGGCCGGCGTCCAACCGATGTACGGCTCCAGCGTCGCGGCCACGAAGTCGTGGTGGAACGGAGTCTGCGAGCTGTTCTGGAAGTACACGACATCGGGCTCGTCGACACGGATGGTGAACTTGACCCACGACGGTGCGCCGTCGATTCCCGGAAACGCGAGGTAAGGGTCGGAGGGATGCTCGATGCGGAGCTTGAACGGCCGCGGCTCGATGTCGTCGCGACAGCCCCCCAACGCATTGCCAACGGCGCGGATCAGCTCGCCGATGACGATCTCGCCGTTGCCGTTGGTGTCGCCGTTCGGACACGTGCGAAGCGCCGCGCGATTCAGCGCGATATTGACCATCGTGACCAGCTCGGCGATGCGCACCGCCTTGTCGCCGTTGCAGTCGCCGGTGCAGCGCGACGTTCCGCCGTCGGCCGGCGCTGCTGCGACGAATCCCGCGAGCGACATCGACACCAGAGCCCGTCCGAACGCCTTCATCATGGCCGGCTCCTACCAAACAAGAATTGTTTGGGCAAGTCATTCTCGCTCGACGCGAGTGCGCATCAAATCGCGAGGGCGTGGCGCGTTCGCTGCTACGGCCGCGGACAGCCGCTGCGCAAGCGCACGGTGACTTGGTCACTGCCGCCGGTGGCGGCGACCAGATCCAGCGCGCCGTCGCCGTCGAGGTCGCCGAGCTCCAGGGCGTAAGGCGACGCGCCGATCTCGAAGCGCTGCTCCGCGGCGAACGATCCGTCCCCTCTTCCGCGCAGAATCGAGATGTCGCCGGACAGCTCGTTGGCGGTAACCACGTCGAGCAGCTCGTCACCGTCGATGTCGGCGACGTGGACCGGAAACGGGCCGTCGCCGACGGGGAGTTGTAGCGGTGCGTCGAACCCACCGTCACCGGTTCCAATCAACAGCGACACGCTGTCGTCGCGACCGTTACCGGTGAGCAGATCGGCGCGTCCGTCGGCGTCGACGTCGGCGATCGCCACCGAAAATCCGGGCGCCGAAAGCGGCACCCGGCTGTGACCCGCGAATCCGCCGGCCGCGCGTCCAGCGAGAATCGTCAGGTCGCTCGATTCGGCGTTGGCGGTGACCAGATCCGCGACGCGGTCGCCGGTGACATCGCCGAACGCCACCCACCAAGGCTGAAAGCCGGCGCCGATGACGATGCGGTCGAACACACCGTCGCCGCGCCCGAACAGCGCCGCGATGCCATTGCTCGCCGGCGCCGCTACCAGAAGGTCGAGCCTGCCGTTGCCATCGAGATCGACCGCCGCGATGGTCCGCGCTTCGTCGCCCGCGGCGAAGCGCCGCTCCTCGCCGAAGCTGCCGTCGCCGTGCCCGAGCAACACCGAGACATCATCGGAGCCGCCGTTGGCCGTCGCCACGTCGATGTTCGAGTCGCCGTTGAAGTCCGCCGCCACGACACCGAGCGGGATGGTGCCTACGTCGACGCGCGACTCGGGCAGCAGGCCGCCACCGCCATCGCTCAGCAGGATCGACAGGTCGTTCGAGATATGGTTGGCCGCGACCACGTCGAGGCTGCCGTCGCCGTCGAAGTCGGCCAGCGCCAGCGAGCGCGGCGAGTCGCCCGTTGCGTACCGGCGCGGCGGGTCGAACGCGAGATCGGCCGCCGCGCAACCGCGCAGGGCCGAGCGCACGGCAGCCACCAACTCGGCAACGCTGACACTCCCCGAGCGATCGGCATCGACCGCCGGACAGGCCGCGGCGCCGGCGCCGGTCAACGCGACTCGCACGCCCTGGATGAGCTCGGCAATCGTCACCGCGCCGTCGCAGTCACAGTCCCCGGGGCACGCGGACAGCGGAGAGACGGCGACCATCACCGCGAGTACCGCGGCCGCGACTCGCAGCATCATGACCGGGGAAGATAGCCACGCCGGATCGAGTCACCTCTCCCGACGGGACTGTCGATTTTCTCCCGTACACGTACTCGTACGCGTACCCGTACACGATCAATGCTCGAATTCTGCAGGAAACTCCGTGTACGAGTACGGGTACGAGTACGTGTACGGTCA
>CADEER010000237.1 GCA_902826395.1 uncultured bacterium
ACCCCTACCCGCCTCGCCTCCGGCGTGGCTTAACCGTGTCACCCATGTGCCCGGTCTAAAACGTCACCCATGTTCCCGGTTGCACAATCCGCGGCTGTGGTGACCCCAACCGTGGCCGTACGCAACCGTCGTAACCCACCGTGAGTCGCGGTGCTCCCGGTTGCACATTCCCGGCGGCATACACACGGTCAAGCCGAGAAGCACCGAACGGGCGGAGTTACCTTGGCGCCTTGGCGTTCTTGGCGCGAAAAAGTCCTTGGCAAGCATCCTGATCACCGACGTGTACCGCCGCTTGGCTGGGACTTGCGGCGGGACTAGAGTCCGCGCCGGGATGACGGTGGCGGATCCGGCAATCAGGGCGGCGGCGTGGGAGCTGAGGCTCGCGACTTCTGCGACGGCGGAAGGCGTCGAATGGCACGGACGCTCGATGGAGCCGTTCTTTCGCGAGGGCGACGGCGTCGGCATCAAGCCCGTCGCCTGGGACGACATCGCCGTCGGCGACATCATCACCTATCGCCTCGAAGACAAGTTCCCCACCTACCGCGTCGTCAAGAAGCGCCCGCACAAGCTGATCCTGGCGGCCGATCACTGGCCCGGCCGCATCTTTCGCGTCTGGCCGGAGGACGTGGTCGGCCGCGCCGAGTCGCGCTTGCGCGACGGCCGGCGCATCGATCGCCGATCGCCGGAATGGCGCCTAACCGCGCGGCGCGTTCAGCTCCGCAACCTCGCCCGCACCGCCTTACACCGGGCTCGACGTCGCGCCGGCGATGTGCGCCGCCGCGGCGAAGCCGCACGCGCCCTTCGCACCACCGGGCTCAGCGAGATTCCCGACAGTCTGCAGATCGGCATCAGCAATCCGTGCAACCTGGCATGCCGGATGTGTCCCTATCTCGAAGTGCACGACAGCGACCGCGGCTTGATGACGCTCGAGACCTTCGAGCGCTTCGTGCCGATCCTGCCGTACCTGGGCAACGTCCACCTGAGCGGCTTCGGCGAGACGCTGCTCAACAAGAACATCCTCGCCTTCGTCGATCGGATTCGCGAGGTGAACCCGAAGATCACGATCGCGGTGACCAACAACGGCACCCTGCTGCGCGAGCCGATCGCGCGCGGCCTGATCGAGCACGGCGTCGACCGCATCATCGTCTCGCTCGACGGCGCTACCGCCGAGACCGTCGAGTCGATCCGACTTGGCGTCAACTTTGCCGAAGTCATCGAGAACGTCCGCCGTCTGGCCGAGATCAAGCGCGAGCTCGGCCGCACCAAACCGGTCATCCGCTTCAATTACATGGTCGGCTATGGAACCTATCGGGAGCTGCCGGAGCTCGTGCGCCTGGCGAAGCGGGTCGGAGTGGGCGAGCTGCGCCTGCTCGAGATGCAGCCGGCAACCGAAGCGGACACGGTCGACAATCTCCTGAACAACCTCGAACGCGACGGCGGCGAGTCTCTGCGCGAGGCAGTGAAGCTGGCCGATCACTACGCCATCCACGTCGAGCTGCCGACCACGAACGAAGGTCGCTGCCTGCATCCGCAGACGCCGCACATCTCGGCCGACGGCGAGGTCTTTCCGTGCTGCTACCTCGCCTACGATCGAACGTTGTTCAGCCAGGGCCGCGAGGTGAAGCTTCCGTCGATGTCGTTCGGCAACGCGCAGAGCGAGGACTTCTTCCGCATCTGGGACCGAGAAGAGTACCGAGCCTTCCGCCGGCAGAACCGCGACGGCCAGTTCTCCGAAGCGTGCAAGGCCTGTTACGAGACCAGGATCCCGACGTCGCGGCGGCTGGCGGAACGCTTCTGAAGCAACGGCTGCGCTCACTCGCAACCGACGCGCACGACCGCCCGCGATGATCCTCACCGCTGTCGTGTGGCTCGAAGCGACGCTGGTCACGCTCGCCTTCGGCTGGGCGGCGCTGGCTATGCTGCGCCGCGCGGCCGGCACTCTGCCCGGCACGACGGAACCTTCGGTCACCTGCCTGCTCGGGCTCGTGGCGGTGCTGTCGCTCGTCTCGACTCTGTCACTGCTCGTACCGATCTCCGGAGGCGTCAACGCCGCCCTGCTCACGGTGGCAATCGCTGTTGCTTTCGTCTTTCGCCACGAGATCTCCCGCTGGCTCCCGGCACCGCACGCGCACCCGGCACAACTGCTGTTGACCGCGATCGTGCTGGTCGCGGTTCTCGAGCGCGCCACCACCGAAGCGACCAACTACGACACCGGCCTCTACCACGCCCAGGCGGTGCGCTGGATCCAATCGTTCGCCGCGGTGCCGGGACTCGGCAACCTGCACGCAAACCTGGCCTTCAACTCCGGCTGGTTCATCGTCGAGGCGCTGTTCGGTGCGGCAGTCGCACCGTGGGGTCCCGTGCTGGTGCTCGCCGCCTGGTGCTTCGCCTGCACCGCCTGCTTCCTGCTGCGACGCTTGTTTGAGGCGGGTCGTCCGGACGCCGACACCACTGCTCTCGCCGGCGCGCTGCTGCTGCCGATTGGCCTGCTGTTGATGACGAAGTGGTTCTCCTCGCCGTCGCACGATCTCCCCTCCGCACTGCTGGTGTGGGTCGCCGCTCTGCTCGCCCTGCGCCTCGCCGAGCGGAACCAGTTGCTCGAACCCAGCGCGACCGCCGTCGCCGTAGTCGCGCTGGCGACGTGTGCCGCGGTCATCAAGTTGTCGGCTGTGCCGGCGCTGCTGTTGCCGTTGATTCTCATTCGCTTGAACCTGTCGGCGCGGCCGCGCTACGCGGCCGCGTTGGTCGCGGTCGTCGCGGCGATCACCCTGCCCTTCCTGGCGCGCAATCTGATCCTGTCCGGCAAGCTGATCTATCCGATGCCATTCCTCGATCTGTTCTCGTTCGACTGGGAGATGCCCGAGGACCAGGTCGTTCGCCAGACGGCATGGGTGTTGAGCTGGGCGCGCATGCCGCACCGCAATCCACTCGAGGTTCTGGCGGGCTCGCCGGCGATCTGGCTCGCCGATTGGATCGTCCACGTGCGGCTGTCGGCGAAGGTCTTCATGCTGGCGACGCTGGGCCTCGGCTCGTGGCACCTCCCCCGCGTGTGGCGGCGCTGGCGACAAGACGGCTTCCGGCAGAGCGATGCCGTTTACGGCGCCGTGCTCGCGGGTGTCGCGTTCTGGTTCGTCACCGCTCCCGACCCGCGCTTCGGCTGGCCCTTCCTGCCGCTCGCCGCGGCGCTCCTCACCGCGCGCACGGCGCGACCTTTCGCCGCGCAATGGAGCCGGGTGTTGCAGGCGTTGGTGTTGGTGTTCCTCGTGCAACAGTTCGCGCGGATCTACGTGCCGCCGCCGCCGACCGCCGATCTGGCTGCCCGCATATGGCGACCCGTTCCCTATCCGCAGCCCGCCACCCGTCGCGCCGACATCGGCGGCGGTAGTGTCGCGGTACCGCTGAAGGGCAACCAGTGCTGGGACGAGTTGCCCTGCACGCCGGAAGTAGCCGACGGCCTGGAGCTGCGCGGCTCGAGCGTGGCGGACGGATTCCGCATCCGACATCAACAGCGATGACACTCGCCGTGCTGCTTCCGCTCGCGACCCTCGCGGCACTGACGCATTGGGCAGCCTGTCGCTGGTACGCCGCCGGTAGCCTCGCCGCGTGGCGCCACGGCTTCCTCTCGGCGCTGCTCATCGGCGCGACGTACGTATGGTTCATCAGCGAGTTGCTGAGCATCCTCGCCGCGCTCTCTCCGGCGTCGATCACCAGCGCGTGGCTGCTCGCGGCGATCGCCAGCGCCACCATGGCGATTCGCAACCGGGCACTGCCGCCGCCGATGGCGCTCGCGCTGCCGTCCCGCGCGGCCGGATTGCTGGGGGCGATGATCGCGATCGCGCTGACGCTCACCGCCGTCGCGGCGTGGCAGTCACCGCCCAACACCTGGGACTCGATGGCCTACCACATGCCGCGGGTCGCGCACTGGACAGTCAGCGGTAGCCTGGCGTTCTACCCGACGCACGTGCCGCGGCAGAACTTCTATCTGCCAGGCGCCGAGCTGGCGATCCTGCATCTCCAACTGCTCTCCGGAGGCGACCACTTTGCCAACTTCGTTCAATGGCTGAGCTACGCAGGCAGCTTGGTCGCAGCGAGCGTTCTCGCCGCCAGCACGGGTGCGGGAACGAGTGGCCAAATTCTCGCCGCCGCGATGGCCGCGACGCTGCCGATGGCGATCATCCAGGCGAGCAGCACGAAGAACGACCTCGTCGTTTCGCTGTGGCTCCTCTGTCTCCTGATCGGCACTCTCGCATGGCAGCGGAGCCGAGCACCGATTTGGGCAATCTGGATGGGCGTCAGTCTGGGACTGGCGCTGCTGACCAAGATCTCGGCGTGGCTGTACGCCGTGCCGATGCTAGGCCTGGCCGCGTGGAGCATCGCCCGCGAGCGACGAGCGCCCGACTTCCACTCGATGGCGATCGTCGTGGCGCTGGCGCTCGCCTTCGTTGCGCCCTTCCTCGCGCGCTACACCGAGCTGCTAGTGCGCGCCCGCATCGAGTCGGTGCCGCTATCCGCCATCGCCAAGCCGGAAGACAGCGCGGTGGTGCGCTCGGTGCGCAGCGCCATGCTGGACAATGAGCGCTATCTGAACGCACGCATGAGCCCGGGCCGGCTGTTCGCAAACGTCGCGCGAAATCTCGGCCTGCACGCGACGCTGCCGATAGAGGAAGCCAATCGACAGATCGAAGATGCTTTGCACACCTCGTTCGCGTGGGTCGGGATCTCCGATCCCGACTCCGATACGACCTATCCGCGAACGCGGCGATTCACGAGTCCGGGCTGGTCGACCCACGAAGACGACGCTCCCAATCCCCTGCATCTCGTCGCCTTCGCCATCGCCCTGGCGATCTCGATCTGGCGCTGGCGAGATCGTGCGACGGCCGAACTGCAGGCTTGGTTCTGCGTCGTCGCCGCCGGCCTGCTGTTCTGCGCGGCGCTGCGGTGGCAGCCGTGGCACAGCCGCCTGCACCTGCCGCTGTTTCTGCTCGCAACCGCACCCGCGGCGGTTTCCTGGAGCGGCTTTCGCAGCGCCTCGATGCCGTTGGCGATGGTGCTCGCCATCGCGGCAGTGCCGGCTCTGATCGCAAACTCGCCGCGATCGCTCGTCGGAGCGGACGGAATCTTCTCCCGTTCCCGCGCCGAGCTCTATTTCGCGAATCGCCGGGACCTGCACGCCGACTACGCCGGCGCGATCGCCGAGCTCGACCGCCGCAAATGCGACGACGTCGGCATCGTCATGCACGGCAACGACTGGGAGTATCCGCTGTGGGCTCTGAGCAACTCGCCCCCGCGATCATTCCGACATCTGTGCGTCGCCAACCCGACAGCGGTTAAGGCGGCCGGGCGCGACCACGCGCCGCCCTGCGCCGTCGTCGTGCTGCAACACCAACCGGCCGATCGGCTCGACTGCACCGGAACCCCACTGATCCGGATCTGGTCGACTCCGACGATCCAGATCTACGCCCCGTCATGAGCACGCCGCCGGCAGGTTGCCTCGCATTGATCGGCGCGCTGGCGCGGGAAGATCCCGAAGCCGCGGCGCGCATTCTCGAATCAACCGATTGGGATGGCGCCGCGTTCGAGCGATTCGCAACCCATCACCGCGTCGCCGGCTGGACATGGAAACAGCTTTCGCATCTGGGGCTCGCCCCGCAGGGCGCGTACGGCGCGGCACTGCGCGGTGGCTACCTGCGCCAGTGGGCGAAGAACGAGCGCCTTCTCCTGGAGGCCGCGAAGCTCGCACTACGGCTGAAGAGCGACGGGATCGACCACCTGTTCTTGAAAGGTCCTTTCTTCGCCGTACGCTTCTACGGCGATCTCGATGCGCGCGGCATCTCCGACCTCGATCTGCTGTTCTTCGACCGGCAATCACTTTTTGCCGCCGAAGCCGTCGTCGAATCGCTGGGATACCGCCGCACCTCGATGCGGCCGCTCGGTCATGAGCTCACCCGCCGCTTCGCGCATCATTACACGTACCGCCGCGACGACCTCGCCGTCGAGCTGCACTGGGCCCTGCAAAGCCATTACTCCTTTCGCATCGACCACGGGGCGATCCGGCATCGCGGCGAATCGATTGCGATCGGCAACCGGCACTTCCCGGTCGCTGCCGCCCTCGACGAGCTGACGCTCCAGATCCTCTCCGCCTTCACCGATGCGCAGATCGGAGAGTTTCGCCTCCGCACGCTGATCGACATCCACCGACTGCTCACCCATCTCGAACCGAAAACCGATTGGGACAGCTACTTCGCAGAGCTGCGCGCCGCGCGTCTCGCCCGGATCGGCACGGCAGTGCTCGCCGCATGCATGCTGGTGTTGGGTTGCGAAGCCGATGTGCCGCGGCTCGCGGAGCAACTCGCCGCAACGCGAGAGGCTGGTCCCCGATCGTCTGACGACGCGTGGCGCCTGCTCGACACGCACCGACTCGATCCGCTCGCCAAGCTGCGGAACCTGCGGCTGTACGACGCGGCGTTGGCAGGCTGCCTGCTCTGGTGGGTCGCGTCGCTACCGGTGCGCGTCGGCGTTTACCGGTAGCGCAGAACATCCCCCTTGGAGTCCGAGCTCATCCACGTCACCCCGGCGAAAGAGACCGTCGTAAAAGCAGATGCGAACAGTTTCTCGAGCCCGAACCGCAAAGATCCCCTCT
>CADEER010000238.1 GCA_902826395.1 uncultured bacterium
TCGGTATCGGTATCGGTATCGACGCGGTTTTCGATACCGATACCGAAAGCGATACCGACCCCGACTCAATTTAGAGAAAGACGACAGTCTCTCCGACGGCAGCTCAGCGCGGTGTGATGACGACCTTGCCCTTCACGCGGCGGCCGCCGACTTCGTTCAGGGCGTCGGCGACTTTCTCGAGAGGATACGTGCCGGAGACGTGCGGCTTGAGCTTGCCGGCCTTGAACCACTCCATCAGCTCGGCGACGTGTTGCAGGTGGCGTTTCGGGTTGCGCATGACGAAGGCACCCCAGAAGACTCCGACGATCTGGCAGCTCTTCAGGAGCACCAGGTTGAGCGGCGGGCGCGGGATGCCGGCGGTGAAGCCGACGACCAGGAATCGCCCTTCCCAATTGGTGGCGCGCAGGGCGGCCTCGGCGTAGTCGCCGCCGACCGGGTCGTATACGACGTCGGCGCCCTTGCCGCCGGTGAGATCCTTGATCCGCTGTTTGAGGTCCTCGGTGCTGTAGTTGATCGTCTCGGCGGCGCCGTGCTCGCGGCAGACGGCGAGCTTCTCGTCGGTCGACGCGGCGGCGATCACCCGTGCACCCATGACCGCCCCGAGCTCGACGGCGGCGAGGCCGACGCCACCGGCGGCGCCGAGCACCAGCAGGGTCTCGCCGGGCTGCAGGTGGCCGCGGTCCTTCAGAGCGTAGTGCGACGTCCCGTACGTGAAGAGAAACGCCGAGGCGGTGACGAAATCCATCTCGTCGGGAATCGGCACCGCGGATGCCGAGTTGATCGCGACCTTCTCCGCGAAGGCGCCGATGCCGGTCGAGGCGAGAATGCGATCGCCGACCGCGACGTTGGTGACGCCGTCGCCGAGCGCCGCGACCGTGCCGCCGATCTCGCCGCCGGGCGTGAACGGCAGCGACGGCTTGAACTGGTACTTGTTCTCGATGATCAGGACGTCGGGAAAATTGACGCCCGCCGCCGCGACATCGACGACGATTTGTCCGGGGCCTGGCTGCGGATCCGGGATCTCTTCGACCACCAGCGATTCCGGGGGACCGAACTCCTTACACAGGACTGCGCGCATACTAGGGGCTCTCCATGACGACTCGGTGTGACGGGCGGCGCGCCGGCCCTCGATGCTGTTCCTGCAGCCGAGGTCGATGCCGCGGATCGCGTTGATCTTTCATCTTTCGTAGAACTCGTCTACCAGCGCGCATCACGCACGGGTAGGGTGTCGCCCATGACCTCAGGCACGCCGACCCTTTCGACCTATCGCGTGCCGTCGCGTGACCTCGCGTACGTCGGTCTGCTGGTGGCGGCTGTCGGTTGGGGTGCCGCGTTCATCGCCGGCAAGTTGGCGCTGCACGACCTCACCGCGACCTCGACTGCGGCGTGGCGCTTTGCGGTCGCGACGGTGTTGCTGTTGCCGTTCGCGGTGCCACAGTTCGACGTCGCCACGTTGCGCGCCGCGCGCGGCCCGCTCGCGATCATGGTGCTGTGCGGAGGCGTTCTCTACCCGTGGCTGTTCATGGCATCGCTGGAGCGGACGTCGGCGACCAACACCTCTTTGATCATCGCCATCATGCCGGTGCTGACATGTGCTCTGTGCCCGTTGGTCGGAGAGCCGATCAGCCGCCGCCATTGGTTCGCAGTCTTGTTGGCGCTGGCCGGCGCGGTGGTCGTCGTGTCGCGCGGCGAGGCGGCGGGGCTCGCCGGCCTGCAGGACGTGAACGACGGTGATTTGCTCGCCTTCGCCGCGGCGGTGGTGTGGTCGGTGTTCAACCTCGCGTCGCGGCGCGCCGTCGGGCGGGTGCCGGGATCGGTCATCAATACCCTCGTCTGCGGCATCGGCGCGGTCGCGCTGTTTGGCCTGGCGCTTCCCGAGCGCCCGCTGAAGCAGCTCTTCGACGCGTCACCGGTCGGCCTCGGCGGATTACTGTTCCTGGCGCTCGTGCCGTCGGTGTTGTCAGGTCTCGCCTATTTGAATGCCGTGCGCGTTCTCGGCGTCGGACGCTCCGTGGTGTTCGTCTATTGCGTGCCGTTCGTGACCGCGGGACTGGCGGCGTTGGTTCTCGGCGAATCTCTCAACTGGAATCAGGGCGCCGGTGGCGCCCTGATTTTCAGCGGCCTGTTGGTCGCGCTCGATCGCACACCCGTGGCAGACTGACGGCGATGAACCGCCGTCCCCGCGCACTGTTCGCCGCCGCTCTGGCCGGCCTGATGCTGTCGTCGCTGCCGGCCGCCGGCGCCGACGCCGCGTCGGCCCCGGAGTTGGTTGCGTTGGACGGACCGGCGCTGCGCGAGCGGATCGCGTCGTCCGCCGCTCCGGCGGTGCTCGTCAACGTCTGGGCTACCTGGTGCCAGCCGTGCCGCGAGGAGATGCCGCTGCTGCTGCGGCTGCGCCAGGAGTATCGCGCCAAGGGGGTCGAGCTGCTTCTGGTGTCGGGCGATTTCTCGACCGAGTCGGACGCGGCGCGGGCGTTTCTCGGCGAGCTCGGGGTGGACTTTGCCACCTTCATCAAGTCGGGCAAGGACATGGAGTTCATCGACGCCCTGCACACCGATTGGTCGGGGGCGCTGCCGGCGACGTTCGTCTACTCATCGGGTGGCTACCTCGTCGAATGGTGGCAGGGAATCGCCGAGTACGAGAGATTCGCCGCCGCGGTCGACCGCGCCCTGGCGAAGAACAAAAAGGAGAAACCGTGAACAGGAATCAGTTGGGAATGGCGATTGGATTGACTGCTCTCGCTTTGCTGCTCGCCGGTGGGCCGGTTGCCGCGGTGGAGCTGGGCCAGCCGGCGCCGCTCGCGGCGCATGAGATGAAGGACGTCGAAGGGCGCGTCTGGACGCTCGACAAGGCGCGCGGCGAGCGCGGCACGCTGGTGATGTTCATCTGCGTCCACTGCCCGTTCGTGAAGACCTGGAACTCCCGCATCGCGGCTCTCGGCGCGGAAGCCGCGCAGGCCGGGATCGGCGTCATCGCCGTCAACTCGAACGATCCGGCGCGCGCTCCCCAGGACGGCGTCGACGGCATGCGCGAGCAGATCGCGACCCAGAAGTTCGGATTTCCCTACGTCGTCGACACCGGCTCGCAATTGGCGCGCGCCTTCGGCGCCGAGCGGACGCCGGAAGTATTTCTCTTCGACGCCGCCGGGAAGCTCGCCTACCACGGCACGATCGACGACAACGCCCAGGACGAGAGCAAGGTCGAGTCGCGCTTTCTCGCCGACGCGATCAAGGCAGTGGCCGGCGGCGCGAAGCCCGATCCCGCCGAGACCAAGGCCCTGGGCTGCACCATCAAGCTGTACGAGGAGAAAAGCTGAGCGGCGGGGGTGCCTTTCATTGGCGCGATGCGTGTTGCTAATATCGTCGACTCATTGAGTAGGGGATGGGGCGCGGCATGCGTTCCCTTCTCTCGAAAGGCTCCCGATGAAGACTTGGAAAGACGAGCTCGAAGGACGCATGCCCGCCGATTGGGCAACGGAGATCGACCTCTTCGAGAACCAGATGGAGCTCCGTCGCCAGGGTAAGGTGGAGGAGAAGCTCTTCGCCGAGACGCGGCTGCGACGCGGCGCCTATGGGCAGCGCTACGACAACGGGCAGCGCAACGACGGCACTGGAACCAAGGCGCTCGCCTATCCGAACGGGGCGCTCACCAAGGGGCCGGACACGATCTGGGACGCGCCCGGAATGCAGCGCATCAAGATTCCCTTCGGTGGGCTCAATCCGGATCAGATGGACGTGCTGGCGGATCTCGCCGAGGAGTACTCGGACGGCATCTGCCACGTCACGACGCGCCAGGACATCCAGCTCCACTACGTCCATTTCGACGACACGCCGTCGCTGCTGCGGCGGCTGGCGGCGATCGGCATCACGACCCGCGAGGCGTGCGGCAACTCGGTGCGCAACGTCACGGCCTGCCCGCTCGCCGGCGTCTGCCGCGACGAGTCCTTCGACGTTACGCCGTACGCCAACGCGAGCATGAAGTTCCTGCTCGGCCATCCCGACGTGCAGGACTTCGGGCGCAAGTTCAAGATCGCCTTTTCGGGTTGCCGGCAGCACGCCTGCGGCCTGGTCAACATGCACGACATGGGCGCCATCGCGGTGACGCGCGAGATCGACGGCGAGACGGTGCGCGGCTTCGAGCTCTACGTCGGCGGCGGACTCGGCGCCGTACCGTACGACGCGGTCCTGTTCGACGAGTTCGTGCGCGAAGACGAGATCCTGCCGATCACGCAGGCGATCTCGCGCGTCTTCGCCCGCCTCGGCGAGAAGCGCAACCGCGCCCGGGCGCGCATCAAGTTTCTGGTCAAGAACCTCGGCATGGAAGAGTTCAAGCGCCTGGTGCTCGAGGAACGCGCCAAGCTGCCGCACGACGACCGTTGGGCGGCCTACCTCGATGAGCTGCCGTCGCACGGAGAGAAGCCTCTGAAGGTCGGCGCGTCGCTGAACGGCGCCGCGCGTCCGGAGGGCTTCGACGCCTGGTGCGAGACCAACGTCTACCGGCAGCGACAGCCCGGCTACTGCGTGGCGGCGGTCACTCTGCCGCTCGGCGACATCACGTCGCATCAACTGCGCGAGTTGGCGGCGATCGCGCGGCGCTACGTCGGCGAGTCGGTGCGCACGACGGTCGAGCAGAACATCGTCCTGCGCTGGGTGAGCGAGGCCGATCTGCCGCAGCTTTACGAAGAGCTGCGCGCACTCGGCTTGTCGGCGCCGGGCGCCGGCTCGATTGTCGACGTCGTTTCCTGCCCCGGCACCGATACCTGCAAGCTCGGCATCGCCTCGTCGCGCGGCCTGGCGGGCGAACTGCAGTCGCGCCTGGCGGCAAAGGCGATGGAGCTCGACAAGGCGGTGCGCGACATGCGCATCAAGATCAGCGGCTGCTTCAACTCGTGCGGCCAGCACCACATCTCGGACCTCGGGTTCTACGGGGTCAGCCGCAACGTCGGCGGTTACACGGTTCCCCACTTCCAGGTGGTTGTCGGCGGCAAGTGGGTCGACAACGGCGGCTCGTACGGGCTGCCGATCGGAGCCGTCCCGTCGAAGCGGATTCCCGACGTCGTGACGGCGATGACGGACGCGTATCTGCGCGAGCGCCAGGGGCAGGAGACGTTCCAGGAATACACGCAGCGGGTCGGCAAGAAGGCGCTGAAGGACAAGCTGGCGCCGTTCACCAAGGTGCCGGCGCGCGAGGAAGACGCGTCGTTCTACTCGGACTGGGGCGATCCGCGTGAGTTCACGATCGGCGACATGGGCACCGGCGAGTGTGCCGGCGAGGTCGTCTCCCTGGTCGACTCCGATCTGTCGCTCGCCGAGGCGATGGTCTTCGACAGCCAGTTGGCGCTCGAAAACGGCGACTTCACTGCGGTCGCCGACAAGTCGTACCAAGCCATGCTGCAGGGAGCGAAGGCGCTGGTGAAGATGCGCTTCCTCGACATCACCGACGATCCCGACCAGATCGTCGCCGAGTTCAAACAGCGCTACTACGACACCGAGATCTTCTTCGACCGCTTCGGCGGCGGCAGATTCGGGCAGTACCTGTTCCGCCGCCACGAGCAGAAGGAGCAGCCTACGGACACGGCCGCGGGCAGACAGTTGGTCGAGGAGGCGAGTCTCTTCGTCGAGGCTTGCCACGCCTGTTCGGCGAAGCTGGCGGCGCAAGGCAGCACCGCGCAGGGCGGCGCCGCCGAAGGCGTGACCAGCACGGTCGTCACCCTGGAGCTCTGAGCGGCATGGGACGCGAGATGGGTGGCCACACCGACGTCGACGGACTGCAGCGCATCGGTGTGAAGTTCTACTTGAGCGAGACTCCGCCGCTGGACGCGGTCATTCCGGTGTTTCATCGCTGGATCCAGACCGCCGCGGTGGAGGGTATGCTGATCGACATCGCCGACTACTCCCACGTGCCGGACGGTCCTGGCGTCATGCTGATCGCTCACGAGGGCAATTACGCGGTCGACTTGAACGGCGGTCGACCCGGTGTGCTGTACTACCGCAAGCAGGCGTTGGCCGGTGATCTCGACCAGCGCGTGCGTGCGGTCTGTGCCGCGGCGTTGCGCGCCGCCGCGCTGCTCGAGGGCGAAGCCTCGCTCGGCGGCGTGAAACTGCGCGGCGACGAGCTGCAGATCTTCGCCAACGATCGGCTGCTCGCTCCCAACGACGGCGCGACGGAGGCGGCGTTTGCCCCCGTGCTTACGGGCCTGCTCGATCGTCTGTACGCCGGCGCGCCGCGTCAGCTCTGTCGCGATCAGGATCCGCGGCGGCGCTTCAACGTCGACGTCAAGGCCGAGCGCGGCGCCGACGCCGCAACCCTGCTGCAGCGTTTGACGGCGTAGCTGGGAATCGGCTCTCCCTGAGGGGACTGTCGATTATCTCCCGTACACGTACTCGTACCCGTACCCGTACACGATCAACGCCAGAACTCTGCAGGAACCTCCGTGTACGAGTACGGGTACGAGTACGTGTACGGTCACGAATCTTCGTTTTCCGACAGTCTCCTGTGGGAGAGGCCGCGCGAAGCGCGGGTGAGGGTGGATTGCCTGCGCTCAGGACCGACCTCTCCCGTTGGAGAGGTGTTTGACGTAGGGTCG
>CADEER010000239.1 GCA_902826395.1 uncultured bacterium
AAGGAGGGGGACGGCCAGCCATAGCGCCGAGGGATCGCGATGGCGCCAGCGATGCCCGACGGGTACCATCGGGCCCTCGCAAAGACAGGGAACCAAAATGGCGGACGATGAGAAGCAGGGTGGCGGTGAACAGCAAATCGCGGTGCAGATCGACCCGAAGAGCGGGGAGGGGGTCTACTCGAATCTGATGATGATCACCCACCGCAAGGAGGAGTTCATTCTCGACTTCATGTTCCTGCAGCCGCAGCGGGCCGAGCGCGGTCGCTCGGTGGCCACCCTCCGATCGCGGGTGATCACCTCGCCCGAGCACGCCAAGCGCATCCTGCGGGCGCTACAGGAAAACGTCGCCCGCTACGAAGCCTCGTACGGCGAGATCAAGGAAGCGACCGACATCCCCAAAGTCATGCACTGATCTTTTTCACCACAGAGACACAGAGAACACAGAGATCTCTGTGCCTGATTCGAGCGGCACCCATCGCTCGCGTCACTGAATCAGCCGATTGCTGCAACTCCTTCTAGAATTGAAAACATCGCGAGCAAAGGCACATCCCCGGATTCGAGTGCGAGATCTCTGTGTTCTCTGTGTCTCTGTGGTGAATCGTCCTTGAGCAGAGTGCCGTGACGACTTTCGAGCTGGTTCTTCTCGGCTACCGCAACGACCTCGCGAGGGAGCGCGCCATCGCCTTCTTGCGCCGTCTGCCGCCGGAGCTCGGCGCCGCCGACGTGCACCGCGATACGCCGCTGCCGCACGTCGTCATCTCGAATCTCGACCACGACGTCGGTCTCGAGCTGTGTGCCGAGCTGCGCAAGCGCGGCGCGCAGGTGCGACTGACCAGCAGCAGCGACGAGTCGGCCGCGGCGCCGTCTCCCGCCGCCGACGCCCCGCCGCAGTTCTCGGCAACGCGCGCTCTGATCCTCGGCGGACTGCTGGTCTGTTCCCTGGCGGCGGCGCGCTGGGTGCAAGTCAATCGACCGGCACTGCCGCCGGTAGCCCCCGAGGCGATCGCCGCCGACATCGGCGCCCCGGCCGCGCTGCCGCTGCAGAGGAATCCGCTCAACGACGCCGCCGTCGAGCTCAACGCGAGAGGCGAGTTCGAAGCCGCGGTCGAGAAGCTGCGCGATGCGATCCGCCAAACTCCCCACCACGACGTGCTCTACGCCAACCTGGTGACGGTGTTGCGCAACTGGGCGGTGGCGGAGATCAACGCCGACCGGCCCGACGAGGCGATCCGTCTGCTCAACGAGGCCGTCGGTCACAGCGACGATCCGAACCTGCTGTCGCTGCTCGGCATCGCCCAGGAGCGCGCCGGCGAGTGGTACGACGCCGAGGAGACACTGCGTCTCGCGATGGATCGAGGTGCGCACGACGCGATGGCGTTCATCTCGCTCGGGCGCGTCTACCGCGAGCGCGGCGACCGCGAAGGCGCGGTCGCCATGTTCCAGCGCGCCAGAGAGATCGGCGCCGCGGGGCCGGAGTTCGACGCCATGCTCGGCCGCCTCGAGCGCGAGCTCGACGCCGAGTGGGACTTTGTCGAGATCAGCACGCCGCACTTCCGCCTGTCGTTCGCCGGGGGCGAAGACCGCGAAGCGGCGCACATCGTCTCGTCGGTGCTCGAAGACGCCTACTTCGCCGTCGGCCGCAAGCTCGACCTATTTCCCGAGATACCGACCGAGGTGGTGCTCTACGCCAGCGAGGACTTCCACACGGTGACGCAGACCCCGGACTGGACGGGAGGCGTCTACGACGGCCGCATCAAGCTGCCGGTGCGCGGCATCACCGCCGGCGGCGACCTGCTGCAGCGCACTCTGCGCCACGAGTACGGGCACGTCCTTGTGACCCAGTTGAGCGGTGGCCACATTCCCGTGTGGCTGAACGAGGGCCTCGCCATCTGGGCCGAGGAAGAGCACGAAGGCGACCGCGAAGACTGGGCGCACGGCATCATCGCCGGCCAGCGCTTGTTCGCCCTCACCGATCTCGAGCCGAGCTTCACCCGCCTGCCCGCCGACCGCGTGCAAGTCGCCTACGCCCAGAGTTACCTGGCGGTGCGCCACATCCTCGAGGAGTACGGCGACCGCCGCCTCGTCGAGCTGCTGCGCCACGCCGGCGAAGGCAAGCCCCTCGACGCCGCGTTCGAGTCCGTGCTGTCGGTGCAGATCAGCGACTTCGAGTCGGCACTGATCCGCAACCTGACGACGTAGCCGCGGTCAGACAAAAAACTCTTCACCACAGTCCCCGTCGCGCTTCGCGCCATACGAAGACGCCACCGCCGGGACGGATAGGTACGTTGCCGCAAAGGACAGCGCTAAATTGCGATCCCAGATCCATCTCACTGGTTCATTCAGGGAATTTTCGAAGCAGAGACACGGAGGCACAGAGAACAAGAAAGGATTCTTGTTCCGATGAAGCTCTACTGCTTCAAGCACGAGACCGCACTCCTCCGTGTCTCTGTGCCTCTGTGGTGAAGGCTTTTAGAAGGCGGAGCTTTTCAGCGGCGGTGTGATGTCTCCGCCGGCGCGCAGGCGTTCGAGGTCGCTGCGGGCGTCGGCGCTGAGGAGGTCGCGGCGCTCGAGGTCGGTGAGTAGCTCGATGGCGCGGTCGCGGTTGCCGAGGGTCGACTCGACGAAGGCGAGATAGCGCGAGGCCGCGGCCAGGGTCTTCGGGCTCTCCATCGCGATCGTGAGCATGTGGACCGCGAACTTGACCTCGCCCTTCTCGAACGACTCGACGCCGCCCATCAAATTGGTGCGCGCCAGCTCGTCGCCCAGGCGCTCCGCGTACGCCGGCTCCATGCCGACCAGTCGATTCATCCGGAAGGCGGCGTCGTGGTAGCGACGCGAGTGGCGCAGCAGGCGGGCTATCTCGAGGTGGAGCTGGCGCCATTTGCGCCGGCGCTTCACCGCCTCCTCGAACATGCCGATCGCCGCGTCTGGATAGCCCTTGGCCTTGTACACGTAGCCGAGCTGCCGGTAGGCCGCCGCCGAGACGCTCTCCTCGCGCGCGTCGGTGGCGGGCAACAGAACTTCCTCCGCCTCGTCGAGCCGGCCGACGCGCGAATAGAGATCGCCGAGCATGATCCGCGCCGTGTACTGCTGCGGGCCGAGCTCGATGGCGCGCTCGAAGGCGGAGGTCGCGCCGGCGGTATCGTCGACCTCCAGTAACGCCGAGCCGAGGCCGAACTGATTGCGCCAGAAGTCGGGCGCCTTGCGTGCCGAGTCGCGCGCCAGTGACAGCTCGTCGGCCAACGTCTGATTGCGCACCACGGTGCCGAGGCCGAGCGCGATCAACCAGAGCGCGATCAGCGCAACCGCGGCGCGGTCAGCCGTGGCCGATCTGCCGCCGGCGGCGCGCCGCGACAGGTCGCTGACGCCGACGACGCAGAGCATCGCCAGCGCTACGATCGGCAGGTACATCCGGTACTCGAACGCCGCGTCCTTGATCGGGATGATGCTCGACGACGGCGCCAGCGTGACGAGCGTCCAGGCGACCGCGAAGGTGATCCAGCGGTAGCGCCGATACGCGAGCGCCGCGGCCGCGACCAGGAGGGCCAACAGGGCCAGCGGCGCGAGAACCTCGGCCGACCAGAAACTGCTGGCGAACGGCCACCCGTAGTCGAAGGTCAGGTGCGTCGGCAGGACGAACAAACGCAGATACCAGACGATGACTCCGAACTGGGTGATCAAATACGTCCACGGCGTGATGCCCTCGATGCCCATGCCGGCGGTGGGGATGAACATCCACGAGCTCTGGTTGGGGTCGTCGCCGAAACCGGGAAGCAGGAAGTGGCGCGTCAGATAGATGCCGTATGCGAGCGGCAGGAGGAGCAGCAGGGCCAAACGCCAATCGCCGCGGCCCGCTGCCTCGTCGCCCGTGGTGTCGCCTTCGCGGCGCAGAAAGCAGAGGTGGTAGACGATCAGCGCCGCCGGCAGCGAGGCCACCGTCTCCTTCGACATGATGCCGAGGAAGCCCAGGGCCAGTACGACCACGGCCAATGCCACGCCGCGCAACCGGATGCGGCCGGATTGTCCGGCGGCATAGATCAGCACCGCGGCGAGATAGAACATCGCCGCGACGCTTTCGGCGCGCTGCACGATATAGCTGACCGCCTGCGACTGCAGCGGGTGCAGGACGAAGACGAGGGCGATCGCCGTCGCCAGCGGGCGGGCGCGAGAGTCGTAACGCCCCTCGTGCACGGGCAATCGCAGCGTCAGCAGCGCCAGTCCGTAGACGAGCAGGGCGTTGATCAGATGCACCGAGACGTTGACGAGGTGGTAACCCCAGACGTCCTCGCCGCCCCAGTGATAGTTCAGGGCGTCGAGCAGGTGCGGCAGGCCGCGCGACTGGGTAAAGAAGCGCGACACCGGCTCGAGCGAGCGCACCTTCGGATTGCTGACGATGGCGAAGAAGTCGTCGAAGAGAAACGGGATCGCGAAGCTGTTCGCATAGACGGCGGCGCCCGCCGCGACGACCAGCAGCGCGCCGCCCAGCGCAGCGGCCGACGGCAGCGTAGGGCGCGGCCTGCGTGAAGGCGTCCTGCGCCGCGCTGCACCTACCGGCGCGGGCGAGGCTTCGCGTTCCTGCTTGCGTTTGCTGGCGCGCCCCATGAGCCCCCTGCGTCTAGTCCGAATGGCGGGGCAGGTCTACGGCGGCGGGATCGAGAGCCGTGGCTCGGAGAGCGCAGGCCGACAGCAGTGATGCAGTTCGTGAACCGTGAACTGTGAACCGTGGGACAGGCTTCCGTTCACGGTTCACGGTTCACGGTTCACGCGCCTCGATCAGAAACGGCGACGGCGGGGCTGCCTCTCGCGGCACGCCCCGCCGTCGCGGTGGTGTTACGGCATCACCATGGTGCTGGACGGCATGCAGAAGTACTTCGCCTGCACGGCTTCCAGTTGGATGGTGCCGAAGAGGTCCGTCGCCTCGAACTGGCGACGCGGCTCGAGCTTCTCGCGCTTGATCGCGTAGCAGACAAGGTCGTCGCTCGGGTTGTTGACGATGCTGCCGTCGACCGACGCCGGCGTGCAGTGCAGCGCCGGCTTGCTCAGTTGGCTGTTCACCGAGGTCAGGAATTCGTCCGTCACGTCGGGGAAGATGACCTTCTGGAACTTCGGATTGCGCAGGTCCTTCGCCCGGTAGCACTTGAACGGATCGAGCGGGTAGTTGCCGACGCAATCGCCCATGCGGCACTGGTCGTTGCTCGTCGACCCGTTGCCGTCATTGCACACCGTCTCGTTCGGCAGGTCGCCGTCCTCGGGGCATGCCTTCAGCGAGCCGTTGCAAGTTTCGGCGGCATCGCAAGCACCGGCCGCGGCGCGGCACAGAGTGCCCGACGAGGCGACGCCATCGCTCGGACAGGTCGCGCCCGATCCCGTGCACTCCTCGGCGACGTCACAGTCGTCTGTGCTGGCGCGGCACTCGGTGCCAGCCGCGGCGAATCCATCGCCCGGACACGCCGCCCCCGAACCCGTGCACTCCTCGGCCACGTCGCAGATACCCGCCGAGCCGCGGCACTCGGTGCCGGCGGCGACGAAGCCGTCGGTCGGACAGACACCGGAAACGCCGTCGCACTCCTCCGCGACGTCGCAGACATCCGCTTCGGCGCGGCACTCGGTGCCGGCAGAGGCGACCACGTCGGGCGGACAGGCGACACCGGTCCCGGTGCAGTTCTCCGCCGCATCGCAATCGCCCACCGACGCACGGCATTCGGTCGACGCCGACTCGAAGCCATCGACCGGACATGCCTCGTCGGCGTTGCCGGTGCAGTTCTCGTCGACGTCGCAGACGTCCGTCGCGCCGCGGCACAACGTACCCGCGGACGTTACCGTGTCGGTCGGGCAAGCTGCGCCCGGCGTGCCGGTACACGTTTCATCCGGATCACAGAGATCGCCGGAGCCCGGGTTGCAGACGTTGCCGGCGTTGCCCGGCGCGTCGTCCGCCGGACATCCCTGATCGGCCGTCCCCGTGCACGTCTCGTCGACGTCGCACGAGTCGCCCGAGCCGGCGCGGCACAGCGTGCCCGCCGAGGCGATCGTATCGCTCGGACAAGCCGCGCCCGGCGTACCCGTGCACGTCTCGTCGACGTCGCACAGATCGCCCGAGCCGGGGTTGCAGACGTTGCCCGCATTGCCCGGCGCATCGTCGGCCGGACACGTAGCGCCCGGGGTACCCGTGCACGTCTCATCGACGTCGCACGAATCGCCCGAGCCGGTGCGGCAGACGTTGCCGGCGTTGCCCGGCGCGTCGTCCGCCGGACAACCTTGATCGGCCGTGCCCGTGCACGTCTCGTCGACGTCGCACGAGTCACCCGAACCGGCGCGGCAGACGGTGCCCGACGAAGCCACCGTGTCGGTCGGGCAAGCGGCGCCCGGCGTACCCGTGCAGGTCTCGTCGACGTCGCACAGATCGCCGGAGCCGGGGTTACAGACGTCGCCGGCGTTGCCCGGCGCGTCGTCGGCCGGACAAGCTTGATCGGCCGTACCCGTGCACGTCTCGTCGACGTCGCACGAATCGCCCGAACCGGCGCGGCACAGCGTGCCGGAAGAGCTCACCGTATCGCTCGGGC
>CADEER010000240.1:0-1505 GCA_902826395.1 uncultured bacterium
GCCGTGCGCATGATGTCGATCGCCTCGTCGACGGTCGCCGCGGGCTCGGCGTCGCCGAGGACGAAGTCGCGGAAGGCCGCCAGCATGCGCTGGACGTCGTTGCCGCGCCGCTCGACCTGTCGCGTACCCGCCGCGTCGGTGATCGTGATCGACGGTCCCTGACGCCGCCAGCGGACCTCGCTTGCCGGGTGGCCGTGCTCGGCGACCGACAGGGAGTCCTCTTCGACAGCGGCGGTGAAGTCCATGGTCAGATCGGCGGTGCCGCCGGCATAGGCGAGTCGGATGCGGAGTTGTTCGGGGCGCGCCTCGCCGCGGTACGAGGCCATGCTCACTTCGGCCGCGCCGCCGCCGCAGACCCGGCCGGTGATCGCCACCAGGTGATAGACGGTCTCGTAGAGGAACGAGCGGTTCCAGGTGCGCATCGCGTCGGGGCTGCCGGGCGTGCGCCGCATGACATAGGCGGCGGTGGGGCGTTGCCATTGCTTGGCGAAGACCTCGTCGAGACCGGGCGCGTGCAGCGAGTTGTGGGCCATGGCGACGCGCGCATTCGCATCGGCGATCGCCTGGCGCAGTGCCTCCGCTTGAGCCAGCGACGCGGCGAGCGGCTTCTCGATCAGCGCCGGCACACCGCTCGCCACCGCCAGACGCGCGAGCTCGTCGTGCGCCGCCGTGGCGGCGGCGATGATCACTCCTTCGGGGCGGATGTCCTGGATCGCCGCCGCGGCGTCGGAGTAGGCCGGGCAGTTGCCGAAGTCGCTGAGGTCGGCCTGCGGCGCGTGCGGCGACGCGACCGCATCGATCGACAGTCCGGCGACGGCGCTCGCGCCGCGCGCCAGCCGCCGCGCTTGTCGGCCGCTGCCCAGCATCGCCAGGCGCAGCGGGCGCGTGCGATGGGCGACGAAGACCGGTAGGTGCTCGGCCAGCGACGGCGTGGCGATCTCCGGCGGTCCGGTCTCGAGGGCGCGTTCGCGCACGATCTCCGGCACGTCGTCGAACGAGAGCGGCACGCCCCACGGTTCGGGCATGGTGCCGGTGTTGATCGTCCGCACCTCCGCGTCGGTGAGCTTGGTGCCGGGGACGGGGCGCAGCTCGGCGAAACCATACTGCGCCGCGTACGGGCGCCACAGGCCGGTGCAGTGATTCGAGAACCGGCAATCGTCGCAGACGGCGTCGCGCTGCTTTTGCGGCGCGTCTTCGGAGAGGGCGGAATTCGACAGCACCCAGCCGTCCGACCAGGCGCGGAACTCGTCGAGGAAGCAGAACGGAATCCCCTGCCGCGAGCCGATGCTGAACGGCTGCCTTATCTCGACCGCCCGGTACATCGCGCGCTTGAGGTACGGCATCACGACCGACAGACGCGGCATGACTTCTATGTTGTCGAGCGCCTTGAACTGCGGCGTGACGAAGGCGAACGAGATCTTCACCCGGCCGCCGAATTCGCGGTGCACGAACTCGACGTACTCGCGCAGGTAGGGGTAGTTGCGCGCCGTGATGACGTGGTTGAG
>CADEER010000240.1:1605-6466 GCA_902826395.1 uncultured bacterium
TCGCCGCCCGAGAACGACATCCGCTTCAGATTGCGGCGCGCGCCGCGGGCGATGGCGCGCATCATCTCTTCGTGGCTGGTCCAGACGTTGTTCGATGTCTCGTTGGCGCTGCAGAAGGTGCAATCCTGGTTGCAGTTCACGGTCGGCCGCAGCACCAAGAGGTTCGCCTTCGACGCCGCGGCGCGCTGCTCCTCGGTCCACACCCGGCGTCGCGTCGTGCGCTGCTCGTACATCAGGCTCGGCCGATGGTCGTACGCCTGGATCCCCGCCTCGCCGTTGGCCGCGCGATACGACGGAGTCAGGCCGGGACACTGGCGGCGCACCTCGCAGGTCTGGCAGACCTCGCCGAGTGTCGAGCCGCCGCGGGTCGACGAGCGCGCCTTCGGATTGAGCGAGTAGGCATCGTAGAGATCGGGAAAGTCGCGCAGCGCGCACAGCGGCACGCCCGAGTCGGCGGTGAGTCGTGCGCGCACCTCGAGCTCGCGGCACAGTTGAATCGCCGCGGCGAGCGCCGGGCCGGCTTCGCTCCACGACGGCGGCGCCAGAACTTTGTGGATCGCGCCGTGCGGCAGGAAGAAGCGCACGGCGCGCAGCGCGGGCACGGCGCGCCGCGCCAGGCGCACGACGTCGCAGAGGTTCTGCAGCCGCGTCGGCAGGATCGGCACCTCGATCTCGATGCCCAACCCCGCCTCCGCCAGGTGGCGCATGCCCGTCAGAGCCGCCTGCAGCGCGCCGGCCTGTCCGGCGACGCGATCGTGCACGGCGGGCATCTGCGAGAACAGCGGCACCAGCACCGTGTCGCCGCCGAGACGCGCGTAGGCGGCCGCCGATTCGGGAGTCCGGCACCAGACGGCGTTGGTGCGCATCACGATCTCGGCGTAGCCCTCGTCGCGCGCGCGGCGTGCGATGGCGGCAATCTTGATGCTGCTCTCGGTGGCGCCGCGGATCACCAGACGCGCGCCGCCGCCGCGCAGCGCGCGCTCGAGGTCGTCCGGCGGCGACGGCGGCGACTCGCAGTCGCACACGGCGCAGCGCAGATCGCAGGAGCCGCCGGCGTGGATCAGGGCCGAGCGCTGCGTCTTGCGCGCCGGCGAAGCGGCCGAGCTACTCATGAGAATCGCGCTGCAGCGTCATGCCAGCCGCAGCCGCTACTCGACCTCGCGGGCACTCGATGCACCGATCGGAGGGCGCGGCGCGCTCCGGCTGACCGTTTGCATCGCCGCCTCCGACGATGCATCGGCGGCGCCGGCGGCGGTGCGGCGGCCGGGCGCGGGGATGTCGGCGCGGAACGGCACGATCTCGTCCTCGCCGTAGTGCTCGACGTAGGAACGGCGCGGCCCCAGGCAGTACGGATCGAAGCTGCACTCCTTGCACTTCTCGGGCTTGTAGAACTGCGACGACGAATCGTCGCTCTTGAAGACCTTGTCGAGCACGCCCTCGTAGTAGCGGATGTCGCCGCCCAGCATGCACGGCGGATAACCGCCCTGACCGATCATGCCGCCGAAGCCGACTTCGTTGTCGAGGCAGAAGTCGAGCGCGTCCGAAACGTACGGTTTGATCTCGCTGAAGGTCGGGATCACCCACTGGAACACCAGATCGCTGATCCCCTGCGCGATGGCGAGACAGATGCTGAGATGACCGCCCTCGGCGGGGAACTCGTTGCGCAGAAAGCGCACCGTGTCGGGCAGCTCCTTGTAGTTCACCTTGGTGAGCACGTGCGCGATCTGGGTCAGCACGCCGAGCTCGCGGAAGTTGTGGATCGCCTGCATGGTCTTGCCGAACGCGTTGGGCAGGCGGGTGATCTCGTCGGAGTGCTCGGCGTTGACGCTGTGCAGCGAGAACGTGACCTTCTGCAGACCGGCTTCGACCAGCTCGCGCGCGTACGGCAGGTCGGCGCACTTGACGCCGTTCGACTGCATCTCGATGACGTCGAACACGCGGAGGCTCTTGGCGTGGCGGATCAGATCGGCGAGGCGAGGGTGCAGCGTCGGCTCGCCGCCCGACAGCACGAGGTGCTTGGTGCCGTTCTTCGCCATCGCGTCGATCTCGCCGGACAGTTGCTCGAACTCGAAGTCCGGCGCGGTGCGATCGACGAAGCAGAACGAGCACGACATGTTGCAGTGCCCGTTGATGCGGATCAGGCCGCGCGGATTGACCGGCGACTCGTTCTGGAACGGCGAGATGTTGCGGTACTCGAAATCCTCGAGGCGGTTGATGCGCCGCAGCTTCCAGTTCATCGACGTCTCGAGCGGCACCGGCGTCATCTCGTCCGCGCCGAACAGCTCCAGGTAGCTCGCCTCGACGCCCTTGCAACTGTGCAGCAGCGAGCAATCGGCGCAGGCGTCGACGCGGCGAAATTCTTCGCCGTCGCCGTTCTGGTGCGCGTGCTTGAAGAACTCGGAGCGGTCGTAGAAGACGGTGGCGAATCGCTCGAGCGCGTCGCCCGCCGCGCAGGGCAGGATGCCGCGCTTGCTGGTGAAGCCGTACTCGACGTTGTGACCCTGGCAGTTGCGGAACAGCCGCGCCGCGACCGCCGCCTGGGTGGAGTAGGGCAGCAAGTGGTGGCGCTGCTCGGCCGGAACGCGGTCGATCTCCGGCAGCGAAAGCAGGACGCCGCGGATGCCGCCGAGGCCGATCGCCCAGTCGACCAGGCCGTCGAGGTCGTCGACGTTGCTGCGCAGCAGCGGCAGGACCATGTAGACGCGCGGTCCCTCGGCGCCGGCCTTGGCGGCGCGCGCCAGCCCTTCGAGCGCCGTGCGAACGTCGCTGGCGTCTTGCATGACCGCGGCGTGCACGGACTCGTGCAATCCGCCCATCACCACGAACAACTCCTCGAACCCGAGCCGCTTGAGGAGCTGGGCGGCGCCGCGCCGCGCCAGTGGCGCCGCGTCGGTTTCGAGGGCGAGGCGCTTGAACCCAATGCGCTTCAGGGAGACGGCCAGATCGACGAATTCCGGATGTTTGAGCGGCGAGCCGCCGCCGATCACCAGCCGCTGGCAGCGCTCGACATCGAGGCGCCGCGCCAGGGCGAGAACCTCGTCGAGCGGCGCCGGCCTGGAGGTGTGGGCCGCGGGAGATGCGGCGAACCGGTACTCCAGCGGGTCCGGAAAGATCGTCAGCCTGGCCTCTTTCACCCGGGCAATCTACCTCTGATCGAAAAGGGGAATCAACGCGTTTGGCGCGGTCATGCGCAGGCTTCCCAAGGCGAGGCGAAGGCGAGACGAGGCGAGGGGCCTTCAGAATCACCTCGCCTCGCCTTTGCCTCGCCTCGCCTTCCGTGAGAAGCCGCATCTCAGCAGTCATCCCCGGGGCCCGACTGAGAGCGGATAAACATTCCTTACACCCTGGTAGATTAGTTGCTGGATTCCACCCCCGGGGCTAGGCTCGCCGCATGGCGCTGAACATCAAGAACCCCGAGGTCGAGCGATTGGCGGGCGAGGTAGCGGCCCTCGCGCGAGAGAGCAAGACGCAGGCGATTCGCCGGGCGCTCGAGGAGCGCAAGGCGAGGTTGGAGATGCGCGGTGTGCAGCAGGACCGGCGCGTCGAGTTGGAGCGATTCCTCGACTCCGAGGTGTGGAATCAGATACCGAAGAATCTGATCGGCGTGCGACTCTCGCGCGCGGAAGAGGAGCGCATCCTCGGCTACGGATCGGACGGCGTATGATCGTCGACACGTCGGCGATCGTGGCGGTCGTGTTTCGCGAGGAGGGTTTCGAAGAGTTGCTCGACCGTCTGGCCACAGCGCCGGTCGTCGCCGCGGGGGCCCCGACTCTGGCGGAGACGTGCATCGTGCTGTCGGCGCGATTGAAGCGCGATGCCCGCGGCTTGCTGGAGCGCTTCATCCAGGAGTTTCGCATTGAGCCGATCCCCTTCGGCGCTGAACACTGGCGCGCCGCACACGACGCCTACATCCGCTACGGCAAAGGCCGCCACGCCGCGCGCCTCAACTTCGGCGACTGTCTGAGCTACGCAGCGGCCAGGCTGGCGAAGCAGGAGCTATTATTCGTCGGCGGCGATTTCGCCAGAACCGATATCGCCGTTGCCAGGTAGAACCTCGACATCGATGCGTCCGGTCATGTGATCAACTCGCTCGGAACGCCCGCCTTGAGCAAAGCATCCTCTAGCGCCTCGACCCCATCAGGCGAAATCCAGATGGTCAGGGTTTTCCCTACCCTCAGATTCAAGTCGAACAAGTTGACGGCGGGTCTGAATTCCCACGATCGGATCTCTTCGAAGCGCAGGTCGTATTGGCGTAGCGGTGTTGGTGCGACATGACACCCATCTTCATCGACGACGATGGCGTCATGCGTCCAAAGCCACCAGGTTGCCCATACACTGAGAGAGCTGACCAACAAACTGAAGATTCCAAAGCCGGTACCCAATTTCCAACCCCAGATGCAGATCGGCAGTAGTGCCCATAAGTGAATTCGGTTCCTGAAGTGTGGTTGCTTCACGCTCACCGAAATTCGCGCTTCGTCCAAGATTCGCGTGTTATCGATTCTCATTGGGCTCGTGAGCGGACACCTTCATCGTTCGCCGCCCGACCACCTCTTCGTGCCTTCGTGGCTTGGTGCCTTGGTGTTGAAAGAAAGGTACGCGCTGATCGCGGCTGCGCCATTCTTTGGCGTCAAATCCCTCAATCCAAAGTCGAACGCGCAGCTTCCCAGTTCTGGCCGTCGAAGGGGCGGATCGGCAGGGCGCGCCATGCCGTGCCGTCCAGGCAGCGCGCGTTGACGCTGTAGCCGTCGGGGTGCGATCGCGGGCGGTATACCGCCGCGATGCCGCAAGTCTTGCAGAACCAGTGCTTGGCCGTGTGCGTGTTGAACGTGTACTCGCTGAGCTGGTCGCGCCCCGACAGCCA
>CADEER010000241.1:0-4757 GCA_902826395.1 uncultured bacterium
CGCTACTGGATCGCGACGGGGCGGCCGCCGACGATGCGGAGCAGGACGGTTTGCGGTGGGCTGTCTACCTGGCCGCCGGCGATGCTTGCCAGCAGCGTTCGCGTCTCGCTCCGCCCCGTCTGACCGAGGGCGATGGCGCGCTGCAGCGCCTCGGCGGCGCGCTCGATGGTCTCGTTCGGCGAGGTCGGCGCCGCGGCGGCGCTCGGCGCTGCGGGTGCGCCGGCGATGACGGCTCCTTCGATCGCCGGGGCATCGGCCGCGAGAGCGCCGGCGTCGTTCCAACCGGCGTCGCCGAGCAGCGCCACCTGGGGAGCCGTCGCGCGCGCCGCCTTGGCGAGCTGAATGGCGCGTGGTGCGACGTCGGCGACGTACACCGCATCGATACCGCCGCCGTCGATCCAACCTTGCACCGCGACCAGCGCCGCGTTCAGGTCCAGCGCGGCCCCGTCGTAGATATGCGTGCCGACGACCGTTGCGCCGAGCGCGGTTACCGCCCGTTCGAAGGGCGCGGCGTTCGCCGCTGCTGGTGCCAGGATCCCGATGCGCTTTGCGTGCAGCACGTTGACCGCGTGGGCGGCGAGAGCGTGCGCGGTATCGCCCGGTGATCGCGCTTGCGAGGCAGCACTGCCGCCGATCGGCAGCGGCAGAATCGGCAGGTCCTGCGCCGCGGGGTCGCGGCGGACTGCCTCGATGACGGCAGGCAGCATCGGGCCGAGGACTGCGATGACGTCGCGATCGGCGGACAGCTCGCGCAGCAATTGAACGCCGACGGCTGGGTCGCTGCCGGTGTCGCGCACCAGTAGCGTCGCCGGATCGATCGCATTGCGCATCGACGCGAGGGCGCCGCGGCCGGCATCGCGCCCGGCACCGGTGAGAGGTAGCAGTGCGGCGATCCGCGGGCCGATGTGCACACCCGGCTCGACGCCTTCGGCGTGCGCCGCCGCTGCGTCGGAATCGGGCGACGCCTCCGCCTCGATCACCGGCGGCGCCGCCGGTGGGGCAACCTGTTCGACGGCGGGATCGGCGCGGTTCTCGACGGCAACCTCGCCGAGCGCGCCCGCCTGTTCGACCTCCTCGTCCGCGACTTGGTCGGGAGCGACGCTGGCCGCCGGCGCCGCCGGCGCCGCGTGGTCGCCTGGCGCCTGGCCGGTCGAGACGGCCAGCCGATCGATTGCCATCTCGTAGATCTCGGGTTCGGTGACGACCGCGGCCAGCTCTTTCGCCTGGTCGGGGTCGAGTGAGCGCATCGCCTCTCCGATGCGCGGCCGCAGCGCGTCCTTTTCCTTGGGATTCGATTTCTCGAACGCCTTTGCCCACAGGACGATGGCGTCGACAGGCCGGCCGAGCGCGTAGGCGATGTCACCGCGCAGCGCCGCCACCTGGCGGTAATCGGAGGTGGGGAACTCCGTCTCGAGATCGTCGAGAGTCAGCTTGGCGCCGACGTAGTCCTCCATCTGATATTGGGTGCGCGCCAACTGATACATGGCGCGCGCCCGGTAGCTGGTACCGTCGCTCGCCAGATAAGCGCGAAACAGCTTCTCGGCCTCGGCGAGCTCGCCGCGCGCCAGCGCCTTCTCGCCTTCTGCGTAGGCCAGTGGCGGCGCCAGCGGAACCTTCGGATAGGGCGCGCAGGCGCACAGCAGAATAGCAGTGAATGCGGCTAGAGCGAGGGTCGCGAATCGCATCACGGGCTTATCGTTTCTGCGGCGCTCCATTGTCAAGCACGCTCACCGCGCGGTTGGTGCAGCGGCTGTGCTCGCAACGGCGCGGCCGCGGGGCGAGCGCCCGATGGGCTCCTGCGCCCTGCCTTCGCAGGCGCGCCGCGACGTGACATGTTGCCGTGCGAAACCGCCAGGCGGGTGCGACGAGAATGCACTGCGTCGGGGGCGGAAGATGGTCTCGAAGCGTCAAACTCACTGTCGTTTGCCGCGGCGGCACGAATTTACGAGGAGCCGCGTGTTCGTGGCATGCGCTTTGCTTTGATTCGCTGGGGTGCGGTAATCTCACCGCTTTCCGCAGGGCTTTTGGAGGTTATGGATGGATCTGGCAGCAGAGCGAGCCGTCGAACGCGCGGGAGAGCGGAGCGGTCCCGGGCGGCAGGCGCAGACGGGGAGGGTTCTCGTGTTTGCCGTCGACGACGGACTCTTCGGCGTGCACCTGGATTGGGTCGAGGCGGTCTACGAGCAGCGGGCCGTCGAGACGCATCGTGTGCGGCTCGATAAGGGGCCGTGGCACACGTTCCTGTTGCATCGCGGTGAGCCCGCCGTGGCGATCGACCTGCGCGACGCGTTCGATGTCGCCGGCGTGCTCGGGCTGCCCGAGCGCGCCGCCTACGCAATCGTACACTCCGGCGGCTACCGGATCGCCCTCGCCATCGACCAGGTGGCGGGTGTTCAGGAGCTTTCGCTGGACGTACACCGGCCGCTGCCCGCCAATCTCGTGCGCGACGGTGGTATTCCCGTCGGACACGTCGTGCAGATGGACGACCGGATGCTCGTCGTTCTCGATCCCCATCGCCTGCTGAGCAGCGCTCGCCGCGCCGCCCTGGAGCCGGTCTGGTCGCGTGCCCGCGCCTACGCCGAGCGCCACGACAAGATCGAGCGCACGTGGCGCGACATCTGCTCCAGCCCGAGCGAGGAGAGTGTGCGCGCCTACTCGCGTCTGTGCGGTCGCAACGGTCGTCCCAAGGCCGCTGCCGCGGCGCGCTCCGTGCTCAAAGCGATGAGTGCCGGTGACGGCGCGTCGACCAACGGCTCCATGCCGTCGCTCAGCGAACGCCTGGTCGGCGAGGTCTTGCGCTGTGCGTCGCAGCGGGCGAGCGGCGTGATCCAGGTGGCGGGCGAGCAGGGACCGCCGGTCGGCGCCGTCTTCGTTGCCGCTGGGCGGGTCATCGACGCGCAGGCCGATTCGGAGTGGGGGCGCATGGCGCTGAAAAGCCTACTCTCTCGCGAAGCCGGTCGCGTGTCCTTCGTCGAGAGCGATCTGGCGGATTATCCCGAGCGGCTTTCCGAAAGCAGCGTCGCATTGATGATCTCTTCCCTGGAGACCGTTGCCGTCGAGCAGCGGAAACGCCGGTCGCGCTGAGCGGCCGCGGCAGACGAGGCGAATGAAGATGAGTGAACGACCGAAGGTTCTGGCCGTCGACGACAGCGCCACGATCCGCAAGGCGATGGAGCTGGTGCTCGATCCGGCGGAGTACGACCTCGAGCTCGCGGCGAGCGGCGGCGAAGCGATCGCCAAGGCGATCGAGTTTCAACCGCAGGTGATCCTGCTCGACTTCATCCTGCCCGACATGCGCGGCGCCGACGTCTGCCAGAAGCTCAGCGAGGATCCGACGACGGCGAGCATTCCCGTCGTTCTCATCTCGGCGAAGGGCGCCGAGATCCGGCAGGCGTACGACAACATCCCGAGTGTCGTGAGCTACATCACCAAACCTTTCACGCCCGCCGGAGTGACCAGCGTCATCGACGAGGCGATCGCGTCGTCTCGCGCCGCCGCGGTCGCCGAGCCGACAGCCGCAACCGAGGAAGTGGCGGTCGAGGCGTTCGACACGACGCCGCCCGTCGAGATGGCGGCGGCGACCAACGGCGTCTCGCACGAAGTCGCCGACGAGGAAGAGTTCGAGTCCGAGTGGGAGTCCGCGGAGGAGCTTCCGCCGCCGCCCGTTCCAACAGGCATCGGGCGCGCCGGACTGGAGGCGATGTTCGAGACTCTGCGCAGCTCGCTCGAAGGCGTCTTCGTCGAAGAGGGCGACACGCGCTCCGGCGCCGCGGCGGACGAGTCGATGTCGTATCACGAGCTGGCGGCGCGGCTCGAGCGCCAGGTGCGCGAGACGCTCAGCCAGACCGAATCGGGGGCGCGCTTCAACCTGTGCAACGACGGCTCGATTCGCTCGCTCGACGATTCGCTGCTCGACGCCTATCGCCGCTTCTGCCGGCTGCTGTTCCGCGCCGCGCGCGACGGGGCCATGGAGAACGAATTGATCGGCTTCAACCAGCCGCGCGTGATGTTCGTGTGCTCGCGACAGGGAGAGCTGATCGAGCGCATGAAGAGCATCGCCCAGGAGCGGCGCGACGAATGGGCGACGGCCATGGTCGCTTCCGACTATCGACAGTTGCCGCTGATGACGCGCATCTTCGGGCCGACACATCTCGTCGTCGAGGCGGTGCCGGGTGCCGCGCTGTGGGATCAACTCGAGCAAGTTCGCAAGCTACCGGAAGGCCGCAAGCTGCAAGTCATCGGCATCGCGGTCGAGCGCAGCGGCGCTCGACCGGCCGACCGCGCGAGCGATCGCGATCTGTTCGCAGAGCGCAACGTCGCGACAGTTCTCGGCGCCGGTGCGGCGTTGCCGGAGTCGCTGGCCGAGATCGTCTCGCCAGGCGGGGCGCGCTTGTCGTCGCGCGTCGAGCCGGAGCGCGAAGCGGCCGCCTCGATGGCGCACTGAAGGGTTTGAATTCGGAGGGGGCGAAGGCGAACGGGAACACTGCCGGACGAGAAGCTCGGCGAGTTTTGTGACGATCCGTATGAGTGTCGTCGACTCGGCGCTCGAGCACACGCCGTTGCGGTCGGGAGGCTCGGCTCGAGCTCGCGCGTGAACATCCAATGACAGCCGGGAATGGATCGCATGGGTCGACAAAGGTGCGGCGGTCCCCAGCGACGGTCGACGCGGTGCGCAGCGACTCGCCCGCCAGCCGCGACTACGCGCTCCTCATCGTTGGCGACCGGCGACTGGCGGTCGCCATCGACAACGTCGAGAG